>NZ_JAJKFQ010000026.1:163893-530308 GCF_020966635.1 Stieleria sp. JC731 | reverse complement strand
GCTAAGGGTTACGACAACGTACACGATTGGGGAACGGACGCATAACAATCGGATGCACGTGAGTCGCCGAGTTGAGGTTTTTGAAGTGGTGAGTCGTTCGCGGCGACCACGTGATCCGTCCCGTTCCCCTTATCAATATGAAATCCACGCTAGTTTTGCTTCTCGCATTAACGACGACCTTAGGTTGTGGCATGCCTCAAGACGGACACCAAATACCGAACGATGCATCGTGGGTAATCCGAACGTATTCCGATCGGGAAGGATCCTGGAAAGAATTGCAAACTCGGATCACTGCGCCAGTTGGACCTTCGCAATACAGGGCGCACGTCCAATTCATTGATGACCCCAAGTACTATGGTCTAGCGGGAATCGAATTAGTTCATGCACTTCCGGACGCGTATTCGAACGGCTATTGTTTTCTAGCGGACGGGAACATCGTAAACTCGAACTTGCAAACCGTAACGCTTCTGTCGTTTGACCCAGACTCTCTTGATCCCGCCGACTATGCTCGCCCGCCTTCCGCGGTTCCGGAATCAGAATTGCGGTCCGTTCGGCTCCTGCCGGAGGTGGTTGGAGAGATTGACGATAATCTGTCGATTGCCAACATTGACATGGACGATGTTTTGAACAGTGTCTCGAGCGATGGTGTGTACCGTGGACTGGAAGAATAGGTTCGAGGAAGGGGAACCATGTGGTGCACCGAAGTCGGCGAGTCGAGTTTGTTTTGAATTCAGGTCAACCGCGCCGACTCGGTGACCACAACCGTTCGCGCGGGTAGATGAACCGCTGAATCACTCATCTCTCTTTCAGTTGGTCATCGCCTTTTGCAATACAAAGCGTTTGGATTCGGCCCATCTGAATTAACGTTGCAACCGTTAGCTGATCGCCGCAACTGAGCTCGTCGTTTGATAGTTGCTCGAGAACTCGGCCCATCTGATTTCACGTGACCAATTCACGCTGATCGCCCCAATTGAATTCACGGTTTGATTGTCGTTTGTGAACTCGACCCTTCGGATTTCATGTGGCAACAGTTTCTTGTTTATCGCATTTGACGTCACGGTTTGAATTCGGCTCCGAGATAGCAGTTCAACCGCCCCATGCGCTGGCCGATATATCTATGCTCGTTTCCCTTGGCGATTCCGATCGGGTAGACTTGTCGACAGCGATGTAGTGCCGGCTGTGGTCGTGGGTACCTCGCGAACCTGTTGGTGCACCGAAGTCGGCGAGTCAACGACTTTTGGGGTTTAGTTTCACCTCAACCGCGCCGACTCGGTGACCATGACCGTTCTGTGACACTTCGAGATGGTCCTCATGCGAAACGCCCGACCTACAGCGGACGAAACTGCTCTACAAACCTCGCTGTTGATCGGTATGGTCGTCCTAATTTTCGCGTGCTGGTCAGGCTTACCAGATGTCGTTATCGCCACCGGCTATGGCGTTACGTCCCTCGGTGTAGCACATGCTTGTGTGTCATGGTCGCGAATGGTCACAGCGGAGAAACGTCCCATCTACACGTTCATCGGCGCTTGCCATGCACTGGCACTTATTGCCGTCGTGTGTTACTCGATCTGGACGCTTACCAGTTCCATAGTTTCCACCACGTTAGTATCTGCAGCGGCGACCGTTGTTTACTTTTTTGTCTACTTCACATCTTACGCCTGCCTCGTAAATTTTCAGTACGATGGTGGCTCGCATGGCGCAAACACCACAGAACCAGCGAATGCACATGAGCGACGGAGCCAGATTTGATCCTGTGTTCAGGTCGCTCGCCGTCGCCATGTGATTCGTGACCGTTCGCGCGGGTAGGTGAACTGTCTGATATCCCATCTGTCTCCAGCTTGGTCATCGCCCTCTGCAATTTGAAGCGTATGAATCTGGCCCATCTGACCTCACCTGACAACCATTAGCTGATCGCCGCAACTGAGTTTGTAGTTTGATAGTTGCTCGTGAATTCGGCCCAATTGATTTCTTGAGACATCAGTTTCCAATCAATCGCATTTGACGTGAAGGTTTGATCGTTGTTGCTGTGCGTGGCCCACTGGATTTCACGGAACCACAGTTTCCTCATGATCGCTTCTGATGTGACGGTTAGAATCTGCTTCGAGATAGTGGATCAAATGCCCTTTCCGCCGGCCGAAATATCTATGCTCGTTCCCCTTCACGATTCCGATCAGGTAGATTTGTTACCAGCGATGTAGTGCCGACTGTGGTCGTGTGTACCACGCGAACCATGACATGAACCGAAGTGACGGAGTCGGGGTTTCTGAAGTGGTGTGTCATCCGCCGTCACTCGGTTATGTCCGCCGTTATTTGGCAAAGCACTTCCTTGAATTTCACGGAGGATTCCATGCGTCTCATTATGTATGCTGTGGCACTAATGTGCTGCTGCACGATGTCGCCCGTTCGCTCGTTTGGCGAGCAGCGCATTACGCTGCTGAATGAATTCGACGAAAAGACGGGGCATGACAATCACATGATTGCCGTGCAACTATTCGGCGATCACACTGAGATCACTTACTGCGATGGCACTGACACCGCCCACTTGTTGCCGTTGCTTCAAACTCTACAGTCTGGCAGTAGGCAACCAATTACCTTGCGGATGGTCGGATTCCATGAGTTTGACATCGACAACCGGGGCTGGGTCATTGTTGGTGTTTGCAACCGTGTAAAGGACGCTGACGCCGGAATCTATGTGTGGTCATCACACGATGTCGCGCGGTCAACCGCTAGATCACTGGGGGCGTCATTCAAGCAAATGCGAAACCTCCCGGTCGAACTCCGTTCGCGGAATGAACTCACCGAATACTTTACTCCCGAAGCTGGTGATTGAGCGTGTTCGAATTTCTCGCGCGACGCGCCAAATAACCATGCGGTGAACGGGAGCCGTCGGTGAGGCGGAATTTGAAATCATAGCTTCTTGGCGGCGGCCCCGTTACCGCTGTCGTTCGCGCGGGTGGTTGTGCTGCTTGATGACTCATCTCTTATCAACATGGTCACCGCCCATTGCAGTTCCAAGCGTTTGGATTCGGCCCATCTGATTTCAGGTGGCAACTGATAGCTGATCGTTGCAACTGAGTCTGCGGTTTGAAAGTTGCTCGTGAACTAGGTCCATTGGATTTCGCGAAACGTCAGTTTCCTGTTTATCGCATTCGATGTCACGGTTTGATCCCTGCTTGGAGATTGCTGGTCAAACGTCCTACCTGCCGGCTGAAATATCTATGCTCGTTCCCCTTCGCGATTCCGAACGGGTAGACTTGTCAGCAGCGATGTGATGCAGACTGTGGTCGTGTGTACCACGCGAACCATGACATGAACCGAAGTGACGGAGTCGGGGTTTCTGAAGTGGTGTGTCGTCCGCCGTCACTCGGTTATGTCCGCCGTTCGCGCGGGTAGATGAACCACTGAATGACTCATCTCTCTCCAGCTTGGTCATCGCCCTCTGCAATTTGAAGCGTATGAATCTGGCCCATCTGATCTCACCTGGCAACCCTTAGCCGATCGCCGCAACTGAGTTTGTGGTTTGATAGTTGCTCGTGAATTCGGGCCAATTGATTTCTTGAGACATCAGTTTCCAATCAATCGCATTTGACGTCACGGTTTGATCGTTGTTGCTGTGCGTGGCCCACTGGATTTCACGGAACCACAGTTTCCTCATGATCGCTTCAGATATCACGGTTTGTTTTCTGCTCCGAGATAGCGGTTCAAACGCCCTATGCGCTGGCCGAAATATTAATGCTCGTTCCCCTTGGCGATTCGAATCGAGTAAACTTGTCGGCAGCGATGTAGTGCAGACTGTGGTCGTGTGTACCTCGCGAACAATGACATGAACCGAAGTGACGGAGTCGGGGTTTTTGAAGTGGTAAGTCGTCCGCCGTCACTCGGTTATGTCCGCCGTTCGTCGAAAAAGCACTATGCATCAGAGACCGCCAGCAATTGATGATCTCCGTTCGGCGATTCAGTCGGCATGCCAACCGCAGAACGTTCATCGAATCGTAGCTGGGCGCCAAGCCGTGATGGCAATGCCGCGGGAGTGGGTTTTGCAATCGATTGAACAGACGGTCGCTGGCTGTTTGGATTTATCCGACGACTGGCAATACCGCCGTTTGTTGGAACTGGCTGGCCAACTCGACGATGATTTAGTTCGGAGATTTGTGGCAATCGGCAGTCGCAGTGATGATGAGAATGTCCTGGAGGCTGCCCGTGATTTTCAAAAGTGATAGCTAGATGAATTGCGTTCTCACCTCGGTTTGAAAAATTTCGTCTATCAAATTGGTTAGAATTGAACGTGGACTGGCATTGTTAGATAATCCCCACACGACATGATCGACGAACCATCGGATGCACGACGAGTCGCCGAATCGTGGTTTTTGAAGTGGAGGATTGCTCGCGGCGACCGCGTGATCCGTACCGTTCCCCGACTTTATGAACATGACGCCAGCACTTGAAGCGTTTCTTCGACGCTTTGCGGAACTCGGCGGTGATGCTGATCGCTGGGAGAAATCCGAAGCATCGAATCCAATGCTTACGTTTTCCGCTCTGCATGATTCCGTCGGTAAATTGAGCATTGACGACAATGGCGATGAACTCACGCTCGAACTCGGAACCAAGCATCACACGCATTTTTCTGGCTATAGCTACGAAGGCAATTCTGAACATGAACGTCTGCTTGCTGCTGCACATGACGCTGCGAAATTTGCGTTCGATGTGATCTCGGATCGCGTGTGTTTTACCGTTGACTACATTGGTGACTGCTGCATTGGATCATCTCACTTCTATCTTGATGTGGAGAATGCCACCGCGGACACTATTCGTGATACGATGATTGGAATTCGTGGTGGCAACATTCGATCGGATCGTTACTTGTGGTCGTCACCGCTTCAACCGGAACGCGGGGAACAATGACATGCACGCGAGGACGGGAGTTTCGTTTTTCCGCCTGCTTGCACGTCTTTCGCCCGTCCCGCGTGATGTCTGCCGTTCTGCCAATGAAGGTATTACGCAACCAACATGAGAATCCCCCTCCGAGTTGAGAAGCCGTTCTCGTTCGGCCTGCTTTCCCTGCTCGGATTTGTCACCGTCTCTGCGTTCTTGATCTGGTGCGGTGCGATAGGCGTATTGATCGCTCTCGCCTGCATTGCCGCTCATTACTTCACGCTTGCTATTACTTCGATCTTTGTAACAAACCGAAGCCAGATGCCAGATTCGACTTGGTGCGAGAAATGGCGATTCGCAACGCCTGATGATGGTTCGACGCTTCGCGCAACGGTCACCTTGTATCTCATTTTTCACCATGTCTGGCATATATTTTGGTTGCTGGTGATGCTTCCAGGTGGCTTTCCGGTGATTTGGCACACACCTTCATTCGGACCACTAACGCTCGCACACCTCGATCGTTTGTGCCTTCTTGGGCTTTCTCTGATTCTCGTGACATCATATTTGTCCGGTGCGTACGGGGGCGTTCGATTTTCACGTCGCATTTGCGTCGAGACTTCCACGCTGCTAACCTTCTTGCTAGCGTCGCAATTCACAATTCCGCCGTAGAGATCAGAGGCAGAACCATGACATGCACGCGAGGACGGGAGTCGTGTTTGTTTGTCTGCTTGCATGTCTTTCGCCCGTCCCCCGTGAATTCTACCGTTATGTCGCTCAACTGATGGTTACCTCCCGACTTTGCTTACGGTGAGATGTTGACGGATATTTCCAGGCCCGAACAAATCCTGTGCAAGAGCCTCGCCCCACTCGTTCGCAATCATGCGGTTGGAGACTCCATTCATGTCCCACCACAGGGGAACTTCTTCTTCTCGGCGCTTCAGTTCTTCATGCCGATCATATTACGTGAAGTGCACAGCGAATGGCGATACGAAGGTTTGGACGATTTATTGCCGTCGCGTTTTCAGAAAACCGGACACCGTGAAATCGAACTAATTGGCTTAGCGCAATGCCTATCGGACATGACAACCATCCCTTTCCACCTTTGTCTTCAGCTTTCGACAACCTACGATAGTGTCTCGTGGGTTGATTTGAAAATGGGCGATTGCGTTGGCCAATCGCACACCCGCTGGCATGTCGCAAAGCGTCTCGATTCAATCAACTGGCTCTATCATGTTGGTTACGGCGAACGCGAACTATAGATTCCCACTCAACTCCGATACAAACTCCGCGACATAACCACGGGGTGAACCGGAGACCTCAAACACGTCGTTCTTGTACACAAACTTTTTCTTTCGGTCCCGGTTACCCCAAACGTTCGCCGACTGACAACAACGGAACCCTTTCAAGCAAACGATGAATTTCAAGCTGAAGGATTTGTTCATACTTACATGTGCCGCTGCCGTTTTGTTGGCTGGCTTAACCGCAGACTTTTGGGCTGCTTGGCTCGGGGCGACGCTATGCGCCGCGTTCAGTGTTTCGCAACTGATTGCCTTGATCGTCGGCCGTTTCAAGATCCGAGCCGGTGCTGTTGGGTTTTTGGTTCCGGCGACCATCTATTTGGCGTTCACTCTATTCATCAGCAACAACGAGTATTCATTCGACGGTGGTTTGCTCCCGCATACCAAACTCGTGCAGAAGGGCCTGCACAGCGAATTTTCAACAATGGACTACAAGAACATGTCGAGCACGGAAACGAAGGCGTTCACGACTCACGCCGCGAGGTCGCGTCTGGTTTTCGTTCATTTGCTAACCGCTTGTGTATTCGGATACATTGGACTTCGGTTCGCGACCGAGATTTATCGACAATCCACCGGCCACACGTGTATCACGGCGAACCATGCGATGCACGCCGAGCCGCGGAGTCGTGGTTTTTGAAGTGGTTGATCGTCCGCCGCGGCCGGGTGATCGTTACCGTTACGCAACTGAACTAGTGCTGGCGCATGCCTGAACCAACGATGACATGCCGCTCCATCGCATGCGACAACGAATTCCCGCGACGCACGTTGCGGTGCCCCAAATGCATGGCGTACGGAGTCCAGCACCTTTACAAGTATCGCAAGTTTAGCGAGCGCACGCTTGATATCTTACGCAAGAAACAGCTCTATTTTCCGACTGCTGAAAAATTGAATGATCCGTTCGAGTTTGAGTTTGCCTTAACATCAGACCGCATCAATGGATTGCCCATTGACAGAGAGTCGATGGCCGCTGCCAAGCAGTCCATGAAGCAATACGGGGTTCTCGCATTAGGCGAGGATCCAAGTGTTGTGCTCATGTGGTCTCACTACGCTGACGAACACAAAGGGCTGTGCCTCGGGTTCACGCGAACGGACACCAATGAGCTGGGCGAGTATGACAAATCCTACCCAGTGATCTATAGTGCTGCCCTACCAACCTTCACGCCTGAACAATTGACGGACCCACAACATGTTGGAAAGGCGTTGACGACCAAGGCTGATTATTGGAGTTACGAGCAGGAATGGCGGATGATTTCCCGCGAAGGCGGAAACGCGATAGAGTTCCCAGGCGATTTAACGTCCGTGACGTTTGGCTTTCGCATGCCAGACGCCCAACGCAAACAAGTGATTGCAATACTTGGTGACTCCGTGGATTACTTCGTAACCAAAATGCATGCGACGATGTATAGATTAGACGTCGAGCCGATTGCCAACGTAGGAAATGCGTAACCATGTGATGCAACGGAGGACGGGTGGCCAGTATTCTCGTCTGCTTGCAAATCGTTCGCCCGTCCCCGCTGATCGGTAACGTTCTGTGTGTGGAGAAATTCAATTCGATCTTCTACTTTATCCGCAGGCATGAAACACTTCGCTTTACTAATCGCAATGCTGTCCGTTTCAGTTTGCGCGGCACAGGATGCGAAGATTTTCACCACTGCCGACGAGTTGTTGGCAACACTCAACCGCCCATGCAAATTCGACTTGTCATCCGCAACTCTTGATGATGTTGCCGCCGCAATCACGCAGCAATTTAAGGTGAACGTTATCGTCCAAGACGATGCATTCGAGGACATCGGATTAGAGGACGTTCGAGTTACCTTTCGTGCAGATGGGATTTCGCTTCGATCCGCACTTCTCGCGGTGATGAACAAGTATGACGCAACCTTCGCAATCCGTTGGGAATCGATCGTTCTGACCACCAATGAACGAGCTGATGACTACTGGCGTCCTGCGGTGTACGCTGTAACTGACTTGGTTTCCGTCGAGCCTATTCAACCGCAAACTCCTGGCAACAATGCGCAGTTTCACCGTTCCGCGTTTGCTGACTATGACAGTTTGATCCAACTCATCCACACGTCTGTGGCACCGGACACATGGTCAGCCGGAACGGGGCCATCGTCGGATTGTGTTGGGATCACCGTCGATGACACTCACCTATTGATAGTGAGCCAGTCGGAAAGCACGCATGCCAAAATTGAGAGTTTGCTGATGGACATGCGGCGAAAAGTTGTAGAGAGCAAGAAAGAAGACACAGAACAATGACATGCACGGGAGCACGGCTTGCGGCGTTTTTCGCAATGGATAGTCAACTCTCCGTGCCCCGTGATGTCCGCCGTTCCCCGACGAAGATTAGTGCCTGACGTCGATCCCTATCACCCGGTTACGGACGTCGCTGTTGAGAGCGACATGCCAACAGCTCCATCACCTCTGCGCCTGGCAATCCGATCGGTGATGTTCATCGTCTTTCCGATCCTGTTCGGCCTCGCTGGCTTCGCGGGATACATCGCTCTCGCGATAATGCTGGAACATCAGCCGGCGAACAACGACCCAATGATCTCTTACGGCCAACAAGCATTTCTTATCTCGCTACCGCTGTGCACAATGATTGCGGCATCGACCGGCGGTGCGATTGCGGTTGCTTTCGTCGGGAAACGAGGGCTGAGCGTCGCTCTTTTGTTCGTAATTGCCCTGATGGCTTGGTTAATTACGTGGTCACTTTGGAATGGGCAGATCGCTCAATACGGCCGCGATCCTTCCGAAGCTGTTCTATACTATCCACCAGCGGGCTATGCTGCGGCTGCCGCATGCCTCGGCGTGTTTCTTGCGCTCTGCACCATCGTTCGTCGCGCAAAAAGCGGGGAACCATGGGTTGCAACGGAGGCCGCGAGTTGACGTTTTTGAGTGGTGAGTCGCTCGCGCGGCCCCGCTGAACCCTACCGTTATCCGACTGAAATGAACTCCGCTGCTGAAGTTAAGGTTGCAATCATTGCCCAAGGTTACGCGGCGCTAATCTGCGTTACCAATTGGCGGCATGAAACGACATGGGACCGCGAGGTGGGACTGCAAATGTCGGCGATCGATCTTCGCGGCGTCGGCGCAATCATTGGCGGTTTCGTAGCCGTTATTTGCTTGAGGCGGATTTGGACCCTGGTTCGTCGACTTCTCTCCTGCGGGGCTCGCGTACCGATCGGGAACAGGATCTGGGGACGCATCAGTTCACTGTTGTTCTTCCTGCCGATGCTAATCGGCTTCAGCTACAACCATGGCGAGATTATTGAACGGGATGTTCTCCAGATGACTACGGTGACGTACGGTGGGGGATACTCAGTGCTGTCAGCGGTCCTCTCGGCACTGGCTGTTCTTGCATTTCAAGCGGTTGTCGAATTGGAGTCACTGGTGGCGCAACACTGTTCTACTGAGAGTGGATAACCATCCGATGCACCCGAGTCGCCGAGTCGCATGATTTTAAAATGTCAGATCTCTCGCGGCGACCGGGTGATCGGTAACGTTATCCCGCTTTCGATGAACCCAAGGATTAGCCTGATATATGTGGCATGGTTTGTATCGCCGATGGCTTCCGGTCGAGAAATGGTCATCTTGCAGAGTCGAAATTGACGCGATTCATGACGACTGCGAGGGATTTCGATTCTGGATCCGACCACACGATGAAACAATAGGTGTCCTTGTTGTTCGATTTGAATCACCATTGGCGCATTTCGTTTCGGATGAAGGTGACCGAATCGCTCCGCTTCAGCCAGCGCAGCCCGACATGAATTTTCCGCATGTTTTTTGGACGGTTGAAGACTCAGAATTGCTTAAACTATTTCACCGTCAATCGTGTGAACTTCATGCGGCTGGCAACTTGGTACACTACTGCTTTCTGTCGTGCAGCACATGTGTTGATGTTATCTCATCAGCTCCACCAAAACTGGACGAGGCTTGGACGCACGAGATTGCGGGATAACAATCAAATGCACCGAAGTCGCCGCGTCGGATTTGTTTTGAGGTCACGTCGTCCGCGGCGACTCGGTGATTTGTACCGTTATCCGAAGGAGTGATTTTTTGGTGTGTGAAGTGCCATGCGAATAGAGAGTCCTAATTTGCTTTACTGGGGAACCACGGTGAGTTTCATCGTTAGCCTTCTCGCCCCACAATCGTATGCGGAGGGCGGGAAAACAAATGACTCGCTGAACGGGAATCGGCCAGGTGAGCAACGGACCTTTACTGAGCAGCAGATCAAGATGCGCTGGTGTCCACCCGGGAGGTTTAAAATGGGGAGGCCGGAGAGCGACAAGCGGAGCATACTATTTGACAACGAGAAACCGCAGGTCGACGTCAAGCTGACTCGCGGCTTTTGGCTTGCGGAAACGGAGCTTACGCAGGGCGCGTGGGAACATGTGATGGGCACGAAGCCCTGGGGGGAACATGACCATAAAGCAAGCGAAAAGTACACCTGGTACCGGTCCGGAGCCAACTACCCGGCGACCTACATTGACTGGGCGGATGCAGTGCTATTCTGTAAGACGTTAACTGCGCAAGAGCAAGCGGCAGGCCGTCTACCCAAGGGGTGGGCTTATCGACTACCCACTGAAGCAGAGTGGGAATATGCGTGCCGTGCTGGGACGGAAACGAAATTCAATTTCGGCGACGACACCTCGGAGTTGGCCAAGCATGCTTGGTTTAAGGATAACGCTTCAGGGGTTTCTGAACTGTACGCTCATGCGGTGGGAGCAAAGAGGCCGAACAACTGGGGCTTTTTCGACATGCATGGCAATGTGTGGGAATGGTGTTCAGACTTGCACGACGACGATTACTACAAGGTCTCGCCAGGAATAGATCCGATGGGCGCAACCAAAGGTTCTTCCCGCGTTAATCGAGGTGGTGGATGGATTCTCAATGCCAAGTACTGCCGTTGTGCAACTCGGAGCGGTATCAACCCCGCTTGGCGGAGCAGCAATCTCGGATTCCGCTTGGCCCTGAGTCCTTCTCGTCTCTAGGCACATTACGGATGCGGATAACGATGTGATGCACGCGAAGCCGCCGACAGCGCGTATTTTGAAGCAACGATCACTCCGGCGGCTCGGTGATCACTGACGTTACCCTGACTAACTAGCCGCGAATTCAACTTTTGCCTTGAACATGCGATTCAGTCTTGCGCAGTGTTTAACTCTCGTACTGGTTGTTGCGTTAGTTTTGGGCTTACTCACGAACCATATTGTTTACAAACGCCAAATCAATAGCCTTCGCACGACAATTGATGATTCACGCTCGGTTCTGCGCAAGATCGAATACGGTAGAGCGAATCTTCAGTTGCTCAGTTTGAACCCAGCGATTTGGAACGACCGTAATTGTTCACAGTTCCTAAAGCATGATCTTGCAATTTCGATCCTAACGCACTGGCGGGAACAGGACACAATTGATGATGCCGTTGGGCAGAACGGATATGCACTCGAGTTTGCTCGCGATGCACTGTCGTTTTTCGAGTGCAAATCCGCTGACGACTTCGTGGGACTTGCAAGGAGCGAATTGTCGGTCGATCCAAGTGATGAATTACCGGTTTTGGTCAGCGAACTCAATGATTCTGAGTACGCGGCACTTGATGACTTCATACGCACCGCCACCACTGAAACAGATGAGGGTGGGTAACACTGCCGTGCACGACGAGCAGCGAAGTCGCATTTTTTGAAGTGGAAGATCGTTTGTCGCCGCCGTGTGGCCATGACCGTTACCCGGCTGAATCATGCTGCACTGGTTACGACGAATTTTGCTGGGTCGCGATCCATTGTTTGTCGCAATCGCGGATGCCGATGTAGGCTCTGCCCGTCGCTCACTCGAAAATCGGCATGTGACGGTTATCGGTGAACCTCGGTTCTATGGCGACACCGCCGATTGCATTCCGTCCAGTACGCTTGCAGCACAAATCGCACACGATGCTGACACTATGGACAGCGACGGCCCCGTCAACCCTTATTCGATCCATGTCGGTGATGACCTGCACGTCGTCGTTTTCACACACCAACGCTATTTTCGACGGTATCAACGTCGGCTTACCATAGATTCGGACCAAGTTGTGGCCATCCCGAAATACGATGTTGCTGGTGCCGCCATTGTGTCGCTTATCGACCAAGGTTCGGATATCATTCTGAATCCCGGCTCGGCGGATTACGCAACGATTTCATCCATACGGTATTCATCCATACGGTACGCTAGGCCAAATAGCGGGTAACCATCGCATACACCGATGTCGGGCTTGCGCGGTTTCACGAATGGACAATCAACTTTCCCGACTCGGTGATGCGGGGCGTTATTCGACTGAAATGTATGTCTAGCTGGATCGAAAAACATATCGAACGCGCGATATCGCAAACCGTTGCGGGCTTCGGTGATTGGTGCGTCACGCTGGAGTCGTCCGACTCGGAAGACCGATGGGTTCAGATTACTTGGGAAACCGTCAACTTTGCGTTCCCGTCGACAGACGATCCAACCACTGTCCTCGCAACACTGCCTGGCACACCTCTCGTCGAACTCGTTGCCGCTGAGCCTGGCTCCTACGTCACGATTTCTCACGGTGCGTCGGAATCACTGCCGAGGCTGGCTGAATTGGTTGCCGCGTACATGCGAGATGTGCTTTCAGTCACGCCTGACCCAAGCCTCTGGATCGTATCAGAGCAGCAGATTTGAAACTGAAATCTGAGAGCCCCGCGTTGGCCCAAAATCGCGGGTAACCATCGCATGCAACGGAGAACGGGTGGTCTGTTTTATCGTTTGCTTGCAAGTCTTTCGCCCGTTCCTGCTGATGCGTGCCGTTCTGCCAGGGAGTTTAAAACGATTACTCGAATGCACGGAACGGGCTAAGATGGATTCATTAATGAGGAGTCGGCCGTGACCAACTTTCCATTGCCAGTGCGTGACACTTTGACTGAAATTGCTCGATCGCTTCCAGCTGATGCGTCACTAGAGGATGTTCAATACCACCTCTACGTGCGCCAACAAGTCGAAGCTGGGCTCGCGGATGAGGAGGCAGGGCGACTCATCGACACAGTCGAAATGCGGAGACGACTGCTCCAACATAAACGTGAACGGGGAAGTCGCGGTTGATGGTAATTCGATAGACCGAAAAGACCTCGGCTGAGGCGCTAGGCATCTTTGACTGCATTGCTAATCAATCAGTTGCATATGCGGAGTCAGTTTACGAGCGAGTCCTTGAGCGGCCCATGCAACTGATCGCACATCCCAGATCTGGTTCCGTTGTGCCGGAACTTGGTCGCGAAGACATCCGTGAGTTGTTTGTTTATTCATTTCGGCTGATTTATCGAATTTCGGGCGATGAGCACGTTCACGCCCTTCGTGCTGTTGGCTGGCTCACAGGGGACAAGGCGTTTCCAACCGGAGCAACTGATCCAAACTGCTTTGCCAAAATGAATGTGCTGCTGGTTGCCCCAAGGCAACCGATGGTTTTTGGCGGCGTTCACGATTGCGAACTTTGCCAATTCGATCCGCCATACGGCCACGCGAATTTGTTCGTCCCAAATGGCTCATTAATCTTCGTGTTCCCGGAACTGCTTGTTCATTACGTAGCTGCGCATCACTATCGTCCTCCCGACGAATTCTGGGATGCTGTGACAGCCTGCCCGAATACACGTACAATGCAATACAAAAAACTACTGCTTGACAGTGGTGGCCGAAACTCTGGTGCCAAAACCGGAATAACAATGCCGTGCACACGAAGCCGCCGGTCACGCGGTTTGCTAATGGAGAGTGTTTTTCTGGCAGCTCGGTGAAGGTTGCCGTTACTCCAATGAATCGACATGCTCACTGAAAACGATGTTTTCGCGGAATTGAAACGTCGCGCTGATACAGGAAACCTCAAACCGAACGAGCCGCTGTTCAAAGGTGACACGTCTCCACTCGACCCTGGCGCGTTCTCAGAGGTGGAATCGACACTCGGACATCGTTTGCCGCCGCTCTTATTCCGTATCTATTCCCAAATTCAGAACGGGGGCTTTGGCGATTCCTACGGTTTCCTCGGTCTCATTGGTGGTCCCAAGAACGAAGATAAACTGGACGCGATTGGCCTATGGAAAGCATACTGCGAACCGGATCCGAAAGACGAATTCTGGAAGTGGCCGAAACACTTGCTGCCGATCGGACATCTCGGCTGTGCCATGTACCACTGCGTTGACTGCACAACGACGACCGGAACCATAGTGTTGTTTGAGCCGAACGCGCACGAAGACGATGAACCATGGGACGATGCCTTCTTCACGTTCTGTCCGTCACTCGCTGCCTATTTTGATGTTTGGCTGCGAGGCGATGACCTGTGGGAGAAATTTTCACCGCAACCGATGGCGTAACAATCCAATGCACCCGAGCGGCGAAGTCGGGCGTTTTCATATGGACAATCTCTCGTCGCCGCCGGGTGATTGGTGGCCGTTCGCGCATCACCCCTTCGCGCCCTTAAAACGCAACTTGACCGCAATGAAATTCACGGCCGCTGACCTGCATGTAATTGACGCATTGGATCACATCCGCAGTCACCCTGAGATGTACACGCAAAACGGATTCCCGAATCCGGCAATCATCGCACACGAGATCGCTGGCGATGCAATCGTTCTTGGGGCTACCGACGTTCGAGTCTTTCAATTCGACGGTTGGTGGATCGTCTCCGCGAACCTAGACTGGCTGACCGCACCGTGTCGGTGTTCCGCGTCGCCCCGCGAAACATTCGATCGGGTGCTCGGTTTCCCCAAACTCTCCGTTAATTCCATGCGTCACGAGGTTTTAGCGACTGCGTACGCGGAATACGTCGTCTCACTTTCCAAATTTGACCGCTTCGTTGTTTCTGGCAATGTTGCTGACGATCACCCGATATGGTCACATATGCTTGACGCAATCGCGGAGCGCTCGGTTGCCCTGCGAATGCCTGACGACGTTCCACGCAGGTCGTAAAAATCGATAACCATGTGATGCAACGGAGGACGGGTGGTCCGTTTTCTCGTCTGCTTGCAAGTCATTCGCCCGTCCCCGCTGATGCGAACCGTTATCGTTATTCCGCTCAATTACTTTGCATGTCTGAAGCACACCAACGGAAACTGCCTGATCGACTTGAACAAATGCCGATGTCGGACGCCCCCTCGCCTTGGTCTGTGATTGGCGGCTCTTTGGTCGGTGGCCTAACCGACATTGGGTTTGTGCCCAACACGGATGACTTGCTGGTCGTTTCCAGTCAGGGACGCGGTTTATTCGATACGATTTCCGGCGAGAAACTCGCACGTGATTCAGAAGAGTTTTTCGACAATCCTGACGAAACTGGAATGACTGCACCTGGGATCGGCCGTGCAAATGGTGTTCCCGTACCCTTAGCGGGATTGCATGGCGGCGGCTTGCTCCGAATCACACGCGATGGATGGTCAATTACTATTGCCCAGCTACCTTGGCCGCGACACGTGATATTTCTTTCATCCAAATATGCTGCTCCATACGATGATAGTGGAAACTCATGGAAAATTTGCGACGATGGTGCATGTGAATATCGGATGGCTGGGTTCTCTCCATCCGGGTGCGCATTTGTGTTCGCGTCATCCTGTGAACTCGTCATTTACGGTCGAGACGCGGGATAACCAAGGGTTGCACACGGAGCCGCAGGCCGCGCGGGACTTGGAGTCAATGTTGTTCGCCGCGGCCCGGTGAACTCTGCCGTTACCCGATTGGACTTTTTACGTGAACGCTATCACGAAGCGTAGACTCGTTCGGATTGCAGCGCTTTCAGTTGCGTTTGCAGTCGTCTGGTTTGCCCTTTCGCTCATGCGAACGATCCGAGAGATACCCGAGGCTTACGCGGCATGGGACACGGGCACGCTGTTGACGACCTACATGGACCAAAACGACGGCAAGTGGCCATCAGGCTGGGACGACCTCTCCACTGTGATAGGCGAAGAGCAACCGATGCTCTTTTCTCGCTCGGATAGCGATGGAAATTCTATATCGAAATTAGAGTACCTTGATAAACTTCAATCGATGATCAAGGTAGATTGGTCGTTTGATCCTGTTCCTGGCACGTTAGACTCGCCAGTGACGCGAATTGATGGCGGCAAGTTTCGGACAGTCTGGGTCGGCGCAGAACCCAACGAAATGGTGAGGTCGTTCATTGCTCATCGTGCAAAACACTCTGAACCCGACGGGTAACCATGTGATGCAACGGAGGACGAGTGCTCCGTTTTTTCTCAGCGGCTTGCAAGTTGTTCGTCCGTCCCCGCTGATCACTGCCGTTATGCGTGCTTGCCGAACATGCACAAATCACCACTGAAATCCGCAGATTGCGTCTGCTTGCTTTTTGTTAAGTCGTTCACGGAAGTTTCCCTGAAATGAATAGATCAGTAAATCAATCCGACTGGAAACGATTCAGAGTTGTACGTGACGGTGCGCTTGAACGACTATGCGAGCGGGCATTGGATGCGATTTCGGCAACCATTTCCGAAAAAACGCTGTCGCACCATGCCCGGTTCTTGCAAGTCTATGAAAAGGTGCATGAATACAATGATCAAGTTGCAAATGGATTTGATGACCTAAGTCGGTCAAGGATGATTCAGCAAATCGCTTACCTGCGATCCATGAATCTTATCTCCGACACGGAGATGGAAGGGTTTACCCAAGAAACTCAGGATGTCGTAGCACGATTTCTGGGATACTGAGTTCTCTCGCATAACAATCAGATGCACGGCGAGCGGCGGAGTTGTGCTGGTACTAAGTTTGAGTCTATCGCCGCCGCTGCGTGATCCGTACCGTTATCCGAAAGAGGTCCCGAAATAGTTGAGCGAAGAGATAGATGGTTACGAAGATGCCCGGGCTGCGCAGCCGAGTTTAGCTCAGTGCAGTGTTGGGGCGTTTGCCCGCAATGTGACCTGCGATTCTTGGTTGACCATCGGGGCAACGTCATTGACTCCGGTAATCGACCGGAAGATCGATTGGGCGGCATCCCACTCTCGGAGCGAACTCACTGCCTAATATCAACGCTGTTTTCAAAAAGCGACGGAGTCATCATCTCCGATATGCTGTATCGGTCTGTAAGCGGGAATATTCCGTTTTGCGACAACTCAACTCCAGAAGACATGGAGCGTATTCGTTTCGCGATTCTGAAATTGACGATTGCATCTCCACTGAATCTAGCCGTAGGGATATGCATGGCTCAGTCTGATTGGCGCGACTTGTTGATGTCGGCGGGATTCGGCAATGACGCTGCCCAACATCTCACGTGGTACAATGAACTAATGGATTCAAGGATTGGATAGCAATCGGATGCACGACGAGTTGCCGAGCCGTGGCTTTTTTGAAGTGGAGGATCGCTCGCGGCGACCACGTGATTCGAAGCGTTCTGCAACTATGGTTCTACCAACGAGGTAATGATGAAAAGGCTTCACCTGCTACGTGGACTACTTCTCTGCATCTTCCTAATTGTGATCAGCTCTTCAGCCAAAGGTGAGCTGATTGTTAATGGAGGTTTCGAGTCAAGTGTCAACAATCAAATTCCTGACAGTTGGGATGCAATGACTCCAAACACGATTATGCCGCGCGCATTTACTGGAAATCCAGTGGTTCCACCCTCCACTGGCTCTTTTGCTGTGAGCCTCGGCCCCTCAGGCATTGACGCCTCAAATGGGGGTACGCTCTCGCAATCATTCAGCGTTCCAACTTCAGGCATCTATACCTTTAGCTTTGAATACACCAGAGAGAATTTTTCGAGTGAACTTGCGATCTTCTCATGGTCTCTCTCCGGCGCGATCAACGACTCCGACACGATCTCCGGAATTGGCGATGGTTACGAGACTTTTTCTCAGTCTTATTCAATTTCTACCCCCGGCAATATCACAGTTGGATTCACCGACATCATCGGAAATGGGCATGCTGTCGATGCGGTAATTGATAACGTCTCATTTGCTGTGACAGCAATTCCTGAACCTTCGGGCGGTGTGCTCCTTGCGATGGGAATGGCGTTGCTAGCTCAGAAACGAAGGAAAACTCCGCTCAGCCGAACAAAACGGAAAGCGTGAATCGCCGATCACGTCAGTTTCAAGTGGTGACCGGTTCGTCGACTGCCAGGTTACCTCGGACGTTTTGCCACCGACAGCGTTTCCACCGGCTAACTGGAGTTCCCAGATTTAAGACCGCGCCTCCTACATCCCGGAAAATAATTTGCTTCCGCTGTGCCAGATTATTGCAAATTTTGCACAATACAAATTTGACGACTGGGGCTCGTCCGCCGATGCTAACCGCAATAATGGGACCGACAAAGAAAGAGAGTGGCGATTCGAATATCCGTTGGAAGGAACTAAATCGATCAGACTCTCAATTTCAAGAGAGACATCTATGCCGACCGTTCACGCACAGGTGACATTTCCAGATCATCTTATCGGGCGCGCAGAATCCGCTCTCGATATTGCCTCGGAGTACGGACCGTCGACGCATCGATGGGGGAACGCATGCGGTGAAGAGGCATGATTTAATACCATCGTTACGGTTTGCCCAACGAATGGCAGAACCATCGCATACGACGGAGCCGGCGATCGGGTCGGCTTTGAAATTAGCATCATTCGCGCCGTCCCGCTGATGCATAATGTTATCCGACTGGACGGCAGTATTGAATACGCTTCATGCTTTGGCCTATTGTTCTACCGTTTCAAATTACGAGCTTCGCTTTTCTGCTTGCGGTCGTACTTTTGACTGCCACGCGAACGCCACGGAAATGGACTCGCATCAGGACACTGATGACTTCGTCTATGGCGGCGATCGTTCTTTTCATACCCTCGTGCACCGGTGTCATGTTGGTCGCGGACTCCATCCGCTTTGGGCGCTTTCATTACGACTCATTTGATTCAATCCCCGACTTTCGATCTCAGCGCTACTTGCCCAATGCCGCATCAAACATCGAGATGCACAAGCACGCCAATGGCTACAGAGCACGCTATGAAATATCCGCCAGCGAATTTAAGCCATACCTCGACGGATTGTGGATGCAACACGGTGAGCATTCCGCCGTCGAGCGTGGTGGTTTCATGGACGAGGGGCAAACGTTGTCACCTGAGATATTCAACCATACATTTGACGGCCTAAACTGGACGTGTCCCGCGAATGCTATCGTTTACTATAGTCCATCCGAGGGTGATGGCGGTGGCGCGACGTACTATTTCGACGCTGACGCTGACCTGATGTTTCAACGAACGGGGTTCTGGTGATCGGCTGAAATGCGGGAACCATCTCGTGCACCGGAGCAGGGATTGCGGCTGGTTTTGGAATGGTTGACTTTTCACTCCCGTCTCGGTGACGGGCAATGTTACCCGACTGAAATAGCTGCATTGAATAACGCTCCGAATCCTTACCGGAGACCGGCCGCAGATTCTGCTGCGATGCGTGATGGCAATGACCTACGTATCCAAAATTGGCTTCGGTTTCGATACCACTTTGTTCCGCCCATCTTGCTCGCGACGGTGGCAACGGGCGATCACCTTGCGGTGCTCTCGAGCGCGTTTGTGTTTCTACCAATGATGGCTCTTGCTACGGAATTGGGACCCTGGATCCATCCGCTCAACTTGATCTTTTCAATCTTTGTATTGGTCGCTGTTCCCGCACTGGAAATTGCAAAAAGAATTGTGTTCGCACATGAAAGAAGCCTTCGCATTTCCCAGGTATTGTTGTGGTGGCTATATTGGGGGACGATGGCCGTGGCGATGGCTGGCGGAACCTACCGAGGACCGTGATTCAATTTGCGACAAGTAGAGCGGGGAATCATGGCATGAACCGAAGATGCAGAGTCGCTTAATTTGAAGTGGTTCGTCGTTTGCCTCGTCTCGGTTATGTTCACCGTTATCGGACTGAAGCCTCACCGATCTTTTTACAACTCGATTGATGGCACGCACCACCAAAGGCACGCACCGAATCGTCGTTGGCGACGTTGAGCACCGCTGGATCGTGCGAGGCAGCTACGGTCGGCTTAACACGCTCGTTTGGCCCGCCAACAACATAGGCCCTTCAATTGGGTGCGAGTTCGGTTTTCACGAGAAGGACGCCACGCCTTTGATCGTGACGAACCGGCTCGTTCGACGTGTGATCGACTACGCGGTACGCTGTCACGACTATGACCCAACTGAACGCGGCAAGGACCTGTCAATTCGTGACATTGAAGATTATATCGAATGGCAGGACGCGATACGGATGAGAGACGTTTCTAACGAGTCGCATCCGATCGTCGCTGATATCTTATCGCATTTTCCCGTACACCCTGTGCCGACACCGTCCGATGCAATCATCGACGCATCCATGGTGGAACATTTGTATGAAATCCTTGGCGGCAAGCCCTGGCCAACTTTGACGCCAACTGACTGCCGACACTGCTCTGATGGGTTCACGTTTCTAACGCCCGTCGGATTGCACTACTATCTTCCCGCATACATCACTGCGGAGGTCATCAACTCGAAGGAAGCTGATGTAGTCATTGACTCTCTGATTGGCCTCTTTCAGGGCGTCGATTTTTTCAGAAGCGATGAATACCTGCACTTCTGGCGCCTCATGACACCAATGCAGCTTGCGGTAATCGACAAGTGGATTGACCACTACGAAACCCGTTACCACTTCAACGACAGCATAAAGTCCGAGGTTGGAAATGCTCGGAAATGGATTGCGTCATGTTCTGAACGTACATCACAATCACACGATAGCCGATAACCACGCGATTCACACGGAGCCGTGGAGTCCAGTTTTTTCAAATGGATGATCGTTCGCCGTGGCCCGGTCATCACAAACGTTACCTGACTGAATTTCCGAATCCAGATGGCGTGTCCAGCCGCATGGCGAATCTGATCACCAACAAGCATAAGAAGCAGGAGCACGGTGAACGCCCGACGGCGTACACCAAGCGTCTTTCAGCACGTCACATTCGCCGGTCCGCTGATGTCGTCATGGATGACGATGCTGGACTATTGCCGCACCGACCATCCAAACACGCTAAACGCAAGCGGTCTGGCCGCTGTCCTGTCTGTACTACCAAGCTCGCGAAAAACGGACGCGGAACGCGGTACATCCGCAAGTGTTCGCAGTGTCGATCACAATTCCTGCCCGACATTCGATGTGACCGGTGCGCGACGTTTCGCGTGTGGGGTGGGCCACGCGGTTATCGATGTAAGGGATGCGGCAATCCAGTACAATTCGACGGTATCGAAACGCCGACAAGCAACTGAGATGGCGGGTAACAATCGCGAGCACCGGAGTATGCGAGTCGGCCGGTTTTGAAGTTGGAAGTCTTTCGGGCGTACCCGGTGACGCGTGACGTTACGCCACGACGCGAACTGATGCTCGAAGCGATCATGGAGCAAGAAGCTAACCCGTACACACCACCCAAAGACCTGGGCTCAGGACTGCCCACCGTTCAAATCGCGAAGAAGCACAGGGGGCCGTTAATGTATTTCGCTCTCGCCGGAATCGCGGCAGCCATACTTGCGGTGCCACTTATCGTTCCAAGATCGCTTGCAGTGAAGGACAATCCGAATCCGATAGGATACCTTCTTGTACTTTTTAGCATGCCCGTTGGCGGATTGGTGTATCGCCTACGGTCGCGAAGGTGGCCGATTGACAGATCAGCAAGAAAGCGACAGGTCTTCGCTTGTTTTTTAACGTTGCTGCTGCCACTCACTTTCAGGTTACTCACCGGGTTGCGCGGTCAAGGAATGCACATGACCATCCTGAGTGGAATCGTGTCATTGACCCTCATGGCTGGTATACTTGTTTCAGGGTTGCGTCGTGGTCGAAACGTGGCGTAACAATGCCGTGCGCACGGAGCCGCCGATCTTGCGGTTCGCCAATGAAAAACGTTCTCCGGCGGTCCAGTGACAGCTGCCGTTCTCGCGTTCGTACAAAATCGGATCCTGCATCGGGAAACTGGGTTGTGAATAAAAACAGGGATCTGGCGCACCTCGAAGTTCTCTTTGAAGCCATCGGTCCAGATGCTCGTATCCATGAACTTTCGGAAGGAAACGACGCATCAATGGACTCTACGGTCGGGATGGTTGGCGAGAACTACCGTATAAACATTTTCCTAGGGGAAACCCAGGATGAAAGTGAGGCGATCGATCTTGCTTCCGCTTGGCTAAAATCTCGTGCTGTTCAGTTGGCAAGTCGTGAGTCGAGAAACATCATTGAATTCTGCACGATGTTTGGACGTAACGACGGTAGCCGAATTTTGGCCTTGGAGCCGGAGTTTTGTCGGCTCGCTGCCGACGCGAACTGTGTCGTATGGAATCAAGCGTGCCAGCACGTGGACCGCGACGCTGACTGACGATTACGCAGAACAACGCCGTGAACGGGAGCCGCCGGTGACGCGGGTTTTGAAATCATCGTATCTCAGCGGTGGCCCCGTTACCGCCGTCGTTACCCGACTGAAATGAATCGCAACCAACCACTTGTCGCGTTACAATCATGTCGCTCTTCACAACGGAGTCTCCAATGAATACTGACTTCAAACCGAATTCACCGACGATTGTCTTTGCATTTAGTTCGTTACTGCTTCTGACGATTGGCGGACCGATACTGTGGGTGGGGGCCAATGCAGCGAATTCGACAGCCGTTCAGGTGTGGGCGTACCCGACAATGTACGCGGGGTCTGGAGTATTCGCTTTAGGCTACATAATGTTCGTGTTAACGTTGATTTCGGCGTTCGCGACGATCATCGTCCGCGCAATACGGTCATCACGGATTGATGCGGCATCGCCACCGAAGTGCTGATCTGCGTATACCGGCCCGCAATAGCGTTGCGGCGGCTTGCTTCTTGCTGACACATAGCGACGTTTCGGTCGCACGGATAGCGGGTAACAATCGCGTGCACCCGAGTAAGCGAGTCGGGCGGTTTTGAAGCTAAGAATCTATCGCGCGTACCGGGTGACGCGTGACGTTCGCGCGGGTGGTTGTGCTGCTTGATGACTCATCTCTTATCAACATGGTCACCGCCCATTGCAGTTCCAAGCGTTTGGATTCGGTCCATCTGATTTCACGTGGCAACTGTTAGCTGATCGCCGCAATCGAATTCACGGTTTGATCGTGTCGCTTGAATAGCGTCTATTTGAATTTAAGTGACGGCAGTTTCCTGTTTATCGCTTTCGAAGTAATGATTTGATTTCTGTAGCGAAACAGCAGATCCAACGCGTAGGGTGCCGGCCGCAAGATGAACGCTGATTCCCCTTGGGATTCCGATCGAGTAGACTTATCACAAGCGATGTCCTGCAGACCGTGGTCGTTTGTACCTCGCGAACCCGACGATGCATGTGAGTCGCCGAGTTGAGGTTTTTGAAGTGGTAAGTCGTCCGCGGCGACCACGTGATCTTTACCGTTAGGTGCCCCTATTGCCTTCTCGTCGAATCATGAAGAGCGTACTCGAAGGTTTTATCGGAACCTACACAAGCCGCTATTCAGACCTTCGTGGCTATTGGTTGTACGGACAACTGCCGTTTGACACATCGGAGTATCACATCGATTTGCTCGCCACGCCATCAGATACAGATGCGCCAGTGGCCGTCGCACAACGGCTGGCAACTCGCCGATTCGAGGAACAACTTGCAAAATCTGGCGTCGACGCCGCCTCCATTCGATCCGCAGATCTAAGAATCAAAATGCATTCCGAAACCGTCAAGGGATGGCAAGGTGATTATCGTAGCGATGGACATATGGTAGAATTCACAGCGATTGCAGTGATGGACAACGGTCGTAGCTACGAACGGCACCGAACCGTATTTGTTGCCCCGCACAACCCACAAAAGGAACGTCGACGATTACCCGACGACTGGGGCATATAACCAACGGATGTGCACGGAGTCGGCGGTCGAGGCAATTTGGAAACCAATGCGATCATCGCCGACCCGGTGATCCTGGACGTTCATCGATACGAATAATTTGAGAAACCTCAAACGTTTACGATATGGATTACGAACCCTTCTTATCGCCATAGCATCATTTGCGATTGTTTTTTGGGGCGCCCGCCACCTCATGTGGTTGAGCTCTAGCGTCCCGTTGGCTCTTGTGGTCGACGATTTCAACAATCGGGCGCAGAGAGATTCACCTGATTACAACCCAATCTCCGTGAATGAACTCCGGATCGCAGTCGAATTTGAGATGCAGACCTGCAAGTTGAATGGTGTTTGGCGGCGGATCTTGGACACCGGACGCCTACCAATAGATGCACAGTTGTGCCACCTGGAGTCTGTAAACGATCACAATGGGAATGTGTTCGCTGTTGATTGGACCGTAATCCTTCACCAGAATACAACAGTCTGCATTCGAACGTCACCGCGTAAGTGGATCGGTCGGTATTGACTCCAGTAGATTATCCATCGCCCGCATCCAACTCTGATCAAAGGAAGCGATGAACCTAAGTTACGGAGGTGGCTTGGTGTGGGTATTAGTTTCAACTCACTCGCCGTAACTCGGTTATGGCTACTGTTACCCGAATGAAGTTCTGCTGAGCGAATGGCTCGATCACAAAACGCCACTTTTCGCGGAGACGAGCCCGCCTCAGTCGGTGACTGCGTACGTGGCGAATCGTTTGCTCGGTCCATCGCCGATGGCTTGTCTTCAATCGGTTGGACGATTGACGAACTCGACGATTGGCACGATGCCGGATTCCTGATCCCGATCGTCCACGAGAACGCACACATCGAAATTGTCATTACGCGATACCACGGCGATGGAAACTATCGGTTGCACCCTCGCAATTCCCCGGTGTGATTCGCCGATTCTTCGGTTCCGCGGTGCTTGCCACACCCAAACAGATCTACGAGATAGCAATTGTCACCCATGAAATCTTGAACTCGGCTGGTTGCACTGACTTTCATTGGTGCTGGGACGACTTCGCTGATTCAGGGGAATATGCTTGCGAACCGCTGCCAGCTGACGAATGACAACATAACACCCGCACCGACTCTAGAATTGGGTAACAATCGCGTGTATCGGAGTACGCGAGTCGGCGGTTTTGAAGTTGAAAATCTTTCGCGCGTACCCAGTGATGCGTGAGGTTCGCCGACAGAGATTTATGTGACGTGGGAACTCGCATCAACATTCTTTTCCGTCACGAGATTAATTGGCTGGACCGCGATGTGACGATGCGCATGCTTTCTTCAACATTGAGCATCGCACAGAAACTTGCGGAGTATTGGACGGATGGAATCCTCAATGACTCGCCTGACAATGAACGATGGGTAGCCGAACGTCCATTTCCGCCTCCAGAGACTAAGCACTACCATCGATACACCGGTCCCGGCCCACTTTTCGTTTGCGTCAATCCCTCGACTGTACGCGTTCGCACCGGCGGACGCTGGCGCGGGTTCGTTGGTATTCAGCCGTTACGGACGATTCATATTGAGGCCTTAACCGCGATCGCAACGGCCTTTCGCACCAAAGAATTTCGTTGTTTTCCGGACAATGATTTTGTCGATGACGTATTTTGCGATGGCGTCAATTTCGAGGATTGCGTGACCGTCCTCGACGAACATTTAGGTCGTCCCGTGATGCTAAAAGAAGAAATCGATGCGCACTTGGCCGCCGAAACTGATTCCGGATGTCCTTTGCTACAATATGTCTCCGCTATTTCAATGGGCGGCGAACCCGGCGACGCACGTGAGTCGCCGAGTTGAGATTATTGAAGTGGTTAGTCGTTTGCGGCGACCACGTGATCGCTACCGTTCGCTGCATGGAATAGGTTAAAACGCAGCAATGATTCCTCAATTGCGCGCCGATGGATATTTGCCTGAGGGGCTACATATCGCTAGCGAGGGCGAGGTGACCTTTCGGTTCGGTTCGCAAACACCTCAGCGAAAGCGGCTCGCCCTACGGTTGCGACGATGGATCGACCTTTCACGCTGTATTGCGGCTCGCCGCTTATTCGTCGGAGGCAGTTTCGTAACGGCCAAGCCAAATCCGGATGATGTAGATGCTGTTGTTTGGCTTCCTGAAGATTTTGCGAATCTCGTTGCCAACGGAAGTGTCGAGGCTCTGGAGTTGGAAGCAATGCTTTTGACCCGACACCCAGAAGAGATTTTTGCCGCAGAAGATCGCCGTGACTGGGATTTTTGGCTAGAATTCTTCAGTCGAACTCGTGAGACTGATGGCAGACGCAAAGGCGTTGTGGAGGTCGAACTTTGATTACAACGAATACAGAATACGAACACGCACAGGCTGAGCTGCGCGATCTTCAATCTCGTCTGGAGGCGCTCCAGCGAGCACACCCGGTCGGCGAAAAAGGGTTCACCAAGGCTGGGATCCGCAAGCTAATCGCAAGGTTGAATGAAGAACTGGCCGTGTACGAGGGGAGCGAAGAAGCTCGTTCGTCACGGTCTAGTTAGATGTAAGAAAGCGGCGAACCAGTTGGTCCACCGAATTCGGCGAGTTGACGACTTTCGCGTTTTAGTTTCACCTCACTCGCGCCGACTCGGTGACCATGGCGGTTTGGCGGCTGGAAAAATGATATCTGTCGTTTCATTGATCGCCATCGCGTGTTTTCTCTTTTTTGCGGGTTACTCTCAACTCACGATAGCCATCACGCTCATTCTTATCTTCGGCATCTCACGTAGCATTGGGGTTGTGCAGTGGTTGGTCGAACGACAAAGCGGCCGTGCCCCTGCTAAGACGTCGAATCGATACGACGCTACGTATTTCATCGTTGCTTTTGGAAGCATCGCTCTGACGGGCTACTTTCTCCCCGGCGCTGATCTTTTGTTATTATTGATTGTCTGGCTTTGCGGATCGATTTTTGCAACGGCAATTGCACAACTTTTGTTTGGAGAGCCTCGCAAAAGCACGTCGAATTGAGTCATGCCACTGTGCTGGGTACCATGGCAATCGAGCTGTGCCGTCACCTTGGCATAGGCCACGTGGTGGTTCAGATCGCGTCGAACCATGCCTTGCACGCGAAGGTCGGTGAGCGTGTTCCATTGAAGTGGTCAGTTCATCGCTAGACCTTGGTGACGGCTACCGTTATCCGCTGAATTCCATATTCCATTACATTCCAACCTTCACTCATGGCCAACGACAACTCCAAAGCCGATCGCAAATGCCGACGGAAACTTGGTGCAATCGCTTGGAAACGCGAGCTTAGTGCCGAGATTCACAAGCTTGCCGATGCCATCTGCGCCATGGATGCGGGTGATTTGTCGCCACACGATGTCAACGACCAAATTCACGAGTTCCACGATGGAATCTCTCGAGAACTATGGCGACGCTACACGCAGTCCGACCCAGGTGCTTCCGTGTACCGCGCGCATTACGATGGATACCTGACCGACGACGACCTTGTCGACGCGACACAAGGTGTTCGTGACGCTGTTCGTGAGTTCGCTGACTTGATTCGCAACACCACTTATTGCGAACCGCTGCCCGAGATACCAGATGGCGGATAACCAACGGATACACCCGAGTCTTTGAGTGTATCCTGGGCAGTGGTTGCTCAACTCCTCGGACCGGGTGATCCTGGACGTTACCCGACATGACCTCACTTCGTTAATCCGATGCCTGACTTTGGTGTCTACAGATATTGAACCCATACGAATCGCCAAACTCAGATCCCCAAGCTGACAAATCCGAGGATGAACCAGGATTCCTGATGCAAATCGCGATACACGGCATTCTCTGGTTCGCCAATATTGCGTTCTATTTTTTCGTCGGTGTGTTGTATTGGATTGGTGGTACAACTGCGATGATTGCGGTCTTTGTCGGCATTCCCATAGCGGTTCTGGTCACTGTCCTGCTGGTATACTGGTGGCTCGTGCCGACATCGGAGCAACGTCGCGAATACTTGCGTGATAAGCGGCGAAAGCTCCGCGCTGCAAAAGAACAAAGCGTGTAGCAATCCGATGCACGACGTGTCGCCGAAATGAGGTTTTTGAAGTGGTTGGTCGTTCGCGGTGACTACGTGATCGTTACCGTTATGCCTTAAGAGAAAAGATACGCGACAAGACATGCTGATCGGTGACTCAACTGACTTCGCGATCGAAGTGATGGTCGAACCTGCCTTGAAAGTTCCATCAGCCGTGTGGGGGCGGATGTGCGTACACGTTGGCGGAACTACGCTGGGTGATTTCAGCGACCAATACTGTGCTTTGTATCCTGCGTACGGAAATTTCGACTGGCACGCCAAACGTGTTGATCGGCTTTGGGACACCGTCTTTAATGGCATGACTCCTGAAGAAATCCATGACACGGTTCGTCACGCGATCTACGGCGACGATGACCGAACGATGGATGAGATTCAGCGTGATTCTCGCCGATTTAGCCCATTTGATTTCCTCACAAACTGGGGCGAGCAGTTTGACGGATACAGCTCCGTAATTGTGGCACCAGCCCCAGAAACTGTGATGGTACTACATCGCCCGTACGTCCAATTGGATTCGCCTCGGCGTCTCCCTGACGATTTTTTGGCGGCGAGTTGTTCGCGAGATGGTTTTTGTCGTGCGGCACGAGAATTTGTCGCTTGGTTTGACCATGAAGCTAAACGGCTGCAGCAAAAAGATGCATAACAAAAAAATGTACCCGAGTCGCGAAGTCGGGCGTATTGACAATGGTGAGTCTCTCGTCGCGACCGGGTGATTTTAGACGTTATATCCAGGAAGTCTGATTGATGGCAAAGCGGAAATTAAATTCCATCGACATTGAGAAGATCGCGTTTCGCGGACGAGGTCCAAAGCTGACTCGCGAGAAACTTGCGTTACTTCCCGTTTGGCTACCTGAGGAATACCAGGACTTTCTACTGATCCATAACGGCGGCACTCCGGTTGACAATGCCTTTCGGTATCCGTTTTCAGGGATGGAGACTATTTCCACCATCGACTTTTTCTACGCGGTTCGGTCGCGGTCAGACCGATATCCCTACGACAACTTGATTGACCACGGATTGCTCGGGCATCGAAACGATCTCCCACGCTGGTCCATCCCAATCGCACGCGTGGACGAAGATTCTTTCATCTTGATCTTTGAGGCCGGCCCGTACCAAGATGGTGTTTGGTACTTCATATGGATACATGACGATCCAGACAGCGATCCGTATGTTGAGACGAAAGGAGCTATCGCCAAGGTTTCTGACTCCATTCCCGAATTCCTTGCGACGCTACGTCCGTATTACTCATTCTATTCAATCTATTCATATGTCGTTCCAGATGATGTTTCATTTGCAGCAATAAAACGCTCCACCAAGCCATTGGGACTCAAGTGGGTGCAATATGACGACGACCGAGGCAGATACGCTAGCTGTGATTGGGATTTGCTGCGAGACAAGTCGTTCCTTGATACGACCATTTTTCTCGTTGACAATGATCACATCCCATCGACCCATTACGCAAACTTGAAACTACCGAAGATCAAGGCTCCTCGTGGCACGCAGGTGATGCATTTGGTGATGTCGTCCGCATTCGAGGACAAGGTGCTAAAGAAGCTTCCAAAGAAGATTGGCGATTGGCGACTCACTCCAGTGGAAAACAAGACATAACCATGACATCCACCGAAGGAAGCGAGCCGAGCGGTTTGGCAATGGTGAGGCTCTCGCGGGGCCTCGATTATGTCCGATGTTTTCCCAAAAGCGAACCTTCTAGCCGCAGCGGTGTCCATGGGGCGGCAGTTCCCCACATCCCTATCGATTTGCACATGCCTTGGACAGTCGTCGAGCGAAAGATCGGTCGCGCCGGTAGCATTAAACGTCGCACCGCCAAACAGGAAGAATGGAATCGCAAATATGGTGATTGGGCGATCGGGTACGTTCTAAATGGCGAATTCACATTACAGGATGACGCGATCGACACGATCTACTACCAGAGCTACGCCGAGCACTTTTCCAACAATCCTGACGACCTTGAAGAGCTCATTACCTTGGCCAAGATCCTTCGCAATCCACACGCTGTTGCGACAACTGGCGTTGATCTGCAGGTACCGGCAATTATGGACTACCTAAATCGGCACGATCTCGAGCTTTGTGGCGACTCTGTCGTGGATATCGGTACTTACGACGGCGAGTGTTCTCATCCAATCAGCGTCAGGCTCAGCCCACTGACAATCCGATGCTGCGTCAAACCCAAGATGACATTAGAATCGTACTGGCAAGAGAAAAAAGTCTTAGCCGTTTACACTGATTAATGGTGGGACAACAATACGATGCCGCCGAAAACGCGTGGTTTTAATGGTTGGATCACTCCGGCGGCTCGGTGATCGTTGTCGTTATCTGGCTAAGAATGAATGAAACAGTTTTTCGTCAACGCTGAAAGCGAGCGGCCAGACTTCCGGCTCGTAGTCACGTACTTGTGGCACGACTTGTACAACGTCGATACCGACGGAAATTCTTGCAACCCAGCCAGCCGTACTTGGACTCAACTCTTCATTCGAAATCGGCAAGACGATTCAGAAACCGTTGACATCTTCCCAGTATCAGAAGCCCCATCAATTCTGCTCGTCGAATCGCAAAAGGAATATCTCGCCGCTCGCACTGCATATTTTCTTGCCGAATTCATGTCGACCGGAATCGCGGAGACGCAAGATGGGCCGTTTCGTGAAGTTGTAACGATTCAGGATGCGATTGGTGCTGGATTCGATGTCACCGAAGCGATATGTCGAGTACAATCCAGTCCATACCTGACTTCAACACTCGACTACCCATACCCGAATCAACATCAACGCTGATCACTGCAATTTAAAATGCGGTTTGATAGTTGTTGCTGATTGCGGCCCACTAGATTTAGCGCGACAGCGTTTTCCTATTGATCGCAATATAATTCCCGGTTTGATGGTGTAGCTTGGGCAACTCCCATGCGAATTCATGGGACAGCAGTTGCATGTTCATTGCACTTGATATCACGGTTTGATTTCTGCTGCGAGATAGCTGATCAAAGGCCTTATGCGTCAGCCGAACTATCTCTGCTGGTTCCCCTTGAATATTCGGATCGGGTAGACTTGTCGATCGCGTTGTACTGAGGACCGTGGTCGTGTGTACCACGCGAACAATGCCGTGCACTTGAGGACGGGAGTCGCGTGGTTCGCTTGCACGTCTTTCGCCCGACCCGCGTGATATCTGCGGCTACCCGATCATGTAGTATCACAGCTGGTACCACGATGAAGCCGCTTCTGATGCTCGAAGATGATCATGATCGCATCCGTCGATTCAGAGCCGTCGTTGCCCGCCAACACCCAAACGCAGTCCTCAAGATCGCAAGAACTGCACCTGACTTTGAAACTGAATATTGGTCACTGAATGACACGCCTGACCTGATCTGTCTCGATCATGACTTATTCACCGACTCACCGGACGATCCTGATCCCGGTGATGGCCGCGATGTTTCTGCATTCCTGATTACACGACTGGCAAAATGTCCTGCACTAATACATTCAACAAACGCCAATGCCGCTGACTCAATGATGTTTTCGATGCGTGACGCCGGTTGGACTGTTGATCGAATTGCGCCGATCGGAGACGATTGGATTGAATCATACTGGTGTCCTGTTGCTCTGAAGATGGTCGAACGCGGAACAGATAGTAGCGAATCGATCGAGATATGAACGCAGAAGATCGGATATCCAAGCGGTGAACCAAAGCCGCCGATCACCCTTTATTTGAAATCATGGTTTTTAGCAGCACCTTGGGTACCGCGGTCGCTATCCGTATCGGCATGGATTAACGCGAGGAGAAAGTTCTTGATGCAGACGAGAAGATTGCATGATGGAGCCGAGTCATTCGAAGTCTCGGTTTATGAAGCCGCAAGTGTTTCCCCGGTGGCGCTTTTCGCAGTAGGTGCGGGTGGCCATCCGGAACGTCACTCCTCGCTCTTGGAGCGGCTTGCTAAGTCGGGTTTCACCGTTGTCGCACCACACTTCGAACGGCTTACCTCTCCGAGACCCAGCGAAACAGACTTGATTCTACGGGCAAGGCGTTTAACTCTTTCGCTCGAGGCTTTCGTTCACCCCGATGAAACAGCGGTTGGTGTTGGGCACTCAATCGGCGCAACGACACTTATTGCTCTGGCCGGAGGGCAAATGTGGTTAGGGCCTGGCTTGCTCGTCAACGTTACTCCAGATAGCCGGTTAAACCGGCTCGCTTTATTGGCGCCACCCATCCGCTTTTTCCAGGTTCCTGGTGCGCTCGATGCGGTAACGGTTCCAATTCTGGCATGGGTGGGTACCGAAGATAGCATTACTCCTCCTGCACAAGCTGAATGGTTGGCTCATGCCATGTGTCACCGGCAAACGATCGATGTTCGCATTACCAAAGGCGCTGGACATTTCTCGTTCATGGACCAGCCGCCGCCGCAAAGCTTGGAGCCATTGCAAAACAAGCAGGCATTTATTGCGGAGTACTCAGGTGAGGTTTGCAGGTTTTTGGCGGGCTCAGGAGCACCGACTATGGTGAGCGGCGAATGACAAGTGTCACGGATAGCTATGCAAAGCGATATTGGATCTCGGCGGCTCGTTCATCGCAACCGTTACCCGAGTGAATCATGACCACGCTCGACGATCTTGATCCTCCCGCTTGGCCGGAGACTGAAACGCAATCAGGCTTGATCGCGAAATGCCATCGGTTGCGCCGCAAACCATTGGAGGATTTTACAACCGAAGATTTGCGTGTGACGATTGGACAACAGATTTGCCCGAACGTGTTGCTCCCGATAGCTGTAGAGCGGCTTAACTGCAAACCACTTACCGCCGGTGATTTTTATCCAGGCGATCTGTTTGTTGCTTGCGTAAATGCCTGTCGCAAAGACGGCAATTTAATGGCACGCCATCTTGTTGCTCTGTCGTCGATTGCAACCGCTATACTTGACGAATGCCCAGATAACGAAGTTGTTATCAGCGCGGCCGAATCAATACACACGGAAAATGGCAGATAACCATCGTGCACCGGAGTACGCGAGTCGGTGGTTTTGAAGTTGAGAATCCATCACCCGTGCCGGGTGACGCGTGCCGTTACGCGGCTGAGATAAATGTCCAATCGCCCACCATCGAGCACGCTGTTGACGTTTAAAGACCGTTTCCCGCTCGAAATTGAATTCGAGATCGAACGCGAACGCCTCTTGCATCACCTGCTGACGCAGGCAAGGTTCGGATGCTTTGGGATAGCGTTTCCTTTTGCCATGCTCTTTGCATTGGCATTCTACAATGCTGGAATGGCACCGTACCGTGATTCGGACGTTTGGTTCCGGCTTGGTTGGTTTAGTATTTACACCATCGGTGGTCTCGTTGCGTGCGTCATCTTTGGGGCAATCCTCTACTTTGTATATTTCCGACCATCGGCTCGGTTGAAGGCCGCGAACCGACGTCTAATGGTGGAGGGACCATACCTGCGGCTTGTCTCAGGCGGCTTTGTTCTCGTTGATCAACGGTTTCATTTTCGCGAAGTGTCGTCGTACAGCACGGTGGAGGGTCCGCTATTGCGGCGACATGGCCTTAAATCACTTTGCTTTCGTGTGCTTGGACGTGGCACTACGCAACCGCTGGCTGTCACGGGGCTTGTAGATGCCGACCGTGTGCGTGATGTACTGTGCGAGATTGATGCGTCTCGCGAATGGCCCGACTCCTCAGTTGCTGGTCCAGCGGTAAACGAAACGAGTGGGTAATTGTGGGGTCTGCCGAGGTCGGATATGCGCGGTTAATGAAGTAGACAATCTGTACTCCCGACTCGGTGATGCCGGTCGTTCCGCAGTTGAATATCGATTGCTGGCGACAGAGCTTGAACGATGGCAACTGGTTGTCAAACCGTTCATCGCTGGCGGTTGGGGACTACAAATTTGGAAACACTAATCGTCACTAATACACACTAATTGCTTAGTGCTGGTTGGCGGTGATCAGTGTTCCCTGCGTGCAAGTGTCATTCGCGTATCAATTGATGCAGCTATTGTGGATTGATGCGTTTTTTTGACCTATCGATTGCCGACGATTTAATATTCCAACGCGGCCATTGCAACGGACTGCCGAACGACGCTAACAGTTTTTTTGGCTGATCATTCTGGTTGGGATTGAAACGAAGTATGCAATCGCAACCGACGCCTCATGCGTAAACTATCCCACGGCAGTGCAACTTACGACCTTGAGCCGATCGAAGCTCACGCCTTGAACAAGGATGGCGAGAAGGTCATTTCCGAGTACTTTTTTAGCTGGATCAATCGGAACGGCAATGTACGACAAACCTTCGCCAACAACGGATTAGATTTCGACCGAGAGGTTGTTGTCATTTTTCAAGCGCTCCTGCACCGCAAGCCGGGAGAAACAATCGAGATCGGCCCATTCACAGGTGGAGGTAACGGATTCAAGGGTTCCGCACTGGTCTATGATGATGTTCGATTAGATGCTGCATTGCTGTCGTCCAATCGTCCAGATCCATTCTCAAAGCCGGGGATTACGCTCGGAGATTTCAATTCTGGGTATATCGGTGGCACTGCTCATGAACTTGGTCACGCGTTCGGTATTGGTCATGATGCTGAGCGTCCGAGTTTGACGGCCCGCATCGGACGGACTCTGATGGGACGCGGTAACCATGACTTCGGTGAAGAGCTTCGCGGTAAATCAAGAGGTGCGTTCTTGTCAGCGGCTTCCGCGCTTCCGCTTTCGGTCCATCCCTTATTTAGCGAGAACTCAGGGTCAAGCGACCCTGCCAATTTCCAATTTGAATCGCTTGATTCTGCCTTGACTCGTAATGGCCTCGTGCTCCGCGGACGCGTTGTTGGTGACGCTGTTCCCGCTATTCTCGTAGCTTACAATGATCCAAGTACGGACCCTTCCGACTACGACGCCGTTGGTTGGCCAACAAGAATTCAGGGCAATGGTGAGTTTCGGCTTATTGTTGGAGACGTTGTCCCCGGGGACTATTCGTTACATGTCCGGGTCTTCAGCAAAGAAGGAGCGGCAACTCGATTTTCTTTCCCTTATCGTGTCGACGTTAGAGGAAATGCTGACCTCAGCGCGATTCATCCGTAGCACTATCGCAGGACCAAGGCATGAATCGAAGTGCAGAGTTGACGTCTTTAGAGTGGTTCGTTAATCACTGCTACTCGGTTGTGCTCGCCTTTCTGCCAGCGGATTGTTATGCCAGTTTCGCTATCTCATCTCGCCGAAGTAATCGTTTCAGAAATGGCCGATCGTCAACGTATGGCGACGATTGAAGCCCTTGGTCTCACTGCTATCGCCGACCTCGACCATGTTGAATCCGTTAAAACGTTTGCATATCACGAATGCAAGCTTGCACGACATCATGGGTACATCTTCGACGGTGCAAACCGCGTTGATGTCGTATTGTGGATTCATCCGACTATTGCCGTCGCACTTGAGCTAAAACTTGGTGCAACACGCCTTACGAAGACTCGAATCGATAACGAGTTCTTGCTCGACTGCCGAACCAGTCACAAGGGCACACGAATCGCTGGCAATATGATGGCGATCCTCGACCGCCGGTTTGGAGGCATCGCACCGGAAGAAGGTTTGAATGTCGAAATTGGGGATGGAAACATTGAATTGTCCCGTGAATGGTTTGTGGTGACCCGTCAGTCTATACTCAATAAATGGATCGGTGACGCTCGCCCCGATTTCTCGCCGAATACGTCCTGCGTCACGATTGGGGCGTTAGTCACCGCGTTCGGCGGCAAGCAGCGATTTAACGATTTGGTTGGCGAATTGCTTGCCATTGACTACTTCGACGAATGGGTGAATTGAGGCATAACAAAGTGCTGCAGGCCAAGTCTCCGACAGTGCGTTTTCCGAAGGAGAATTATCAGCGCTGCCTCGATGATCATAACCGTTCTGTCGTAATCGTGATGAACCGACACTGACATGATTCGCAGCGATGACTTCGAAATTGAAATCGGGTACAGCGATCGGGGCGCATTCGTTCGCGTAAAACACAGGCCGACCGGCAACGAGCGTTTTCAATATTCGGTAACAGAGGGTAGTATCGGACGCCTTTGAGAGTCCATGATTACCGACCTTCGTGGGCTGCAGTTCGGACCGAAGGATGTCGTATTTGATACTGGAAGGTCCACAAGTGGTGACTATATTTGTGTGCGTCACTTGCCGACAGGAATTGCGAGTTTCACCATGGACCGCGAAATTACGCACGAAGATCTGTTGGATGCAGTGCTTAAAGAATTGTATTCGAGTAAAGTAGGGGGCGATTCCCGTATTGGCAATCGCGGCTGATCCCGTCGCTTTTGAATAAGAAACGACAGAACCAAGACATCAACCGAAGAGACGGAGTCGGAGATTTTGGAGTGGTAAATCGTCCGCTGTTTTGCCTCTTTATTCAGCACCATGGCGAAGCTCAGCAAAAAACAACGAAAGGCACGCCTTCAAAAATGGCAGGCCGCTGAGCGAACTGACCTTGTCGCTTCGATGCCGCTTTCGCCACAACAGTTGAACTTGCTTCTAGATTACCTCGACGCAAATCTCAAGTCCTGCGATCACTCGACTAAACTCACTCGCTGTTTCCTGCAGGTCGAAAAACTCGACAAAGACGGTGTGCTGCCGTGGCTTGCCGATCACGGCGGCTGCTGCGATTGCGAGGTACTCTACAACCTTGAAGACCTCGCTGAATCATTCCGCGAACGACCAATCCCGCCGAAACCAAAACCAAAAACGAAGCAAGTTGCGTGAGATCTAACCACGCTCACGAACTGGGATTTTGCTGGTTTACCTCAACCATGGCGCATCGCCAACCTGTACGCGGCCAATGAGCCCCTCAAGATTCAAATGGGCAAAAAAGGCGGCTGTGTGATCACAATTGTGGAGTCGCCGCTGGTGCCGGGTGACCAGATGTCTGATGATTACTGGTCCGCAATGTGGTATTCCCGTACTGAGTTGCCGCGAAAATCACCTATTCAGGTAACCCGTGGCGCACTTGATCTGCCCGATCACTTACAATCAACACTGGTACAAACATCCGGCTGGATTCCTGTTTATTGCTGGGTGTTCCCCAACGATCAGCAATGGCATCTCGAACTCCGTACTGAACTTAATCGACAAAGCGGCGATCTTGCACAGTTCGCTAAATTGGTCACTCAACTGGCAACAGATAAGGCATAACAATGCGGTGAACGGGAGCCGCCGGTTTCGAAATCCAAGTTTCTTGGCGGCGGTGTGATCGCCGGCGTTCATCGCAAAAACCTAATTCCGTTAATCTTCCAAAACGAGGTGGGGCTTTGTCACGCTTTTATTTAATCAGGGCTTTGTTTGTTGCGTGCATCGCTATTGCTTCCTGTTTCGTTTCACCTTTTGTTGCGAGGGCAGACATTGTCTACGAATCAGCAACTCTCGGTCCGCCTCATGGTGGCGGCACCCGAGTTCCCGTTACCGGTTCGTGGTTTTCGCTGAGTGAGACAACCCGGATCACCGCAATTGGAGGTCACCTATCGATCTCTAACGGTCCAGCTACTGTCGACAGTGTTTGGGCATCGATTATCGAAATTTCAGCGGGCGTGATGCCAACGAATGGTTTCGACATCGAAGCAAATTCTTTAGTGTCGGGGGTGATTGGTGTTCAAGACGGGATGCATGGAGATAGTTCCGACCTTCGGGTTGATGTTGATGCGTTACTCGGCCCCGGCGAATACGCAATCTTGCTGGGTGGGCGAGGCCTGTTTGGGACGAACAGCACACCTGTGATGCCAAGAAATGGAATTGATTTTCCAGACGTAGATTATTTCAGTCAGTACTATCTTCCATTGTCAAGTGATCTGGAATGGGATAACAATGACGTGATTCTTCGTAGTGGTACACGCCTAGTTGTTGAAGGGACTGCCATTCCCGAACCGTCATCATTGATGTTTGTAGGGTCCGTGTTCATCGCAGGTGTCTTTAGAAGACGCAGAGTCGCTTGACGTGTCGATGGTGCGTGAATTGCATCGAAGCACGGTTGGTGTGGTGCGTTGATTGAAGATTCGATTTCACGGGCGCGGTGATTGGCTGATGGACTTTGACACCACACCCTATACCGAAATTCGCAAAGCACTTGCAAAGAGTGGAATCAAGTGCGGTATCAGCGGACGACACCAGGTGACGGTCTCCGTTCAGGATCGCGAGATCTGGCCCGACTCTGGAAACTCCTTTTGGATTACTGTAGCGACTGGATACTGGTGCTTGTTCACCTGGGCTCCCGTCGGCTATCGAATTCCTCCCGGCACTGACATTCTAGATCTTTGCCGAAAATGCATGGCTATTGGTGATACTGCAATGTACAGGCTCCCTGACGAAATTTTCGACGCTTTTGGACTCGTCGAACTGACTGAAGAGGAAGCGGATGTGGTATACACTGCAACGGAGACCGCCAAATAACCAAGCCGTGAACCGAAGCGGTGAAGCGTTCCGGTCATGAAGTGGAAAGTCAATTCTCGCTGCTCGGTAGCGGCATCTGTTTTCCGGCTTAAAAACCATTGGAGACCGCAACGTGGTGCGAACGATTGCGATTGGCGACATTCATGGCTGCTTCCGTTCGCTCGAGGAGTTGGCATCGTTTGCAGCGTTTGAATCTGACGATCGAATCATCACGCTTGGAGATTACGTTGACCGCGGTCCAGATTCACGACGAGTCATTGAATGGCTGATCGAACGCCACGCAACTGGAGGTCTGATTCCGCTTCGAGGCAACCACGAAGTAATGATGCTTGAAGCTCGCCAATCAGATGGCCTTCGTGATGAATGGCTTGCTTGCGGTGGTGATGCTGTTCTGTCTTCTTACGATGCAGATCGTCTCGATGATATCCCCGATGACCATTGGCATTTTCTGACCGAATCTCTTCGATCGCACTTCTGCACGGAAACTCACTTCTTCGTTCATGCGAATGCGTGCGCTGATATTCCGATTGATGAACAGCCGGACGTCATGCTTTATTGGGAAACGTTCGGCAATCCCACGCCACATGAATCCGGGCTGACAATGGTGTGCGGGCACACTGCACAACGAGATGGCGTTCCTCTTTCGGTTGGACATGCAATTTGCATTGACACTTGGGCTTACGGGCGTGGTTGGCTCACATGCCTTGATGTCGACGCTGGCATCTGTTGGCAGTCTAATGAAGCCGGCCAAACTCGACGCTTCTGGCTCGATGAGGGACCATAAACGCGGTGAACAATCGGTTGCGACAGAGTGAGAAAGTAGAAGCATTTTCACAGAACTTAGCGTGAGCAGCGCCTACTATGGCTCTGATCTTAAGGTTGCAATAGTGTTATGGCTGTTCAGTAAGACGAAGTAGTGACCTGAGACGTTCAGACAAATATTGGTTAGCAGGTAGAAATTGCGTATTGCATCGTTCTAACACTCCGCCAACCTACCCCGTGTTTGTGCCTGTGGTCCACCCGTAAGGATGTCTAGCTCTATGAACCTGAATCGTATTTCTATTGCTACGCTGGCAGTTGTGCTGTTTTCTAGTCCGGCGTTTTCCGGGTTATTGGTAGAGCAATTTGAAGTTTCGACTTCAGTTCCAAATTTGGTGACGGCAAACGCAATTATCACCAGTAATGCGCCAGCCATCTCTGGTGTGTTTGGCGTGATTGACTTTGCAGATAACCCTGGAGATGCAAGCGCGGGGGATTTCGCAGGTTTCTCCCCGTTTCCAAATAGTGATGGTGCCAGTCCGTTCTCGGAACGAAACGAGAGATTTGTAGTTCGCGTATCCGGACAAGTATTTGCTCCCGACGATGGTCTCTACACTTTTCGTACTTTTAATGATGATGGTTTGTCACTTGATATAGGTGGGACCTCAGTGATCTTCGATGATCAACTTCACGCGGTCGATCTAAGAACGGGAAGTCTTAGTCTGGCAGCCGGATGGCATGACCTATCACTGGTTTTCTTTGAACAAGGAGGTGGCGCAGTACTGGAGCTTGCTGGATTCGGTCCCAACGGTTCCAACCAACTTCTTGGTGCTCCCGGTGGGCTTCAAACTCGTCCATCCGCTATCGGTGCGGTGCCGGAACCGGGATCTCTGGCTGTCTTCGGGTTGGGGATGCTGTTGGCTGTCGCCCAAGCAAGATGCATGTGATCGAGTCGCATATGCACGACAGTTACGATTCACTGCCGCTAATGCACGGCGAAGCAGTCGATCCCGCTCCATTTAGCAACGCAAGATTCGTTGCCAAGGGCATTCCCTGTGATGTCGTTGGAGGACACCAGTGTTACGGTGCCGAACTCATCTCACAGACTCTCGCTGAAGCCGCGCAGTCGATTGATTCCGCTGGTCTTCAGGCAATCCCTGTCTGCGTAGATCACCGAGACGGCTGCATCTTGGGGGCTTACTCACTCCTGAACATCACACGGCATATCAAATGTCTCGACTTGAAAAGGTCGATAGTGCGTGAAGGCAATGACGGCGCACTGACTGCTGTCTCGAAGTATGTGATCCAGTCGACTGCGATTCCGTCTGACGCCGGGTTCTTTCGTGTTGCCGAGTTCCCGTACAGCATCATGGTTGCCAACTGGGCGGTGAAAATGCTGGTAGCATGCGGCAGCGTGAAAGGGATGGCTCTTATTGGCGTCGAGGCTAGCTAGTAATCGCGTGAAGCGGAGGGTAGAATCCGGCCCCAACTCAACAAACACGGAGCCTCGCCAGCCAGTTTTTCTAAACAATACAGTTTGAACAGAGACTAGTGAGCGAGAAAGAACATCACTAAAAGGTCATTCGATTGTGGTATTTGTGACGTTGTCTTGAGAGTTGTCGTTGACCAGGTATATGAAAGGCAGAGCGAAGAGCCGCCCCAAAAATTGACTGCGAATGAGCTTCACAAACATCGCGAGCAACTGACCTGGCGGTTGCGGCGTTTTTTGAATCAACGTGTCTCGCGTTTGTCCGCTGACGCATTGCGTTATCCGACTGAGATCACATCTCCTTACATTCGATTCACACAATGAAAAAATATGCTCTTTGGTCGCTTCTCGCGATGACTGTTTTTTCGATCGGTTGTTCGTCCAAACCAGATACGCTTGTCGAAGGTGGCTACGACGAAGCCGAAATGGCTGCCGCTACTGAACGGGCGCTTGCAGAAGTCGATACCTTCATCGCGGATCTGAAATCCGGACGCTCGGAGAACTATGCCGTAAAGGCTCCGATTGAGGACAACGGCGTGACTGAACATTTTTGGCTTACGGAAGTCACTTTCGCTGATAACGAGTTCACTGGCACAATCAACAATGAACCCGGCATGGTCTCAAACGTGACGATTGGTCAACAGTACTCACTTGGCAAAACAGAAATTTCTGATTGGATGTTCATCCGTGACGGAAAGATGCACGGCAACTACACATTGCGCCCGCTCCTGGCGACTATGCCAGAGGCTGATGCAGATCAGTATCGTGCGATGTTCGCGACTGAGTAGCTGTATGAAACGAGGGCGGAGTTTGATGATAAGCCTTCAACTCGCGTGAAGATTCTGCAAACGTTTGGGTATGTCCCCTGACTTCACTCGCTATCTTCCCGACGCATACGTCTACGACGATAACGGGCATCTGATTGGTCGAACGCAAGACAGCATTCACCCAGAATCAAAATCTAAGGCGCAGCACATACCTCGGTGGCCTTGGATAGCATTGGTTGCGGCTAGGGAGTTCTTGTGGTGGTTTCCGCCGAAAATTTTTTGTGGGGAGTGTTGATTTGGATTACAAAATTTCGTGTCAGTGCGGAAGGACCCACGAGGTGCCCGCATCCCAAGCCGGAAGTACGATAGACTGTGCCTGCGGTCACGAGATATCGGTCCCACGCCTTTCGGAATTGCGTTTGGCGGCAGGCCAGACGGCACATCGCTTGTCGGTGGTGGAGCGAATAAATGGAATGATCAAGAATCTGGAACTGCCAGCAGACTCGCTTTGTGCGAGTTGCTGCAGAGAAACGGACCAGGTCGCATGGTTTAGGGTTCAATGCGAAAAAGCCTGGTCGCGTGATCCGACGAACAATGAAGGGATCGCAGTGTGGTTATTTGGCTGGGTTGCTGCGCTTGCAACCGCGTTGACGCCTCGACGTGGATACCAGGCTCCCGAGATACATGGACGTGAATTGTTTGTGGTGGTTCCGCTGAACTTATGCACCAATTGCCTTGACTCGTCCACTAACAAGGTGGGACGGCGTGAGGCGAAGACAAATCTGTCAACTGTTCCAATTTATCTCGAATTGTTTCAGGAATATCCTCACGCGGGGATCGACTTGGATCGGACTGATTCGACAACGCGCGCATGAACATCGAATGCAACAGAGTCGCCGAGTTGAGTTTTGAAGTCGTTGGTCGTTCGCGGCGACCACATGATGGTAGCGTACTTTGATAAAGACACATTGAATGCGTTTTCTTTTGTTCATTATCGCCAGCTCAGTTTCTATTGTGTCGTTCAGTGCGCAAGAACGCGAGTCAGCAGACAATCCTTTTTCCCCGGCTGTTGTCGCAGTCGACGACGCAACTGCGGCAGACCAGACCTTTGTGGGTTCAGTTACGTTCGCTTTTGATGGTGGGACCTTGCGATGCACGTTTGGTGTGTCAAACCGGAACGATAGACCTCACGTTGCAATGATCGTCTGTCCTTCCTCTGTTGACGCGATGGCAAAACGAACGGGGGTCTCAATCAAACGTGAGGGCAACAGAACTATTGTTCTTGCGTCGACTGACGATCGCAAATTCGTTCAGTTGACATCGTCATCGGTTGCCGGATGGTCAAAAGCACGCATCGCTGAAATGAGCGATCGAAAGTCATCGATCGCTGAAAACTCGTTTGTGTCCGCTGTGGTCCATGCATTGTCGAATGACTTTGCTGTTTCACTCTGGGGCTCCGATGCGCAGCACGTACTTGCGTCAGGCCACTGGAGTAAACTGTTTGATACGAGAGACACCGTTCCTACTGATGAAACAATTGGAGACCCGTTTGAAGGTGATCCATTCAAATAGCTAAGAATCATGTGGGGCACTGATTGCAAGGGAGGCTGCGAGCTAACTGTTCTGAACTGGTAAACCATTCTCGCGGCTGCGCTCAACCATACCGTTATCCCCACTGACGCTCTCTTCACGAATACGAACGAAAATAGATGTGACGACAAACCCGTACAAAACATCAGGCAATTCCTTCATCGATCATTCGGCCGATCAGGATGCCACGCCTGGCAAGCCTACGTATAACGCGGTGACGGACATAGTCACCGGCATCAACACGCGATCAGGCGATAACCGATTTCAGGCCAAGTTTACAGCGTGCACGTTGGTGCTAGGCACGATCTGCGGTGCAGTGTTCGCTGTCCTGCCGTCGGATAGCTTTCTTCCTTGGTACGGCGGTGCATTGATTGGAGCCTTTTGTGGGCTCGTCATTGGCATCGTCGTCAGTGGAGCAGGATTGGCCGTCTACAGGCTCGTTCTACATCTAAAGCGGAAACACGTTTAACTGTGTGTTTGCGGATAGCGATGCAGAGCATCAGAGTGGGATGATTCAGCAAACATGTCTGACAGCAAATTTTTGCGAATCGTGGCATCGCAAAATGACAGAACACGTTGCTTCTGCTCTTTCAACGCCAGGATAGTGGGCCTCCGTAGTACCTTTGGCACTCAGGATGTGGTGGTTAACAATTCGTTGCGCGTCAATGGCCCAAGAGTTTTTTTGAAGTGATGAATCGTTTGCCGCGCCCCCGTTGTCACTATCTTTCGCCCAAATGCATGTGCTGAGAGTTGCTGCAGCACTTTCGCAAGGGGCGATCAATTGCAAACCATACAGAATGGGATACGACGAAATTTGGTACGAACCGGTCATGCCGACTGCTGAAGAGCAGCGAATGATGGACGCTGCGCGCACGCGAATTGCCGACAAGAACGCGTGTGCAGAGGCATTGAGTAGCGATTCAGAATTCTCGTGGTGTGGATTTACGATCGCGATCGCCGTGCTTGTTGGACTGGCGATGTTTGTTTTTGTGGTATTCTTGATCGTCTTTTAGGCATCGAAATTATCAATCCCACGATCAAAAAACGCTGTCTAGAGAGGAACGGCGAGCCAGCGTATACAAATGAGTCGCGGAGTTGAATTTATTGAATTGATTCCTGACCTTCGGCAACCAATGTCATGAGACCAATGCTTGCAACACTTTGTTGCGCATCATTTGCTCTTCCCTTCGTTTGCGTCGTCGACGCAGATGCAAAAGATGCAAGTCTGGATTCCGATCGCCGTCGACTGCAAGGAACGTGGAAGGTATCCAAGATTGTTAACGATGGCGAAGCCATCTCAATTAACAGTCTCGGGGAATTCACTCTCGACATTGAGGGCGATTCAATTTTCGTCAATGGCTTTTCATTGGGCTATAAATCAAAAAAGAGGCAACTGTTGTGGACGTACGACTTGTTGTCTTCTCCGAAGCACGTTGGAATTGATCTCGTAGCGGTTCCGCCGCAAGGTCGCGAGCGGTTTCGCTGTTTGCTGAAGTTTGATAAAGACGGCGTTGTCATCTGTGGTGAAAACGTGGCTGATGCTGATCGGCCTGCCGACTTTAGTTCAGTTCCAGGTTCAAAACGCGTGCTGATTTTGATGAGACAGCAGAAGTGAATAGGCTGTCGTCGACACCACGGCATTAGCAACAACTGTATCGCATCAAAGATGCCGAACTATGGCTTGTACTCGGGAGAATTGGAGTCGTGGTTACAGGTCTGCTTGCGAGTCTTGCATGTTTCCCGATGCCTTCGCCTGTTGTATTTGCTAAAACTGGCGTTCAGTGATGGTGAGTCTTCGAAATGGCTACCACACGTCCGCTTATTGGCGAGACAAAGCGACCGGGGATTTGCCTAACCTAGTGTTGCGAACCGGCTGGCAAACCATTGCGTGCACGACGAGTCGCCTGGGCGTGGTGATTCAACTTGAGGGTCACACGCGGCGACGACGTGATCACTACCGTTCGCGAGGATAGAAACAGGATGCAACTAACATCGGACTCAGTAGGCGTCGAATACTCCGAGCAAGGGGAAGTTCTCTTTGCCTGCCGTTGGGATGACATTCAACGCGTAAGCGCATGGCGAAATATTGATCCTGAGTATGACCGCTATTACGTATCCGTCGAAATCGTACCTGACCGGAAGCTCGAAATGTTGCCCTGGATGATTTACCTGGTTCCAGAGCTTGGGCCGGATGAAGAATGGCAATTGTGGACCGCAGCGTTGAGCAAGAACATTCCGGGTTTCTCCGTTGATGCAGCAATGAAGGTCTTGGAGCTTTCAGAGGACTCCGATGGCAACAGCATCCCAATTATGGTGCGTGACTTTCAAGACTCGATTGATGATCCTGCGTCGGAGGACGAGCTGTGGTTCGACGAGTACTTTGAAGCGAACGCTGCTGCGTTGGTGAAACCCCAAATAGCCGATCCCAAGAATCGTGTGTTCGCGACTACTTACAATCTTCTTGCCGAAGTGCAAAACGGCGGCTTCGACCAGTACTTTGGGAATTCTACGGGTGACGAACTGAAACTCGTTCGGGAATCACTGCAGCTTATTGAAGCTTTTGATCTGCTGGAGATTTTGGACTCAGCATGCTCGACGTTCCCACGTGGGATGCCAGGCAAATCGCAAGAGACTCGGGTACGCCAATTGGAGCGAATGTCGTCGAAAAAGCGACGGAACTTGGACGAGCTCGGGGATCAGGTGTCGAATTTAGCTGAGGAAACAATTCGACGTTTAAGAGCGTTTATCGAGGCGGCATAAGCATGCCGTGCCACCTGGGACGGAGGTCGGCTTTGATCGCCCGATATGGAGACACCGACATATCGCCTACGAGATCGCTTGTTTCCAAACGATTTAAAAATACTCGCTGCTCCTGAGAAGAAATCTGAGTCTCAGCGAAAAGATTTGTGCCATGACGGGGTGGTCACGCCGGAGACATAATCGTTGCGGTGAGTTGGCCAGCCTTGCAACCACGTGATTCCGCTCGCATTTGCATTTCAAACCTGCTTCAGGTGCCACGGTTATCTCAACTCGAGTTCGCATCAGTCCTGGAGGCGGAGGTACTCGTTGCCTTTGTTCTTTCCGATCGAGTAAACTTCCCACCACTGTTGCGTTTCGAGGTCTCTTTGGCTTCTTTCCGGGCCAACTGGTGAAGCTACGTCGGCTTGGTGAAGGTCCGGCGTGGTGAGTGTTTCGACTGTGATGGCCCACGTTGCTGGATCTTGTTGAGCAACGCACGTGACTCAATTTTCCTTGCTTATCTAGGGACCGAATGTTTGTTTCGCACTCGACATTGGATGTGATTATTCGAGGACTTGTTCTCGCAACGCTTGCGATGATTTGGGTTGTGGCCCTCGTTCGCATCAATGGGCTTCGGTCCTTCTCGAAGATGACGAATTTTGACTTCGTCATGACGGTTGCGATGGGATCTTTGGTCGCGAGTTCAAGTCAGTCGACAAGTTGGGACGCCTTCTTTCAGTCGATCGTTTCGATGGCGGCGCTGTTCATTGTTCAATTTTCAACCGCGCTTGCACGACGCTACTCAAAGCGTTTGAAGTCGATCGTCCAGAATGAGCCAGTTGTACTGATGCGTGACGGTAGAATCGTTGAAGCAGCTCTCGCCCAGACACGAGTATCGAAGGATGATGTGATCGCGAAACTGCGAGAAGCAAACGTAGGCGACTTCGCATCCGTCCATGCGGTCGTTTTGGAAACCACCGGAGACATCTCGGTTTTGCACGGCAATGAATTCTCCGTCGACTTGCTCCATGGGGTGAGATTTATCGATTGACCGAACAAATGTTTGGCTTTTGGCATGCTGCTGGAAAATGACGAGCGCAATGCACAGGTTTCAAAGCTGCCTGGTGTCCGGCGTTCTTCGGCTACTGCGACACACTACACAAACGAATAGACAAAATGGAAATCTCGATTGAAACAACCGTCGATGCGCCTATTGATCAAGTCTGGAAGGCCTGGGTAACACCAAGCGATATCACTCGGTGGAACTTTGCGTCTGACGAATGGTGTTGCCCAACCGCACAAATTGAGTTGGTCGTTGGCGGTCAATTCAGCTACCGCATGGAGGCAAAGGATGGATCGATAGGGTTTAACTTTGAGGGCACATTTACGGTGATCGAACCACAGTCATTAATCAAATATGCGCTCGCTGACGCAAGGATTGTCGAAGTTAAATTTGTCCAAACGGATTCGGGGGTCCGTGTCGTCGAAACATTCGACGCCGAGGATGAACACAGCGCCGAGCAGCAGCGTCAAGGATGGCAGTGTATTTTGGATAACTTCAAGTTGCACACTGAGAACAGAGCTGGTTAGTGATCAGCCCAAATCTGAGACGACAAACTTTGGGCTTTCTAATGTCAGCCCAGTCATGAACCAAGCTCTGCGCAAACCACTGAATTGCGTCGGCGTCTATTTTGCTCATGTCTTACGCGATAGTTACGGCATGAATGCTGAGCACCGCCCGTTTTCAAGGCCGAGGTAGATGAGGTGCCGATGCCTCTGCGAAAGTTAGTTCCAGCTGTTTTGCGGTAGGCAAATCCCTGCTTGGCGTGACGAGCAATCCCAGGATGTGACCGAATGGTCAGATGCCGCCTTGCTCGATGGCCGCGCAAGCAGGCCTTGGAATCGGCTGCTGAGTAAGCCGAGCAGTGGTTTCGATCCAAAGACTATGCTCGCGTTGTTCTGGTTCTATCACCGTTTGAGGGCGAACTGGGTAAGATTCGCGCCGCCAAGCTCGCTCTTATTCGAAAGAAGCGATAGCAACGAATTCTCAAATATGCCGATCCGACTGATGGTTCAATCGAAATAGAAAGCCAAAATTTAAGGGCAACGTCTGTTTTAAAAAACTAGCTGCCATTCGCTACCGTATCGGATAGACTTTGTGTCTATTTTGCTGTTGGTGAGGGTCTCCAACGCGGGTTCCTTGGGCCGACTGGTCTACAGAAGTCGTGAGTGGTTTGGGCGATAATTAGAAGCCACTGCAGCGAGATCGTGACCGCTTTCGTTTTGTTACTTGAGCTTTAAGGTACAAGCATGAATCGATACGTGGCTGTCTTTGCCTTGTTTTGCAGTTTGCTGCTTTCGGTCGGTTCGTCGCAAAACCTAGAGAAAGCGAAAACGGAAAGGGATTTCAGGGCTCAAGAGCGGAGGATCGAAGCTAGCACGCATGAAGCGTACGTCGAAGCCCGTGAGAAGCTTGCGAACGAAGCGCTTCTGGTCGCACGCGAGGACATTGCGTCGCCGGAAGCCGAAGGGATCTTGCACTGGATCGTCAGAGGCGGTGGTGACACGAAGGTCGCGCATTCATCGACGACATTGTTGATCAAGCATCATTCGACGTCACCTGCAAGCATTCGAAAACTCTTGTCGTTCGCCATTAATCCCACTGGTTGTACACCGGAGCTTTTCAAGGGTTTTGGGGAGACGTCAACCGATCCGAAGTACCGTTGGATTGTCTTGGCCAGTTCTGCGATCCACGAGAAATCATTGTTGTTGATTGCCGACGAGCTGGCCTTTGATGAGAGCGCAGCCTTGAAGTATCGGTTGAATCTTGGTGATGATCTGGTGAAGCGTTTGTCCGGCGAGGATCGCAGCGCATTGGAAGATCAAGTCATCGAGGAGTTCCGAGAAATTGGGAAGCAATATGGAGCTCAGAGTATCGGAGGAATGACCCTTAAAGAGCTAGCGGAGGGATCCATCTTCGCTGTGCAGCATCTGAGGCTTGGTAAAGTTGCGGAGCAGCTCTCTGGTAAAGATCTTGATGGCCAAATGATCGATATCGAGCGCTATCGGGATATGGTTGTGCTGGTCGATTTTTGGGCGACTTGGTGCGCACCGTGTGTAGCTGCCGTCCCGGACCTTTCGAAGCTATTCAACGAAATACCGGCCGAAAAGTTTGCGATCATCGGTGTCAGTGCAGACAAGGACCGTGCGGTATTGAAAGACTTTGTCGAGAAGAATTCTGTGGATTGGGATGTCATCGTTGATAGCGACGAAGTGCTGCAGAAGCGGTGGCAAAGCTTGTCGCTTCCGTCGTACTATGTCTTGGATAGTGAAGGCGTGATTCGATTTCTTGGGACGGACCATAAGGGGGCTATAAACGCGGTGCGGTCCATGGTCGGTGCATCTCCAGCAAGCAGTACGGCTATGCCGCCTGTTGACGAAATTGCGAGATCGATGTTTACAGCTTTCGATAAAAACAAAGATGGTCGACTTGAGAAAAACGAGCTTCCTGAGCAAGCACAAGCGAACTTTGAAAAGGGAGACGCGAATCAGGACGCGGCGTTGTCTTTAGAAGAGGTCATCGAGTTATTCCGCATTGAAGGTGTGACAACGCAAGCTGTCGAGATACATCCCGTGCAAGTACAAAAGTGAAGTCGGGATTCATGTCAGAAGTTAACGCAGCGTTTTTGGGATGGACCGAGCCACGCGAAATGCAGCGACTGGGTTCAGGGCCCCACGCGACATCACGCTGATCCTTTCGGTGACTGCACATGTTTCACTGTGCACTGTTACATCCGTTCCGCCTGAGACTGGAAACAATGTTTGACGCTAAAACAGAAACGGTTGGTGATTCGCGTGTGATGAAGTACCGGATCCTCCGTCAAAGTGAGTTGATCACGTTTGGCGACTTTCTGCTATTACTGCGGCGTCATTCTGAGTTTCGGCAGTTCTTTACTAACCTACTCGTTTCCTCACCCTTTTCGGCTTTTCGCTGGGAGACTCCGGCGCTCAACAGCAGCAGTGAAAAGCTGCCCTTTGAATTCGTTTTGCTTAACTCACCGAGGCTTGCGCGAGCAGCAGACTCGTCGGCGTTCGGTGATCGCTTTTCAGGGTCTAAGCAAGTAAATGATGTGCTCAGTTTTCCCAACCTTGGTCGCAATGCACAAATGATTGTCCCATGTCCAACCGGACGAGACGAATGCTACACACACCTCGCATCCTTTCTCCGTGATGGGCCGCCTGAACAGATCGATAGAATGTGGCAAGTGGTAGGCAGCGAGACTAGAAAGGTCGTTGGTGACAAAACGAGGTGGTTAAGCACGGCCGGTGGTGGTGTGGCTTGGTTGCATGTTCGAATTGATACCAAGCCTAAATACTACGGCTTCACTGAATACAAAACGCCGAAAGTCGGTGCTCGGTATGGCAAGGATAAAAACGGGATCGAACTCTGATTGCCCTAGGGCGTTCTAGCTTCTACGATCAACCGCAAAAGTTCAGGTGATTCCACAAGAACAGCGAACCTCGGTCAACCAGTCAAGATGCTTCACGAATTTTCATGCAACCGATTGTTTCTATTGATTGTTTTAGTTTTGGGTGCGTTCAGCACATCAGCCCCACCGCTTGTGGCGGACGAGTTGGTGTATACAACGAAGCTGTTTTCATTCGAGATTCCCGATCAATGGTACTTCGCCATTCCGTCACCTGACGAAAAGAACTTTGCACGCTGCTTTTTGAAATCGAAATTACGACTGTTTGCAAAGGGGCGATTTATCGTTGATGTGGGTGGTGCTGCAGCTGACTTGCCGACCATTCTCGATTCAATGGAAAAGGTTATGGTTCCAAAGGGCTCTCTTGCAAAAGTGACGCGTAAGGATGTTAAGCTCGATGGCGCAGATGCAACTTTGCTCTTGACGGAATCGAAGGACTACCATGTTCCTTGCGCGGTCATTGTTTGTTTGCATGGCGAGCGTCTGTATATGCCGATGCTGTCCCTGGCGGAAACCGAAGATTTGAAGCACAGAGATGTGATGGTGGAATCGCTGCTTGAAACTTGGAAATGGAAATCTGATGTAGTTGGGGAAGATGACCAGTAGGGACCGTTTTGGAGGGTCTAGGTGCTGTCGAATTGGGCACAACGGTTTCCGAATTTTGCAAAACCGCTATGCGTCGGTGTGTGTAAATTGACGTCGGTCGATTGACTTTTCTGAACGGTTTTCTAAACACCGCGGTAGTTTGTATGACTCGCCTTGATTGCTTGGTGGTTCGACCGTTTCTTGCGTTTGCGACTTACATCGTCGTTCTGGTCACAGGCATCTTGATGCCGAATCAAGGGTGGTCGCAATCGCGAGAAGATCCGACTCAGACAACGGGAGATCTAGTCGTTGTTGTCCGTGATCACCAGTCGCAACCGGTGAAAGGAGCAAAGGTCGGATTTTCAGCATGTTTCGGTGACTTGTCCTTCGAATCTCCGTCGTGGTTGTACTTGCCAAACCCCGCCTCGCAAGAACGTTTCCCACGGGAAGTGCAGTCTGATGAACATGGCATCGTCAGGCTGAAGGACGGGAAGAAGATCGCGAGTAACTTCCGAGTTAGTCTTGTCGCCCGTCACCAGGGTCGGCATCTTTGCGGGATTACTAATCTATCACGAGCTGGCAACGAAGATGTCGAGATCACGCTCTATCCCGAATGCAAAATAACTGGCACGCTGGTATGCCAAGAGCTTGCAAATCGCGGACTGGAACTTGATCGGAATTCGGTAAGCGTCTCGTTTGATGGCATGTTGTGCGTCGAGCATCATTCACTGTCATCTGAGTTTGAGTTGTTCTTACCGCCCGGGGAATTCTCACTGTCGGTTTCTGGTTTAAATGGCGGAACGCTGACAACCAAGCGATCGCTTCTAGTGCCTGAGGGTGTCGCGGAGATGAAACTTCACGTGATACAGCTTTCGCTGAAGGGATCGAGGCAGAGGGAAGGGCTGCCGGCTCCTGAAATTTCAAATGTGATCGCTTGGAAGGGGGACGGGCCAAAGTCGCTAAAAGACTTGAAGGGCAATGTTGTCTTACTGGACTTCTGGGGACATTGGTGTCACGCGTGTGTCGCTAAGCTGCCGCAGCTGAGCGAGCTCGATAAACGCTATCGCGAGCGTGGATTGAAAATCATTGGTCTTCATATCGATGTTGGAAATCGAATCACATCGCTTTCCGAATACGAGGCGTATGAAAAAACGCTAGAGATGGGGGTTCTGAAGGGAAGTTCTATTTCGTATCCGATCGCCCTGCTCGCAGAGAATCCCACGCCATTCCGCGGCAATTCTGAAAAGGACGCTTTGTGTAAAGTCGCTGCGGACTATGGCGTGAACAGCTATCCTACGATGATCCTGATTGACAGAGAAGGAAACGTGGCAGGCGAGTTCCGGGACAGCGCTGAAGGAAGGTCCCGACTGGAAAGGCTATTGCTGGTTCCGGAAAGCGAGTGAGTCAGGTGGAAATACGATGCACGAAAAATTGGTTTTGCTTCGCTGTCTGCTTGTTGTGGTTCGTCAGTAGCTTTCACTGCTGACGTGAATCGCGTTCACACCTAAAATTGTGAGATTACGATTGTCGCAGCGTAAGTTCAGTTTGTTTGAGTTGTTCAGCTATGCAGTCACATGGGCTCTGGTCATCGGGGTTAACTGGGCGAACCCTGAGGACCCTCTCGCTGTGATTGCCATACCGGCGTTGCTACTCCCCGGCGCATTGATTGGCGGACCTATTGGTCTACTGCTCAGAGGAAGGAAAGCATTCATTCCGGGAGCGGTGGTGGGACTTTTGGTTTGGGTTTCGTTTCTGATGTATCCAACGCTCGGTGCTGTAAGATAACGACGGACAGATCATCGTCGCGATCGAAAACGGGCCGCTTCCCAACTCAGGGCTGAGCGGTCTATTGCGAGTTCGGTCACCTAAATCAGTCGGAACCGATGTTGCGAATGATGTAGAATTGAGCAAGTGGTGCGTGTGAGCCATGCTTAGCGAGATGGTTCTAAATCAGTTGCCTGATCTGTCGCATTCGTGAATGGTCCGGGGAGATTCGGTAATAGGTTGACAATGCTCGAAGCGCCTGTGGCTGAGTTCCGTCACCACCGAGCGCCTCGAATTTTGATGCGGTGTGCCTTATCTAGCATGCTAAGATGCTCGATCACAAATTGTGGAGATGAACGTGTCAAAGATACAGCGGCTTGCTCAGGCGATCTTGCCTGCTAGTTGGTTCGAGTCCCTCCGTGAATCGTCTGAGCGGTGGATGGTTCAGTGTACAGAATGTGGCATGGAGCGGTCCGTCTGGAGCGTTGGGGGAATTCGTTGGGGGGCGGCATCCTATGGAAAACGGATCGACGCCCGTTGTTCGAATTGCGACAAGATTGTCTCCGCCAAGCTTCGGTATGAGCAGTCGGAGTCGTTTTAGGGGAATGTCGAGCCATTGTGGCTATCGTGCCGCTATGAGGCTTTCGCAGACTTTCTCGTCTTGGATGGATCGGAGCCAAATCACGGCCGATTGAATGCGTTTCGCATTGGCGACAGTGTCGAGAATGCTAACGACTTGTCACAAATTCAACCAAGTCTGCTTGATTTGTACTGGGCATGCGACTTCGTTCTTTCTGAGAACGTGTCAACCAAGTCGACTGCTTTGATTCTCGATTTGCCCCAGTAGATGACACCGGATCATTGGTGAACTGTTTTCGATGACGCTAGAATACTGAACTCAGTAGGTATGCTCAGTCTAGTTTGTTAGGCATGTTCAGCACGAAGCGTGAAGATCGATTGGACGCCAACCTATAGCAGAACATCAACTGGATCATTCACGGTTTCGGAAGAAACCGGGGCATTTGGTTGAAGCATCATGAGAATTGATCGATTTTGACATGATGCGGACAGCAGAGCATCTCACCAGCAAACCACACTGGGAATTCAAGCATGAGACTGTTGATCATTTTGGCGCTAGCCTTCATTGCTAACAATCGTTATATAGCGTCTGCAGAAGATGCTCGGCCGAATAAGTCAGTTGGGACATTCACCGGCGACTTTGAATTCGATATTGGTAGTGGCTTGGCAAAAGTTGGAACCGAAACTGTAACAGTCAAGTCATCATTTGGTGGCCGGGTCTTTGTTGTGACCGATCACGTCAAGGCGAGGGTATTCGGCTTTCCATTCGAAATGGAGCAGGTGATGCTTTGGAAAAAGACAGAAGAAGGGTACGACGTTGATGTGATGCGCACCTCGACGTTCAGTCAAAAAATCGAAAGTCAAAAATGGAAATCGAAAATCGTTGATGAGAATACGTTGGTAACGATGACGCGGGGACCTCAAGGAGAAGAAACTAGAATAACCGAGACTTTTAATGCAGATGGTTCCAGTGTGATGATTGGTGAGGTTCAGAACGAGGGGGAATGGAAGTTGAAGTGGCGGAGCAGCTTAGATCTGATGAAGGACAAGGATTGAATGAGATCGCGTCCGATTGCCACGGAGCTTGCGTCGTTTGGCATCCTGTGCCGGTTCATGACGTTCGTATTCGGGGATGGGATGACTTTTTTGAGAGTGAACGTGATTTGGAGATGAACAGCATGCGATCCCAGCTTGAAGGAGTTGTGCGCGATGCATTGCTGCACTGCTGGGATCCGATTGGCATCGGTAAAGTCCCAGGGGCATCCGATGAATACGACGTTTACCTACCCAAGCTCATTGAGATGCTACTCGATGGCGATGACCAGAAGGCGATTAGCACGCACTTGTCAAAGATCGAAAGTTCGTCGTTGGGGTTACCAAGTCATTTGGCTCGTTGCGAGCAGGCTGCGCGTTCGTTGTTGATCGTCTATCATCGCTGTCTTCTTTGTCCTGCGTTGAATGTCATTGTCGACGCCGAGATTGCGAGAGGAAATTCGATTCTTGATACTAGCTGTGGCGGGCCACGTGGCAACGATGTTGTCGTTCGGTTGGAGAATCCCGTCACGGCGACGACTCCAATTGGCATGGATCGACGAAATGCCGCAGAAACCAGCGAGTGGCATGAAGAGATTTACGATCATCGCTCTGGTAGTTTCATCGCGTGGTAGGTCTTGCTGTTAAGATCTTTCGGTTCTCGTACAATCGATCTCGTTGGTTCGAAATTGCTGGCCTCTTGCCTGGAAGCGGAGTGATTCGAGTTCGCGTCTGGATGGCATAACTGGATCACTGAGATGTGATGAAGGGTTTGTCAATTTGTCCTTGAGTTGGCCTTGGCTGGACCGATGAAGGGATACTTGCGTCTGCCGGTTCACTTGGGGCAGTGATAGAACTGTTCTGGTAAAAGAGAGGACGAATCCATGCGCCCTAGAAATTGAAACGACGAATGTCTGTCGAGGAAACGATTGGTACCCACAGTTGTTTTACAGATTCGAAAATGCGTTGTTGCAGTGGATGAGGTGTTTGCGATTCTTTAGGTTTGAATTCTCTTGAGGTGGTGCCGTGGATGAATTAGCAACAACTGTTTGGATCGATGTGGTGCGTGAAGCCGTTGCGTCGTATCGACGGATGATTGATGCGACGGTGGAGCAGCTCTCTGACGAAGAGTTGTTTTGTCGTCCTGAGACAGGGATCAATTCGGTTGCAGTCATTCTGCGCCATTTAGGAGGCAACCTTCAGAGCCGATGGACGGACTTCTTGACGAGCGATGGTGAAAAGCCTGATCGTGATCGGGAAGCGGAGTTTGTTGATTGGGAAGGCGATCGGGCGTCTTTGCTTGAGCATTTCGATTTGGGTTGGGACGCGTTGGTGAACGCTCTAGATACAATTGACGAACACAATGTTGGAACGACGATCTACATCCGAGGGGAAGCTCATTCGATCCCACAAGCGATTATGCGGTCCGTGGCACATTTGACCTATCATGTCGGGCAGGTTTGTTTGATTGCAAGGATCGTCCATCGAGGCGATTGGCAATGGTTGACGATTGCACCGGGCTCTTCAGCGGAGCACAACGCGCGGACCTGGGGATCCGAGGCGAGTCGCAGCATTTTCTCTGGCCGTGATAAAAGCGAGCGTCCCAGAAATTGACGAGGCTAGCGGGATATCGGTTGATTTAATTGGATCCTGTTCATCTCTGTTTTCACGGCGACGGACCATGAACTGGATTTTTTAAAGGGGAATCATTTTTAAACAAATGATCGCTTGTTGCGCATCTGTTTACAGATGCGAACGATTCATCTTCTCCTGGAGATTTGACCATGGTCAAGCGCCGACCCGCATTAACGATTATTGAGTTGGTCGTTGTTGTTGCAATTCTGGGTATGCTGTTTGCAATCTCGATTCCAGCAATCCAGCGGGTGCGAGAATCGATGAGACGAACGACCTGTACAAATCATTTACGGCAAGTTGGGCTTTCGATTCAGAATTACGAATCGTCAATGCGACAACTGCCTTCGTTGTACAACGCAGCATTCCGAGCGAACCCACCGTCGGCGTTGGATGAGTTTCATTGTTATTCATGGCGAGCAACGCTTCTTTCACGACTCGAACATTCAGGGATGGCAGATAAGATCGATTTTTCAGTCGCAGCGACGGATGATGCGAATCAATCTTGGGTCAACACCGAGCTTGCAGTATTCCTGTGCCCATCGACGTCAACACCGAGTCAAAGAGTCCCTGAGATACTGAGATACAATGGTGGAAAGCCATCGAGCGAAATCGTCGGAACGGCTGCACGATCCGACTACGAAATCGTTGGTGGCGCTGCTGCAAGCCAGCCTGCTGGTGATCGCCCACCTTATTTGTCGAACGTTGCGTTTGGTGCATGGGGGGAACCAACCTATCGTTACGAACGTGATTCGATCGTTCCGGTCTCTTACCGCATTGCCAAATTCCGAGATATCACCGACGGTCTTTCAAATACGATGTTGGTAGCGGAGCGAGCGGGGCGGCCTGACTTCTACAGCAACGGAGAACTTGTCGAAGCCTGGCCGTATTCAGGCAACTTAGGGTCAGACAATCATCAAGCCGCCTGGGCAATCAGCACGCATTTTGCATGGCTTGCGCCGCACAATGGCAAAGTAAACTACGAGAACATGACCGGGATTTACAGTTTTCACAGTGCGGGGGCAAACTGCCTGTTTGCCGATGGGGCAGTACAGCTTGTCAGCAATTCCGTTGACAGCGACCTTTTAAACGCGTGGTCCACCAGGGCGAAGGGCGAGAGTATTTCGCGTGAATGAGAGGCGGTGGTATGCTGCTGAGGAATACGGCGGTATCGCCAGACTATGTCGAGTATTTTGTTGGGATTCATTTCTCATCTAGGGGAACGGTACGATTCGTCTCACGCTTCGCGAACTTCTTTTTTTGATCTTCTTCTTGGCGTTGGGGATCGCGTCGCTTCGGAACGGTGGACTGATTGCATCGATCTCCGTTGTTTGCAATTTCGTCTTCGTTGCGGGGATCGCTGTTGTTGCGTTCGTGGGGGCTGACAAAGCGAAGGCATTTTCGATCGGCTTTTTGGTGCCTGTCGTTTTGTATTCGAGCGCACTTAGTTTCGGTGGGGAGGATGAGTTCTATGCGTATCGCGGTGACTTCCCTTCGACGCAGGCGATTGGCTTTGGCTATCGAAATGCAGTACGAACAGTTTGGATCGACCGCAACACGGGCGATGTGATCCCAGATTTTGATCGTTCAGATCCACGGTATCGTAACCGCTCGGTGAGAGAGGAGAAGCTTCCCGATCCGAAAGGGTATATGATCGCAGGGCAGATGTTTATCGCTGTATTCCTGGGCATCAGTGGCGGAAAGTTGGCGTGCATCGTCTTTGACAGACACAATACGATTCAGATCGAGTCGAATACCGCGTAGATCGAGAAATTTTCGTTAGTTCGATCTCGTTACGCGCTCGCCAATCGTCGCGGTGAAGCAGGCTACGATGAACGCACTTCGGCGATTTTCTGTTGCGAGTGATGCATGTAGTTGGAGCTAAGTTGCAGTCTGTAGGTTCACTGGAATTGCTCGACTCCTGTTTGTTGCTCTCCATTCCTTCCTCAAGCAAATCACAGCTGATCGATGCGATTGACCACGTCAATGCGTGTGTTTGTTGTCGGGGTGTTTTTGCTGTCGCTGTTGTCGTTCGTTCTAAGCTTGTCCATTCCGAGAGTGAAAAACGGTATCCAGTTCGTACCTACTCCAGGGTCAGGAAGACTGTCCGGGTACTCAGGCGTCAGAACCTATGGATGGCCGGTTGCTACAACAACGGAGCAATTTTGGGTCCGATCACCATTCGGGGTTTTACATTCGCCGCTGGAACACGCATTCGGGGACATTCGCATCGAGGTCGGTGAAAGTCATCGTTCAAAAGCAGCGATCGTCATCAATGCGGCATTCTTTGTTGCTGCGTTCGTTTTCTTGTCGATCGCCTCACAAGTTGTGATTAAAGGCAGGCTGTCGCTAAGAGCATTGATGGCCTCAGTCACATGTGTGGCGGTCATGATCGCGGTTTTCACCTATGCGAAGTCATTGCCGGCACCGAAAGCAAATGTTTGGATGAGCACAGCGTTCTAGTGAAAGGTGGTTGTGTCCCGATTTGTACAATGCTCGGCAATCCTGATTGCGACCGTTTGATGCAGGTACAATCTGGAATTTTCACGTGTGACAGCATGCATTCCTTCTCACGAGACTGTGCAGCATGCAGATGAGATCCGAAGATCACCCGACGAAGATTGAGGGTCGGACGTACGTCCATATAAAGTGTGGAAAACCTACGATGGTGACCGGTAGAAATTGGATTGGACTGTGCAACCCATTCTCTCAGACGCTAGGCACGATGTGCTCACACTGCCGGCAGTCGGACTCGCTTAAGAATTTCTGTTGGCATGACAGTGGCGAGAACGTGCAAACATATGTCCGCCGACTTAGAAAGCAGTGCCCGTTGTTCTGGAGGATGTTTTTCTGGTGGATTGGGCCGTTGTTCGGCGCCGTGCTTGTTGCGGGACTGCTGTATTTCATTGGTCCGATGATCAAACTGGAAAACGAGATTGAGCCAGCAGGTTGGGCCGCCATTGGCGCATTCTTCGGACTCTTTTTAATGCCGTTCTCCGTCACACCATGGCTCGCGCCGCGTGCAATCAGAAAGCCGTTCCATAAAGAGCTTTGAGGCGGCGGTGTATCGGTTGACGCGTGAAAGTGACGTTACCCTATATTCCGAATATCAAATGCGAGGTCGTCCCGGATCCGAATTTATCAATATCTACGTCTTCCGCTTTGGAACAGAAGTGCAGCATGTTGTGTAAATTGATCGATTTACCTTTTTCGCCGATGCTTCAGTTTTTTCTTTTCTCACCCGGTGATTTTTCGAAATGGCAGATTTTCAGCAATACAAACTCCGCTTCGTCAGTGCGTTGCCCGATTCGGTTCTGGACCTAATGGCCGAGGTGACTCGTTGTAAATCACAGGGCGAGGAACGAATTGAGCAACTCGCGAGAAAGGACTTCGTCATTTCCATGGCATTGATGCATGGCGAGTTCGACACTGAAGACCTGAAGCGACTCGCTGCGTCAGTTGGATGTTCCTCAGTTGAGGGTTCTGACCATGAAATCGCCGAGCGAATTTACCGTCATTTGATTGATTTGAAGATTCAAGCCGATCTCGGGGACGCTTACACAGAATTCACAAAGCTGATCGAAGCGGTGCGGTCTGTACTCGATCCCGTGATTGTGTTGAGATCCCCCGGTTCCAACTCGCACGAGTCCAAAGTAGTCGGATATTTCAACCCAGATGCTAACTTTGAGACCGACTGGCTCGTCGTCAACATGAGTATTCATCCAAATGCAGTTTTACAAGATCGGGGTGTGATGCAGCTTCGCCTCGATGACTACGAGGTCGGCAGTGTGCAGTGGTTCGACTCACTGCCGGATCGAAGTAAAGACGGTTGGTTTCCCATGTATGCTGCGGTGCACGAAGAATTTCCGATTTTGGAAATGGAAGATGAACTTGATGAGCGATTTGAGATTGAGTTCACCGATGAACGCTTCATTCCGTTTTACGAAACGTTGGCATCATGGTCGAATCTGATGACGCGCCCGGGACTGTTGGGGAAAGCGAAACCTGAGTCTCCGCCTCGATTTTTTGCGCAACTTGGTGGTCGCCATTTTCCTTGGGTAGAGGAACCCGAGCCAGAGCATCAGGGCTGTTCCGTTGTCCTGCGAACATTCGCGAATTCAGAGCCTTGGGTTGAGGTCTTGGTGAGCGAACAAGGGGAGTTTTATGTGACTTCGCATATCACCTAGACACGGTCATCACTCTGTAATTCTGTCTTCGTATTCAGGATTCAGCTTTTTGGGCCTGGACGACTGCCTCCGGGATTGATGCGGTGACGCTGGGTGTCGGCTGTACGGACGGGAGGTGCTCTTCTTGATTTTGCTTCTTGCTGCGATTTGGAAGGAATTGATAACGAAGGGCAACGCTTGGGACAGTTTAGGGTAGGGCAGAGCAATGCTGGGAAATCTGGTTCAATTAAGGGAGCATGATTCCTCGTGGGGCGATGCCGTATGGGGAGACAGATCAGGAACTTTTCTGCAAATGGTATTCAAATGCGTCCTGGTGGTTAGTTCCGTCCCGAGTTGCGACTTCTGTTTTGCCTTGTCGTCTTCAACGTGGTGGCGTCGATTTTGCATTACGTCGCCAACATTTGCTACTTCGCCGAATACCCAGAACCGACATGGCTAAACCCATGCATCGTTGATGCGTTTTGGTTTGTCATGACACCATTTGCTATCGCGGGCTATTGGTACTATGAGCAGCGTTGGCAAACGCTTGGCAGGTATTCGCTTCTCATTTATTCGGGAATGAGTTTGCTTGTGCTAGGTCACTATCTAATTAGTCCGCCTTGGAATGTCTCATTTAAAATCAATGCGATGATCCTGCTGGAAACATTTGCAGCAATTGGTTTGCTAACTTATGTGCTGAGGAAGGATTTTTCGGATCAATCAATATCGTCGTAAAGGCTGACGTGTCTGCTGGAATGTTTGATGTCTCGCGAAACAGGACGAACGGTTGACAGTCAGTCACCGCGAAAATTGCAATTACCTAAAGGGTGTTCGTATGCAGACTGTTTGGACGTTTGACAAATCGGTCGAAGCTGATCTAGCTAAAACACATCTTGAAAGCCAGGGTATTTCGGTGGTCTTAGATGACTACCACGTGGTGTCAGCGAATTGGCTTCGCTCTGGTGCAATGGGTGGCATCAAATTGAAAGTTGAAAGGCAACATGTGGCTACCGCTACCGGGTTGCTGAAGCGGTTGATGCGCGATTTGGCCTCTGCTTGTGATACAGCGGATGCCGACGAGGCGTGTTTGGCCTGCGGGCATGAAATGCTTCCCGACGAAGAGGCATGTTCAAGCTGTGGTTGGACCTTCCACGATTGATTTTCGAATGTGTCAGGCTCGTCCAGTTACCAATGTATTTTGGTCGTGAAGATTTGAATGAAGAGCTACTCCAGTTCGAAAGGGATTTCTATGAACGTTCGTGATTTTGTTTCTAAAGCCTTGTTCGTTTGGTTTGCCATTGTGTCCGTCGTTGCAATCGGTCAAGAGCCAGTTCAAGACGATTGGTTGAATCTGTCCGCGGCGTTCGAAGAGCTTCGCGAAGCTGAGCCTGCTGGTTCGAGTGAAGCTGAGATCGAGCGGTTTCTCAATGGACAAGCGAAAAAAGCAGGATTGCTCGCTGATCGTTTTAAACAATTCACCGGCAAGCAAGACAGCGCTCATGGCGAAGAAGCGTGGGAAACATGGATGGAACTGCTGAACTACGCAGCGAGTTCCAGTGCAGAAAGGATGAAGGAACTCGAGGAAGCTGAAAGCGATCTTTTGGACGATGAGAATCTGAGTCTTCGAAAACGAATCACCATCCGTACCAATCAAATCAATCGGACGTCTGACTTGAAAGAAGCAGAGCGATTGGTTCGTTTGACTCGTGCGAAAGTGGACGAGCAAAGCAAGTTAATTCGAGCCGAATCGCCAGACGCGAAGGTTCGATTCAGTGACGACTATCTGCTGCTGAATATCGCGAAGTACAGTGACACGGAAAACGCGTTGCGATTGGTTGAAGACGTTCTGAAAACGGCTCACTCAGGTTCTTATGTGTATCAAAAGGCGAGTCAGCTGAAATCACAACTTGATCGAGTGGGCAAACCGTTGGACCTGCGGTTCCATGATCCCGAAGGCAAGGAAGTCAATTTAAGTGACTTCCACGGCAAAGTCGTGCTGCTGGAATTTTGGGCGACGTGGTGTCCTCCCTGTGTTGCCGGAATCCCCAAAGTGAAAGAATTACGCAGCCGCTTCTTGGATTCCGGTTTCGAAGTCATTGGAATCAACTGCGACACGGATCTGAAGCTGCTTCAGCAATTCATCAAGGCCAGGGAGATGACTTGGCCACAACACTTCCATGAGTTGGGAGACAAATCTCCTTTGATGAAGTCAATCGGGGAGCCGACGCTGCCAGCTTATTGGCTTATCGATAGGAGCGGCGTGTTGCGAGAGAGTTGCCACCTTGACGGGATTGAAAAAAAGATTGAGCTCCTGATCGCTGAGCCATCCAAGAATCCTGTCAATTAGGGATACTTTTACCACGTTAGACCAACGACATCATCCGCTTGCTGGTTTGGCAGCGAAAGTTGTTACAATGCTTTGACCTCTTGGGATCCCTGTTCAGATCGCTGTATTTGAGATCGTTGTTTTTCAAATCGCGGTGTAAGCAAGATGTCCGTGCATTGACGAACGAACCGAATCCATATGCTTCTCCCACGTTAGACGAAGTCGATCCTGGTTCGATTTGGAAGCGTCTTTGGAAATTTTTTACAGGTCCACCGCGAGACAGGATTCCGAACTTTGCCGCTGGTGAAGCGATTATCTACGAGGGCATCTCCTTCTTTATCGATCCTGACAATCCTTCCGAATTGTTCGCGGCATCACCATCGGTTGATCATTCGCAGCGGCGGATGAATTTAATCGTCGCTGAAACTCTGCGTCTGCTGCCAGCATTGTTGGCGGAGTATCCGGATTTCCAGGGCGTCATGTTGGGGCGAAAGTTACGTGTGCGGATGATCGATTCCTACCAAGACTCCCGTTGCCAATACCACACCGAATACGCCATCGAATGGGACTACGTTTCCGGATTCATCGTCGATCCGATGAACGGAACGGCCCTGGATTGAAGTTTGGTCTCGCAAATGCATCGCATCTGGGATGCGATGTTGCCGTTATCGAATTAGTTTAGTGATTCGGTTTGTTCATGTTTCCGTTTGCCGACTGGTTTGTCAAAGACTGATGCGTCCGCAATTCCAATACGTTGTCAAAAAACTCGAAGTGCTGAGCAGGTTGAGCGCATATGACCCGGTTCTAATCGGAACGCCGCCTTTGGGAATTCAGATCGAGACAAGTGATATCGATATCGCTTGCTGCAGTCATGATGGTGCTGAGTTTGAAAAGTTGGTCACTGCCGAATTCGGTGGCCAAGCGGGGTTCCAAGTGAGGCGACCGATACTTCAGGGGCACCATTCAATCGTGGTTAAGTTTAGGGCGATGGGCTGGGATATCGAATTGTTTTGCCAACCCATTTCAACGGCGATGCAATGGGGAGTGCGGCATTTCCAAGTCGAAAAACGGCTGCTGGAAATTTGCCCTGGGCTAAGAGAAAGAGTGATCGAGTTAAAGCAGGCTGGGATGAAGACGGAACCTGCGTTTGCTTCGGCGCTGGATCTGCTTGGTGATCCCTATGCGGCAATGCTCGACCTGGAACAAAAATCAGATTCCCAGTTGATGCAGTTGACGCTGGAAAACTTCGGTGCATCGGATCCGGGCGATTTTGGATCCCGTTGATGCACAAGGAGTTTCCGTTGTCTTCATGAGTGTTCCATTTTCGAAGATTAGTGGTTGGGAATTTGGGAACACTGATCTGGATCAATAGAACACTAATCGGCGTCGGTGCCCGCAGTTCTATCCATTCGGTACAATATTGTGACACATTGGTGAGACACGAACGGACGGTTTGTTCGAGGGCCATGCGGCTTTGGACACCTGAGCAATTACACCGATCATCAACGCAATCGATGAAGGCATCGGATGGTTACACGAGCGTCTATTGTTCTTGTGTTCGGTTTAGGTGTCGGTATCGTCGTCGTGTCATCGGTAATGCGGGGCGCTGCGCCAATTCCCGAGCCTGAGCTTGGATCACCGGTGACGACGCGTGTATTGCTGACGCCTCCAGAGTTTGACGATGTCAGTTCGTTCGGTCGGCCAGAAATGGAACAGATCGATGATTGGTTGAAAAATCAAATAGACCTTGCCGCACTGCCAAGTATCAGTGTCGCGATCGTCAAGGAGGGGCAGATTGTCTATCAAGGGGCTTTTGGGTTTGAAGATGTCGCTTCGAGAACAAAAGTCACAACTGAGACGGCATATCATGTTGCGTCGGTATCAAAAGTCTTTACGACCTTCGTTGCGATGCAATTGTATGCTCGTCAAGTGATCGACTTGGACGCACCGGTTTCGCGATATTTGCCGGAAGGAACATCGATCGGGACTGATAAGGCGCTGGGTGAAACGATTACGCTTCGACAGCTTGCGTCACATACATCAGGACTGCCGCGGGGTATTCCAGGGCCGGTGCAGTCGATTGAGGGCCGCTATCAATTGGAGCCAAGCTTGCTTTATGAACAGCTTGCCAAAGTCCAATTGGGTTTCGTGCCGGGGACTGATGAAGAGTACTCGAATCTTGGACTTGGCCTGCTAGGCCATGTGCTCGAACGGGCGACGGGAAAGCCTTTGGAATCGTTGGTAAGTGTCTACGTTTGTGAAACGCTGGATTTGGAGCACACCTGTATCAACCCGGCGGAAAGGATGCGTATTGCGACGGGATATAGCAGCCTGAGTCCACGAGTTGCAGAAGGGCATTCCTATCGGGAAAGGCTAGCGGGTTCAGGCGGTATCATTTCAACCGCCACCGATCTTGCTAAGTTTCTCGCGGCACAGATGGAACTGGGAGCCCTATCGATCGAATCGCTTGAGCAAATGCATTCGCCGGTGAAGCTTTCCGATGGATCGTACGCAACCACGGGGCTCGGTTGGTCAATTCGCTCGCGCGATTCGATTGGCGCGGTCATCAAGAAAAATGGCGGGCGGAACAACTGCAAGGCGTGGATCGGTTTCTCGCCTGAGCACCGAGTCGGCGTGGCGGTTCTTACGAATTGTGGTGACCCGTCGGTCGACCCGATCGGCTATTGGTTGTTGGAGCGATCTGTTGCGGGAGTCGATGCGAAGTTATTGCGCCGCGAACCGGTCGTTGATCATCAATACGCCAAGGTTGCCGCGTTTACAGGATTACGTTGGGAGAATGGGTGGACGATAGTCGAGGTCGACGGCAAATGGCGGCGACTGGTTTCGATCAACGGCACTTCAATCGATCGCATCCTGGCGTACTGTAGACGCGCCTTTGGCGAGAAGGCGGAAAAACGGTTTGCCGAAGACATCGTCGAAGTGATGTCGCGTATGGGATATGAAATTGGTTGGGAGGTCTCGCTCGAGTTGCAGAGCGATATTGGCGAGGTAGAGCGGGTGAAGACGCGATTAACGCATGAGAAACGCAATGCGTTGCGGAAATGACTTACCTCGTGTGCACGCTGATCGCGTATTCACAGCCGCGTGGTATCGATGCTGTCAACGATTTGAATTTAGTGGCCCCGAGCTTTAGGCAAACCACGTCCGAGCTTCTCGGCTGAAGAATCAAATTAGCGAGCGGGCTCAGGAGCTAGGAGGTCGGCTTTCTGTGGATAACCGCCATCGACGTTGATTTGTGTGGTTAATCGTCGACGCCAATGTTGATCGTCGCGTTCGGGGTAGTCACTGCGGAAATGAACGCCGCGTGATTCCGTCCTGACCAGTGCAGAGTCAACCATCATGGCTGCTGCCGTCAGCAGGTTTTGAAGTTCCCAACCCGCGATCCCATCAAATTGATGGTTCATCACATAAGCCGTGTATGACCGGATCGTGTCAGCTGCTTTTTGCAGCCCTTCGCCATCGCGTTGGACACCGACTAGTCGACCCATCAGACTTTTCAAAGAAACGCGGATGTCATCGATGTCAAAAGCCTCGGCAGAAGATGACTCGGATTGCCGAATCGGTAGGGCACGCATTTCGTGGCCGCCCTCACTTGCGGCACGCGATGCTGCTTCACCAGCCGCGGCTCCGTACACGAGGCCTTCCAGTAGGCTGTTGCTGGCTAAGCGATTCGCACCGTGCAGACCGCTGCTGGTTGCTTCGCCAGCTGCCCACAGACCCGGCAAGCTAGTCCGGCCCTGCCGATCCACGGTGACTCCGCCGAGCATGTAGTGGGCACCAGGGCGGACAGGGATACGATCACTGGCGATATCCAAACCAAATTTCGAACATGCGCGAGCGATTCCGGGAAATCGATTCATCACATGGGTGCGATCCAAGTGTGATAAGTCAAGGTAGACGCATGGGTGTTCGGTCTTTTGCATTTGGGCAACGATCGATTGACTGACGACATCGCGAGGCGCAAGTTCCGCACGCGAGTCATATTCAGGCATGAAGCGATGGCCATTGGCATCGACAAGGTAGGCGCCTTCCCCACGGACGGCTTCGCTGATCAGCGATCTGGAAGAACCGGCAATGTACAGAACGGTCGGATGGAATTGCATGAATTCCATATCCGCCAGTTGAGCACCGGCGCGATACGCCATGGCTTGACCATCGCCTGTTGCGACCGCGGGGTTGGTCGATTCTCGGAACACCTGGCCCGCACCGCCCGTGCAAAGGATTGTTTCCTTAGCCCAAACCATCATCGGCTCGCCACCATTTTGTGAAATGATGGCACCGCGGCATCTGCCGTCGTGGGTGAGCAGGTCGATGGTGAATGCCTTTTCCAGAATTCGCACGCGGTCCATCGAGCGGGTTCGCTGAATCACGGCTCGCATGATTTCCGCACCGGTCGCGTCGCCTTGGGCATGAACGATTCGCTCATGTGAATGCCCACCTTCACGTCCAAGTTCCAGCTCACCATCATCGGCATCGAATTGTGTTCCCCACTGGACTAGCTCTTCGATGCGGCGTGGTCCTTCGCGAACGACCATATTCACAACGTCGATATCGCAGAGGTTTGCGCCGGCAACCAAGGTATCTCGAACGTGGTTTTCAAAGCGGTCTTCGGGATCGAGAACACTCGCGATACCACCTTGTGCGTAGGTGCTGTTTGATTCGCGAAGCACGTCTTTAGTGACCACGAGTACCCGTTGATGCGGTTGCACCGCATTCGCCGCTCGCAAGCCTGCTAAACCACCACCAATGATCAGCACATCCGTAAACCGGTGAACTGCGTGCCGAGTGTCAAACGAGACCAGGTATCGTGGGGTCATCATCGGCAGTTCAACTCTTCAAAACTTTCGTGCAGCGTGTCATGCGGTGGTTTGATGCTCGATACGCTTTTTGGGGATGAGCGGGCAATGGGCTCGCCGCAAAGGGACGCGGATTCCTGTGACGCGACCACCGTTAGGGCGGGTAGGATCTAGCCCAGCTTCAGTGTGCATCGACGTTTCAGGCCGAACCAGTTTACGCGAGGATGGGAATTTCGTCACCCATACTAGCCAGAACGACTCCGCTGAACTTTAAACGGTGTTGCTGGCACAGCACTGCAATTGGATTACCCGGCTAGGATGGAGAAAGGCATTTGCGACCGCACCGGGTTACTTCACCAACACAGGTCGCCGATGAGGAATCTGCTGTCGCGATTACCCGTCGTGTTCGGCCGATTGGCTTGTTCAGGGAACTAATCACCGAGCGGCGTTTCCCAGATCGCGGTCGCACGAGTTCCATCACTGTGGGCCCAGGCTCGAGACATCGCTGGTGTATTGGTGCCGAGGTAAAGATTGCCTTCGCCATCGACCGCGATTAGACCGCCATCGCCAGGACGAAGGGTTTCGAACAGACAGTTTTTGCAGGCCGATTCAAGACTGTCGCCGGCCAATTCCATACGCATGCTGACACGGGCGGCGATCGAGTGCCTGATATATTCTTCACCGATTCCCGTTCCGCTGACAGCAGCGGTATTGTTGTTGGCGTAAGTCCCCGCCCCAAGGATTGGTGAGTCACCGACGCGACCGTAACGCTTTGCCGTTCTGCCGCCCGTGCTTGTCGCTGCTGCTACGTTGCCATGAATATCCAGCGCGACGCAGCCAACCGTTTCGCCGGTATCACCTTTCGTGTCGATGTTGATTTGGGATCCGGCAGGGACCGGATATGCAGGGGTGGCAGGAGCGACCTGGTCCATTTGCTTCATCGCCTTGCCCAGTTGAAGCCAACGACGTTCGGTGAAGTAATAAGGCTGCTCTACGGTTTCGCAGCCATGGCTTTCAGCGAATGAATCGGCGTCATCGCCTGCCAGTAGCACATGATGGCTATCGTCCATTACAAACCGCGCGGCGAGAATCGGGTTTTTGATCTTCTTTAGACCTGCGACGCCACCACCTTCGAGAGTCGAGCCGTCCATGATGGATGCGTCGAGTTCATGGTAGCCTCCAGAATTGAATACGGCGCCACGAGCGGCGTTGAAAAGCGGATCGTTCTCCAGTGCGACGACGGTTTTAGTCACCGCGTCCAGCGAGGTCCCGCCATCTTTAAGGACCGCGATTCCTGTTTGCAACGCGTTGTTGAGGCTCTTTTTGTATTGCGCAACCGCTTCTTTGGGCAATGACTTTGGAATGGAGCCCGCGCCGCCGTGCAATGCGATGGCCCAAGTGGCTTGCGACCGGTCGTTTTGGGCTGAGACGGTATTGAACATCAACAGTACCAGAGTCAGGAAATAGAAAAGTGGTCGGCCGAGCGTGTGAATAATCATGTTCGTTGTCGTATCACAGTACGGTGAAAAACATACTTCAGCGAATCAATGCCGCTTCGATGGCAAGTCCGGGCCCGAACGCAAGCATAACACAAGGCAGAGGGCTCGCGTTTGTGGGCTGGGGACTATCGAGAATATGATCGAGAACAAAGAGCACGGTTGGCGATGACATATTCCCGAAGGATTCAAGAATCTGAAAAGATGGCCGCAGCTGAGACTCGGTCAATGACATCGCTTCCTGACACGCTTTGAGAATCTTGGGTCCACCGGGATGGATAGCCCAGCTTTGGATTTCGTCAATGCAGAGCCCTTGGTCATGAAGCCATTGCTCCATCCACTGCCGGATTGTTTGACAAATGATAGAGGGCACCATTGTTGACAATGACATCACGAATCCGTGGTCACCGATTTGCCATCCCATCATCCCTTCCGTTTCTGGAAGAATCATTGATCCAGTAGCGGCGACACACGGTTTTCTCGCGGGAGTTGATTGAAGCAATTCTGTCGAAGCACCGACCAATGCGGCGGCGCCATCAGCGAATAACGCATTCGAAACGACACGTTCAGGATGCCATCCATACTGTTGGTGCAGTGTGCACAGTTCAACAGCGCATAAAAGCACCCGCGAGTTTGGGTCAGCTTCGGCAATCGCTTTGGCGACACGTAGACCATTGATCGCGCCGTGACAGCCCATAAAACCAATGTGTGTGCGTTCGACCGTCGGGCGAAGTTGGCACTGTTTGATGATATCCAAGTCAACACCAGGTGCTTGGAATCCCGTACAGGAGACGGTAATCAGATGAGTGAACTCGGATGATTCAAAGGGAGAATTTGCAATCGCTTCTTCAGCAGCTGTGACCGCCAACGATCCGGCATGCTCGCGATACATTTGCATGCGTTGGTCTGTCGATGGCCCAGCATCTTGCGCACCAACAGCGGCCGGAAAGAAGGACTGCCGTGAAAGCGGAGACTGCGATTCCAGGCAAACTGAATTTAAGTCCGATGGTTGAGACGATTCTGAATAGGATGCATCGTGGTTGGCTTTAGTAAGAAGCGGCTGTTTATTTCGATGGCGATCAATCGGCTGTTCATCCGCCTTGTCCAACGCAACACTGTGCCGGTAGCGAACTCCGGATTTACGGTAGAGAACCTCCAACGCGCGATGCTGTTGATCGCTTTGTCCGCAAATCGACTTGGCAATGTCAGCCGCGTCTTCTTGAGCGATCCCATAGAGAGGCGTTGCGGTTCCCAGCCCCAAGATTTGAAAAGGCATCTGTGTTCTCGTTGACTAAACCAATGATTCGGTGTTCGCCTGATGGATTAGGCGAGATGTTAGCGCCGGGAATCGACTTGCAACCGCCACGCCAATTTTGGCCGCTTTGGGATGTCGAAGCATCCAAGTGAGTCTTCGGCAATTGTTTTGTGATCGGTAGATCCTTTGTTTCCATCGCGATTGCCACAATCGAGCTGCTGCTTCGCAGTTGCCTTGCGCAAAGTTGCCATCAGCACAGGATCGAACTGCTTCTGCGACAAGCATTCCGGCGTGCATTCCCCATGCCATACCTTCGCCGGTAAAGGGTTCGACGTAGCCTGAGGCATCACCGATCAAGAAGATGCGGTCGCCTGACACTCGGTTGACTCGCCGGCTGAGCGGCCGTGTGCCACGCCACTGAAGTCCAGTCGTCTCAATTTTGGGAAAGCCAGCGAGGCCCAAAATTTGATCGACCAACTTTTCGGGGGAGCCACTGTCGCGCATCGCGTTAGAACTGACCGCAGCTGCAAGGTTCACAGTGTTGTCGTCCAGCATGACCAATCCGACGTAGCCAATATCCGACGCCGCCATATGGATCGCGTTGGGTTTCATCCATCCGGTGTGGGCAGTCGTCGGTATCGTGGTACCGAGTCCAATGTAGGAATCTGGCGCGACGCGATCATGGAACTCGTCAGTTTTCAGACTAGGACGACCGAGCCCATCTGCAAGAACAATCGATTTAGTGTAAACCGTCGTCGGAAGAATGGATTGCTGTTCTGCGCGCAGTACCTGACCGCCTTCGATTGTGTCGAGGAATGATTCGGTTCCATAACGTAGTTCAAGCTGCCGCATTCCCTTTTGGACAGATCGACTTTCGATGCTGGCAGAAACACTCGATAACGCGACAGCACCAGACGAGACCGCTTCTTGGACAAGGAACCGATCGAGTTGTGATCGTGATATCGCCAGTCCAGTTGGGATCGCGTGATTGAGTTCGCGGCCATAGCCTTTCATCCATAGTGAATGAAGGTTGGTTCCACCGAGTGCTTTCAATGGATCAAGCAAATCTGCCTGTTTAAGGGTCAGCAGTGCGTGATGATTTAAGCAGGCGCCGCAGACTTTATTTCGCCCGAGTGGATGACGTTCCACGAGAAGAGTTTTTAGGCCATGTTTCGCTGATTCTCTGGCGGCGATTGCGCCGGCGGGCCCCCCACCGACGACGACACAGTCCCAACAGTCGTCAATGGTGCGTTGGGTGGGTTTTGGGGACTGCATGTTTGGCATCCTAGCGTCGCAGTTCCGATTCGGCAGGCTTGATCCATGACAGTGTGAATCGCTGTGGCCAATGGTGCTTCACAATGCAATCGCGTAACTGGAGTTGGCTAACGAGTCGCAGGACTTCTGACTCGCTAAAAGCTGCACGCACAGATTGTGGCCCATCAAAATGCACAATTGGCGAACGTGAAAGGAGCCGGCAGCCGGCCCAGGCCAGAGCATAACCCAGCCCGGTACGACGCAGATCGTCAATGAGCAAACCATTGATCGCGGAGGAGGCCATCGAACTGATCAGAGCAGTCGCATCTGAATCGGAAAGATGGTGAAGAAACAGCGAACACATCACGATGTGATATCCTTCGGGAACACCTTGGCCGATCGCATCGCACTGAATGAAGCGATGTGGCTGCTTGCCATTTCGGACCGCAAGTTCACGAGCATTCTGCAATGCCTGTTCGCTGATATCACAGCCATCGATACAAAGGCTTATGCCATGACGAGCCGCTTTCCGACCGATCGCGATCACATTGTCGCCGCTACCGCAGGCGATATCCAAGATACGCAGTGGCTCATGTCCGATGGCCGAATGCAGGCGTTTAAGCTCTGTCCATAGAACACTGGCAGTCCCGCTGAAACGATTGATACGCCGAAGGCCTGCTAGTGCGGCATCATGCAACTTCGGATCCAATTGTGGATCGTCCATCAACTCGGGGACTAATTGTCGTTGAGGCAGTAGCAACGTGGATGGCCAGTACTATTTGCAAGTTGTCGATAGCGGTTTGATCGGACAGGCTCGAATTCTGCGTGGACATTTTTCAGCAGGATCTCGGCACCAATCAGATTCAGTGTAACTTGAGGTCAATTGTCTGAGTTCGCAATGGTGCCAACGATGGTTTTCAACAATCGGCAGCATCGGGGCCCTCAAGTAGGGCTTCGTCAGGAGCCCGGATATCACTGTTGGGCAGACCGTCGGGGTATTTGGCTTTGATCGATTCGATTGCCAATGTTGCCACCTTTAAGTGCTGCTTCTTGGTCTCTCCATAGAACGCTTTGGCTTCCGAAGGCAGTTTGGGCTGCCCATGCAGGGGCTTGTCTGACACGCATAGAAGTGTGGCCGAGGGAATTCTGTAGCGAAAGCCGTTGGCGGCGACTGTCGCCGATTCCATATCGACGGCAATTGAACGGCTTGCCCGCAAGTGATGTTGTGTGCGGCTGACTGACAATTCCCAGTTTCGGTCCATCGTTGTATAGACGGCACCGATACGGTACCTCAAGTTGGAATCCTCGAGCGTAGTCGCTAATGCTCGATTCAATAAAAAGCTTGGTGTGATCGGAACTGAAGGGGGCAGAGCTTCGTCGAGAATGTGGTCGGCTCTCATGTAGCCGCTTGCCAAAACGAAGTCGCCGATTTCCTGGTGATTGCGGACACCGGCGCAATGGCCAACCATCAGCATCGCATCGGGGCGAAGAACGGCAAGGTGGTCCGTCAAATTCTTCGCGTTTGAAGGACCGACACCGATGTTCACAATGCTGATACCTCGATTGTCATCGGCGATGTGATGAAGGGTTGGCATTTGAACGTTGGTACCGGTCGATCCGGTGCAGCCTGGAAATGTTTCGGCGAAGGCCTCCATGTGCATGTGATAATTGGTCAGAAGCACATACCGTTGAAAGTCTTCGGCCAGGGTTCCTGTGTAGTGTTCCAGCCGCTTAATAGAAAGCTCGCTGCGTTCGGGTCCGAACATGAACACCTTCTTTCGGGTCATGTCGAAATCGGACTCATCGATGGTTTTCAGCAGCGTCGGTGCGTTCAAGTCGACGCGAGGGCGGGACTTTTGGATTGTAATTTTCGCACCGCGACGCGCCAGTTTCAGTAGCTCCCGTCTCAGGTACCACCGGAATGCCTTGGGGCGTGCGATCTTGCCCGAGATCTCTGGGTTGTGCTTAGACCAACTGCGAACAACGGTGACGCGAACGTAGTGACCGTTGGCGTAGATTTGCTCCATCAAACTGCATCCGGCGAGAATCCGTTCGCACAAGTCGTCCAGATTCGAAGTCGGATCGATTTGAAATTGGTCTTCCATGATGTGAGTTCAATCACGAGACGAGTGATGGCAGTAAGGGCGCTACGCCGACGAACACAGGCGAATCAATTCAATCATGTTGCATTGCCAATGATAGATCGTCACAGTCCCAGGGGAATGGGAGGGGATCCCTAGCCGCTACTGTACACGAATGAGATGGGTTTCGTGGCTATTGAAAATAGTACGCATCGTTGGCTCGTTCTTCTTCAATGGCCGTAAATGTTTCTGACAAATTTATTTGGTTTCAATGCCCATTGAACGACCATGGTTTCGCCGACATGGGTAAAAGTGCCACCTTGCTTTTCGTTTGTTTTGGCGGAGCCGATTTAGGCCCCTTTTCAGGTTTTCGTTGTCAAACAATCCTGCTGTTCTGTAACGCTATGCAGTGAAGCTAAGCAGTGATGCGGCTTGGTGCCAACTGTCGCACCGATTGCCTCGTCGACTTGGACTCAGACACGGTTCAGAACCCGTTGTCTTTGGCCAGCAACGTACCCCGCAAAGCGTCATAGGATTGTGGCGGCATTGTCTCGGCGTCGTCCGGCGACCAACCTACAGGATTGAAAATGATTATCGGTGTTCCCAAAGAAATAAAGTCGGATGAGTATCGGGTCTCGATGTTGCCCGTCGGCGTCGAAGAATTGGTCACCCGTGGACACAAAGTTATCGTCGAAGAATCCGCAGGTCTTGGGTCCGGCTTGCTTGACGAAGACTACGTGCGAGCCGGTGCGACGTTGGCGACAAGTGGCGCCGAGGTCTTCGAAAAAGCCGACTTGATTGTCAAGGTCAAGGAGCCGCAAGCGAGTGAATACGGTCTGATCAAACCCGGTCAAGCTGTGTTTACCTACTTTCACTTTGCCGCAAGCGAAACGCTGACGCAAGCGATGATCGCTAGCGGATCGACGTGCTTTGCCTACGAGACACTTCGCGATCAGCGAGGTAGGCTGCCGTTGCTGACGCCGATGAGTGAAGTTGCCGGACGAATGAGTATCCAGCAGGGGGCAAAGTACCTTGAGCGACCGCAAATGGGTCGGGGCATACTTCTTGGTGGTGTTCCAGGTGTTCCACCTGCACACATCACGATTTTGGGTGGTGGCATTGTCGGTAGCAACGCCGCGAAAATTGCTGCTGGTTTCCAAGCCGACGTGGTAATCTTGGATGTCGATTTAGATCGCCTACGCTATCTAGATGACATCATGCCGGCAAACGTCAACACGCTATACAGCGATCGTCACAACATCCTTGAGCAGATCGAGAGGGCTGACCTTGTGGTCGGGTCGGTTTTGATTCCAGGGGCAAAGGCACCACAGTTGGTGCGCCGTGAAGACTTGAAACGAATGAAGCCAGGTAGTGTGGTGATCGATGTGGCGGTCGACCAGGGCGGATGCATCGAGACGACTCGTCCAACAACCCATGGCGAGCCGACGTACATCATTGATGATGTCGTCCATTACTGCGTTGCTAACATGCCGGGAGCTGTCGGGCGCACCAGCACCTATGCGTTGTGCAACGCAACACTGCCTTGGGTTCTGAAGCTTGCCGGCCTTGGGATTGATGGGGCGATAGCGGATCATGGGCCGCTATGCCAAACGATCAACATTCACAACGGCACCGTCAATAACCAGGGCGTTGCTGAAGCGTTTGGCATGCAGCTAAATCGACTCTAACGCTACTTCAACATCGGCACGTAAGAGAAACCTTCGTCTTGAAGGTTGACGACTGCGGTTAGCGCGGAGACGGCGGTCTCCGCGAACACAACGACGTCGGAAGGTTGGCTGCCAAGTGACAGTAGCGACTGTCCGCAAACGTAGATCTCAACTCCGGCTTCATGAAGTTGTTGCAGTAGCGGTAGATTCGGATTGCCCTCGGTTTTGAAATGTTCTGAATAGGCGTCCGGATTTAAAATCGCTAGGGTCGCATCGCCATGAAGGACAATCGCGAACTGAGCGTCCGCAGGTTCTCGTCCACCGCCGGCATACAAGTTGACGAATTTCGCAACCTTCTCAATGCCGGGGTTCAGCTTCGTGGCGTCGCCGCCTTTGGTGATGTCGACAATTAGCTTTGTACCGGGTTTGGGCTGCTGTGCGGCTTCGGCAAGCCGAACCACACCGCCATGCCCTTCGATCACGGGAAACGCGAGGTCTTTGCTGACCTTGGCGTTGTTGTTCGGTATCGCATGGTTCTTCATTGCCTCGGCAAAGCCTCGGGCGACGAACCCGGAGACAACCTTGGCGTGCTCTTGGATCAGTTTCGCAACATAGGGATCGCTGGAGGTCTCGACAACTTTGACTCCTCGCTCCGTATCGGTATGAACCATCTTGATCTTGTCCGCGTGGCGGAACAGTTCGGCGAACAGTGGATCACGCATACGAATCGGATTAACTTTTTCGACGCGATATTGCATCCACTCGACATGCTCCTTGATTTTGTCAGCGACTTCGTCGTCGTCTGACTCTGTCAAGGTTTCGACACCGTCGGGAAGATCGGTAACCGTTCGCTTGATCTTCGAATGATTCTGTAGCAAGAACTGAAACACGTCGTGGTCTTCGTCATGACGATCATCAGCCCCGTGCCCACCGTGACCTTGCATCGATTCCGCGTCCGACGCGTTCGAGCCATGCCTCATCATCCCTTGCCCGGGACCACGGCCGAACTGACGACCAAACCCAAATCCTCGGCCGCCGCGGAAACCAGGCCCGGGTTCCGGGGGGGCACTGTCTTGCGCTAACACCATTGTGGAGGCAAGCAATACATTTGCAAACACACAGCACAGCTTCATTGCATTCATGGGAACAAATCCTCGTGCGAAATTGAATCGCGCGACGGCTCTCGGTGCCGTCGGCTAAAACCAGTTCATGTGAATTGTCTGCATCAACGACGCTGCAAAGAGTTTTGATGCAAATGTGCGCCCGAATGCTTGCTCATACGTATGGCCGCATGAATCTTGCTGCGGCTTCGTCAGCAGCACCAATGGCTACGCATCGCCGCCTTCATGAGGTGAAGACATGTGTTTGGCGACGTAAGCGGGCTCACCAATTCGCTGTAGCAAATCGAGCTGCAGTTCGAGCCACCCGATATGTGCCTCTTCTTCGATCGCGATGTCTTCAAACAGTCGCTTTGTTCCAATGTCGGAATCTTCAGAAGCTTGGTGTGCGGCGCTGGTGTAGAACTTTACAGCCTCTTGCTCATCAGCGAGATCTGATTCGAAGAGTTCTTTGAGCGAGGGAGCTCGATGTGGCGGCTTGTCGAATTCCATCTTCGGATCACCCTTCAAAAACATGATCCGTTCGAGGAATCGATCCGAGTGTCCAAGTTCCTCCGTCATCTCTTCCTTCATCTGCTTGGCTAGCAGATCAAGACCCCAATCGTCGAGCACGCTGGCGTGCAATTGATATTGATGGGAAGCGGTCAGTTCCATCGAAAGCCCCTTCTGAAGGTTTTCGAGTGATCGTGCAGATGCCATGGGATTCTCCTTTGTGTCTTGGTCTGGTTGAACGAGACGCGGTTTTAACCGATGACGCGTCAGGTGCGGGATTGTATGAACTGTCAAACAGCCCTGTTAGTAACTCGTATGTGCGGTTGTGTCGACAGTTCGTGATCCGACGAGGTGTAGTTGCAAATAATGTGGCGGTACTGAGCACCGCCGAATGTCATCCGATTGTCTATTGCGTGTCCGATGGCAGAAATCGTCCTTCGATGCACGCCATCAGATTCTCCAGGTGTGGTTCGGCAATCTGGTAATACACGCGCCGACCTTCGCGCTCGCTGACCAAAAAACCGCAACGCTGCAGCAAACGAAGGTGATCCGAGGCAACATTGTCTTGGATTTTGCAGTCCGCAGCCAATTCACCAACGGTATACCGACCGAACAGCAACAACTGGACGATGCGAAGACGGACGGGGTGTGCGAGAGTTTTCAGGCATTCGGCCGCTTGCGCGAAATCGTCAACCGTTCCGCGTGGCTTCGCGGGTTGGGATGCTTCTTCGCTAAGGGTTTTTGCAAGCTTCGATTCGGTTGGCATGGCAATGCGAATATCGGAGGAACTCGATGACGCTTAAATATATCGGAATATCGCGAGGTGTCAATTAGTTCGAGGTGATCCTTTTGAATAAATGCTGCTTCGAACGCAGAATGTGCTCGAATTCATCGCGGAAGCTGTCTGCTGTACACTATTGAGCCTCATCAGAAGAGTCGCCCACGGATTGGCGACTGGTTGGTCACCCCCCCCTCGATTGGAACGCTACGATGCCACTTGATAAGAATGACTTAAACGCATCTGACCACATGTGGCTACTTGGAAGCGTCGCGATGGAGGACGGAACGTTGTTGGTTCGGCTGAACGAGTCGGCCAACCAATGGGCGGGGCACCCTGATTTGGGGATCAAACTTGGGTTTGCGATTCCTTTCAAGTTGCCACCCAAGGGCGGTGTACCGAATGCGGATGAGAACGAGTCGCTGGGTGAATTAGAAGACAAGATCATCGCGACGGTAACCAGTCAGGCGACTGGCATACATGTTCTCGCGCTCACCGCGCCCACAGTGAAGGAGCTGATTTTCTATATCTCTGAAGGCGCCGATATCGGGGCGATTCACGAACACTTACAGTCTCTGTCAACGACTCACGACGTCCAATGCATGGCAGTTAGGGATGCCGATTGGAATAGCTACTACGACTTCTTTCCTGAGGGAAGAAAGTGATCTGAAGGGGTTGATTGGACAACACTGGATTCGTTTGACTCTGGGATCCCGCAAAAGCGTGGTAACTTCGGACGTCTCCATGCGTTTTCAACTCTGTGCGTCGTCAGTTTTTGAACCCTTTGAAATTGCGGTTTCCCTTCCTGATCACGCTGAATCGGATAGAATAGGGGTAGTTAGCCGGTTAGATTGCGTGGTATCGCATTGTCATAACGATGCCGAAACCATTTAGGCTAGCGACCTACCCACCTACCAGAGTTGATTGATCGAATGGCACCCACTGAGGCGTCGGATTCGTTCGATTCAACTTTCCCACCTCCATCTGTCATTGCACCGGGAACGCTTTACGCGGGTCCTTGGCGTTGACCAACGATATTACATGATGAATGTCGACCGATTGCCTATGTCATTAATGGACTTGCCGGTCTGTCTGCGTCTTCGCGATCTCATCCGAGTGTCGATGATCGCCTGTGGCTTGTTCGCAGGTGTCATTGGGAATTCGGTGATTGCCGAAGAGCAGACCAATAAAGCCGATCCCGACAAAGAAGCGTTTTTTGAAACCAAGATCCGGCCTCTTTTGATCCAACATTGCGTGGACTGTCACGGCCCGGATGACCAATCGGGCAATCTACGCTTGGATCGACAAGACCATTTCAAACGGGGTGGTGATTCCGGACCGGTTGTCCATACGAACAACGTGGACCGCAGTCTGCTCATTCGCGCAATTGGCTACAAGGACAATGAGTTCCAGATGCCGCCGGACAATAAGTTGCCGGAGGAGGAAATTGAATTGTTCCGAAAGTGGGTTGCCGACGGAGCTTACTGGCCGGAGGACGAAGCTGATGATGCGGGCGAAACGAAGGAGATGTCGTTTGCCGATAAAGTCGCAGCTCAACGTGAAAACCATTGGTCGCTTCAGCCAATCACAAAACCGGAACCACCGCAGCTAAAGAATTCAAGCGATGCTTCGGAGTTGACTTCGATCGATCGGTTCGTGCGTGCACGTCTGAACGATGGCGGATTGGAGCCCAACCCCACGGCTGATCGTGAGACGCTGATTCGGCGGGCGTATTTCACGTTGCTAGGTCTGCCGCCAACTTATGACGAAGTGCAAGCCTTTGTTAACGATGCCGATCCCAAAGCGTTCGAACATCTTGTCGATCGACTGCTCGACAATCCTCACTACGGTGAACGTTGGGCTCGACACTGGCTGGACATTGCACGGTACGGAGACACAAAAGGGTATTTGGCCGGCAATCAGGAAACTCGTTACCCATTCGCGTTTACTTATCGCGACTATGTGATCGAGGCTTTCAACGAAGACAAACCCTTCAATCAGTTTGTCGTGGAGCAGATCGCTGCCGACATGCTTGGGCTCGAAGGCGACCAACGCAAAGCACTCGCCGCGATGGGCTACCTAACGGTCGGGCGGAAGTTCATGAATCGTCGACCTGACGTGATCGACGATCAGATCGATGTTGTCACGCGAGGTTTTCTGGGGCTGAGTGTTTCTTGTGCTCGTTGCCATGACCACAAGTATGATCCCGTACCGACAGCTGACTACTATTCCCTGTATGGAGTTTTCGACAGTTCCCAAGAGCCCGATGAGTTGCCGCTGCTGGGCGATCCGGTTCCTTCGGAGCAATACGACGCTTTTTTACAAGCCAAAGCTGACAAACAGAAAGAAGTCGACGATTGGCTTGAAGGCCGACGTGTAGCGACCGAACAAGAACTTCGCAGCAGAGTCGCGGACTATCTCGTTTACTTTGCCGAAACGATCGGACAGGAAAGGAAACGCCGTGGTTCCTATCAAGGCAAACGTGGCGCGTTGCGAAGGGCTGCGGTTTTCCGTTGGCAAGACTTCCTTTCCGATGCGAACGTCTCGTCCGGCCCGATCTGGGATTTATTGCGATCGATTGCGGCGATTAAGGCAGATGAGTTTGCGGCCAAATTGCCTGAGCAACTGAAGACCTTTGGTAGCCAAGAATTCGCGGCCGAACATCAGGCGGGGATTCAGAAACTGATTTCCAAGTTGGAAGAATCGCAACCGAAGACAGTCGAAGAGACAGCTCAGGTTATCGGTGATGTTTTCGAGTCTGTTTTCGCCAGTTGGGGCGAAGCCAAAAAGGCGGACCCACCGCTCGAAGCTCTTGCGGATGTCGCTGATGAACAGATTCGCCAGGTGCTGTTTTCCCCAAGCAATCCTACCTCGCTTGATCGCGAACAGATGATTCGGCATTTGGATCAGGGGGAACGCAACGAGTACAACCAAAAAATGAACGGCGTCAACGGTGTCGAGGTGACTCATCCCGGAGCCCCACCGCGCGGGATGGTTCTGGTGGATAAGCCAAAACCAGTTGAGCCCGTGATCTTTCGCCGCGGTGTGCCGAGTAATCGCGGGGACCGTGTCCCTCGAAGATTCCTGCAAGCACTTGAGCAGGTCGACCAAGGGCAGCCTTTTACGAACGGAAGTGGCCGGTTGGAGCTAGCAAAAGCGATTGTGAATCCGGCCAACCCGCTGACCGCGCGTGTGATTGTGAATCGAATTTGGCAACACCATTTTGGTGACGGTCTAGTGCGAACGCCAAGTGATTTTGGGACTCGTGGTGAACGCCCCACGCATCCGGAATTGCTCGACCACTTAGCTTCGGAATTTATGGCTGATGGCTGGTCGATCAAGGGTTTGCAGCGACGCATCATGTTGTCGAAAACTTGGCAACAAACGAGCACGCATCGTGAAGCCGCCATCACTCAAGATCCAGAAAATCGTTTGCTGTGGCACATGCCACGAACTCGACTTGAGTTTGAACCGTTGCGAGATCGTTTGCTCGTCGCCTCGGGGCAGCTGGACGATTCGGTCGGTGGCCGATCAGTGATGATCCATGAAGACGCGAAACGTCGAGGGCTTTATGCGTATATCGATCGGGAAGATCTGCCAGGATTGCTGGCCGCATTTGATGTCCCAAGTCCCGACGCGAGTCGAGCTCAGCGGACCAACACGACGGTTCCACAACAAGCCTTGTATCTCCTGAATTCGGGCTTTGTAATTGACCAAGCCAAAGCGTTGGCATCGCGAAGTAACGATCCGGCTCTTGAATCCGATAAAAACGCGGAACGTGTCCGGCGAATGTACCGATACACCTTGGCTCGCAATCCGAATGAATCCGAGTTAGCGGCAGCAATGCAGTTTCTATCGCAATCGCCCGAACCAGTTGAAGGCGATACCGGCGGTAAAAATTCACTCGATCCATGGTCACAGCTGGCGCAAGTCCTGCTGTTATCGAATGAATTCGCGTTCGTTGATTAGTGATATGTTCCAACAAAAGAGCTGGGTTTGGAGCCCTATGAGCCGCACCACGCTAGCGGCGGTTCTCGTGCGGACAACCGTGGCTAACGCCAGTCGGCTAATTGGAGAATCACGCTGCAGCCCTATGAGCCGCACCGCGTTAGCGGCGGTTCTGGTGCGGGAAACCGTGGCTAGCGCCAATCGGCTGATCGGAGAATTACGCTGCAGTCCTATGAGCCGCACCGCGTTAGCGGCGGTTTTGGTGCGGACAACCGTGGCTAACGCCAATCGGCTAATCGAAAAATCACGCTGCAGCCCTTTTAGCCGCACCGCGTTAGCGGCGGTTCCCGCAATAACTACCGGGACTAACGCCCAATTGGCAAATCCGAAAATCAAGTTTGACCAAAACACTCGATCATAAAGACAAAGCTCCGACGAGGCTGAAAGCATTTCATTTGTTGATCAACCAGCCGTCTCGGATATCACACCCGACCACCACCCAACCAGGTTTCTCCATGTTCAACCCACAAAACCATGTCGGCTCGACTCCATCAACGAGGCGAGATTTTTTGCGTCGTAGCGGAATCGGGCTCGGTTCTTTGGGACTCGCAGGTGTGATGTCCGATGACACAAAGCAGCTGTTTGCATCGGAAAGTTTGAATCCGATGGCGCCCAAATCGCCACAATTTCCGGGAAAGGCGAAGGCCGTCATCCACCTTTTCTTGAACGGCGGTCCGTCACAAGTCGACACGTTTGATCCGAAGCCGGCGCTCGACAAATTCCACGGTAAATCGATACCACTGGAACTGCGAACGGAACGTGAAACCGGTGCCGCGTATCGCTCCCCATTCAAGTTCAAAAAGTATGGCGAAAGCGGTATCGAAGTCAGCGAACTGTTCTCACATGTCGGAGAGTCGATCGACGACGTTTGCGTGATCCGCTCCATGCATGCTGATGTGCCGAATCATGAACCTTCGTTGATGTTGATGAACTGTGGCCATGCCCAGTTTGTCCGCCCTTCCGTCGGATCATGGGTCACATACGGACTGGGGAGCGAAAATCAAAACCTACCGGGCTTTATCGCGATGTGCCCCAACGGTTACCCGATCAAAGGTGCCGAAAACTGGCAAGCCGGTTTTCTACCCGGCGCGTATCAGGGGACGTATATCAACAGCAAGCACAAAGACATCGAGCGCTTGATTGCCAATATTCGGAATGCATCCGGTTTGGGACGTGATGATCAGCGTCGGCAGCTCGACTTGTTGCAGCAGATGAATCATGCGCACCAAGAACAGCGTCAGCAGGATGCAGAACTAGAGTCGCGTGTGCAGAGTTTCGAACTCGCGTATCGAATGCAGATGGAAGCGACAGATGCGTTTGATATCAGCAAGGAGCCAAAACACATTCGCGAAATGTATGGGGACAGTGTTCAAGCGAGGCAGATCTTGATTGCTCGCCGTTTAGTCGAACGCGGTGTTCGCTACATCCAACTGTGGCATGGTGCCGGCCAGCCATGGGACAGCCACGACAAGATCGAGGAGAATCATGCTCGGTTGGCGGGTGAGTGCTCTCAGGCGATCGGCGCACTATTGAAGGATCTAAAGCAACGTTCGTTGCTTGATGAGACGCTGGTCGTTTGGGGCGGCGAATTCGGACGAACTCCCACTGTCGAATTACCCAAACCAGGTGCAAATGCCGGAACGAATAGCGGCCGAGACCACAATCATTATGGGTTTACGATGTGGATGGCAGGCGGCGGCGTAAAAGGCGGGCATATCCACGGTGCGACCGACGAATTTGGTTTCCAAGCCGTCGAAGACCGGGTCCACGTGCATGACCTTCAAGCAACGATTCTACACCTGCTTGGATTTGATCACGAAAAGCTAACCTATCGGTATGCGGGACGCGATTTCCGCTTGACCGATATTCATGGCAACGTGGTGCACGACATCATCGCGTAGCGTGTATCTCCGCTAGTTCGGTACTGAGCAACGAACGCTTTGCGAAATAACTCGCGACTGGCTCAGGAACGTGAAGGCAATCGAACCCTATCGTTTTCTGCGCCGGATTGTGCCGACAAGCAGTCCACCGAAGACGCATATCAGGCTGGTTGGCTCTGGTACGACAGAAACGCTGAACGAGTCAAAACTGAATCCGTTGCCATCTTCGTGCGATAGGACCAATGTTTCGCCGGCGGCGATAAAGTTGTTGGTGGAGAAAAAGAAGACGTCCGTTCCCGCGCCCGTATCTGTCAACGTGAGTGGCGCAAACGAAGCGACTTCAAGCAGTGCGTTTTCACCACTGCTTAGAGCTGACAGGGTGATCGAATTCAGCCAGACGTCTTTGTTAAAGATTACTGAGACAGCTTCAGTACCATTCAGGTCGTCAATGCGGTCCGTGTCATCTCCTGAAAGCGGATGGTTGATTCCGAAGCCACTCGAAGTGAGATTCAGGTCGCCTAAATTTGCTGACACGATCGCAGTCAGCCCAGAATGGGTAAGCGTCAGCGACGGCGCTTCGTCCAACGCTTCGATCGATGGAGCACGGAGGTCAAAGAGAATCGTCCCAGCGGAAACTGGGAGACTCAAAGCGACGACGAAGAGGCCTACAGCGATTTTGCAAAGGAAATTCATGGCAACTCCAGAGGTGTGAATCTCCGTTCATTCAACTCGACTCGATGATGCTGAACAAGCAGACTCTGCGGGGTTCATCGATAATTAACGAAAGCAATTCAAAGCGTCCCCGCCACGGGACTGGGGTGGTGTCGCTGCCGGGATGGGGCGGGCGACCGTTTGCTTTTTTTCGCTACCTCAGAAGGAGGGTTTCTCTGATGAAAGGACATCCTGACGGTAGGCTTTTGGAGACAAACCAGTCTGAGTTTTGAACTGCCGATAAAAGGTTGACAGGTCGTTGAAACCGCATTCGAAGGCGATCGATGCGATGGAGAGGCCCGTTTGTGCCAACTGGTGCTTTGCGTGGTTCACGGCTAAACGTCTCACATGGGTCAACCAGGATTCGCCAGTAAGGTCTTGAAACAAACGCGTGAATGTTCGCCGAGACATCCCGAGCGACTTTGAAGCATCGTCGATCGTAGTGGCCTCATAGAACTCCGTTCGAAGTCGCCTGACGTAGTCCTCCATCGCTTCACGGTCATTGCTCTGATGCAGATGTGGCTGCTTTTCAATTGATTCGATGGCATCAAGTATCCATTCGATCAACCGATAAGCAGCTGCGATCATTGCGACGCGCTTTGACTTTTGATGGCTGAGTTGAAGGTGCCTCATCCGGCGAAGTTGGTTGGCAACTCTTCCGGCGACGTAACCACTCGTGGCAACCAACCCCGGCTTAAACGACTCAAGAATGACAGGGTCAAACTGTAGGTGCCGTGAACTGATGCAGCAGATATACAAACTGCTTGCCGCATCCGGAGCATCAGCAATGCGGTTGGGTGTCCCCGGCGGCACAATCACCAGTTCGCCATGTTGAAAATGGGTGACGCGATCAGGAAACTCAATGACGCCGCGACCGCGGAGCACGAACAGCAATTTAAGAAAATCGTGCTCACGCCAATCCATCGTGAATTGCGGCGAGTGATGGCTTTCGAGGACCAGGACACCCCAAGACGGCAAGTCTTCGTCCAGCGGGCGATCGGTTAGTTGGTTGCGACTGGACAGCGGGCTTTGATCGGCGAGCGGTATGGGACAAAGGCTTATCACGCTGCAACGTCGCGGGGTGGCGTCGCTGCTAGTGGCACTCAGTGCGTTACCACTCCATTCTGTGCGAATTTGAGCCAGCTCTTAAGCCCACGACTTTGCATTTTGCCCGATTTGCAAAAAAGAATGTGGCAGTTTACCAAGACTCAGGCCTGCTTGGCTGGTAACTTTCACCGATCAGCAAGCAAGGTAGTGCCCAAAACGCAATCAAGAGCAAAGCATCATGGCGGTGGAGCCGATCGATCCGGTTTCGATGATCAAGACGAAACGCAAGATATCCGGTATGTCCGCAATTTTGCTTCCGTTGGTGAGCGATACGACTGTGGACTGGGATGGTTTTGACTCCCATGTAAAGCGAACGTTTGACGCCGGATTGGTTCCGGCAATCAACATGGATACCGGCTACGGAAACCTGATCGACGATCAGACCCGCAGTGAAACTCTGCGTCGGACACAAGCCATCGCGTCAGGGCGAAACTATGTTGCTGGAGCTTTCGTCGCTGATTGTGAAGGGGCGTCGTTTGCCAAAGACGCCTATTGCCGGTCGATCGAGCAGATTCAAAGTTTTTCGGGAACGCCGATTATCTTTCAATCCTACGGGCTCGCTCATCAATCCGATGCGGCGATCATTGATAACTATCAAGTGATCGCAAGCTATGCCGATCAGTTCTATGCATTTGAGCTTGGGAACATGTTCGCACCCTTCGGAAACATCTACTCTTTGGATGTGTACGAACAGCTGATGGCGATTGATGCATGCTTAGGGGCAAAGCATTCATCGCTCAGCCGTCAGTTGGAATGGCAGCGTCTACTTTTGCGTGATCGAGTCAGACCTGACTTCAAGGTGCTCACCGGAAATGATCTGGCGATCGATATGGTGATCTACGGCAGCGACTATCTATTGGGGTTAAGCACCTTCGCGCCGGATGCCTTTGCGGTTCGTGACAAGATGTGGGAATCAGGCGACGAGCGATTCTTTGAACTGAACGATCTGTTGCAATATTTGGGGACATTCGCATTTCGACGTCCGGTCCCCGCTTACAAACATGATGCGGCAATGTTTTTAAAGCGACGTAATCAGATCGAAACAGATTTGACGTACCCCGGGTCCCCGGAACGCCCCCAATCGGACATCGATGTGCTTCAACAGGTCATCGATGACTTAAACATCTTTCTTCCAAACTGATCCTCGTGGTGCGTTCGAGCGGCATTTGATTGGCCAGGCATCATCTGATTTCAGTATCACGTTAATTCCTTTTCCAGCACACTCCAGTCAACGTTTATGGCGACCTATCCACGCATCGCGAGCCTGAAGAGTTTTCAAGAATTTGATTCGCGGCTTGAAGAGCTTGGCTTACAGATGCCACGCGAGGAAAATGTGTTGAGTGGGGACGAAAGTCCGCTCGCAAAGTCCTCGCAAGTCGGTTCTCTGCTTGTCGGCAACCGCTACTGTATTTTGCCGATGGAAGGTTGGGATGGTACCGCGGATGGACGACCAACCGATCTGACACGTCGTCGCTGGAAGAATTTTGGCATCAGTGGGGCGAAACTGATGTGGGGCGGCGAAGCCGTCGCGGTGCGTCACGACGGTCGCGCCAACCCAAACCAACTTTGTCTCGGCGATCACTCGCTCGGTGAAATTGCTGGACTACGAGAGCTGCTGGTAAATTCGCACGAAGAGCGTTTCGGCTCGACAGACGGTTTGGTTGTGGGATTACAGCTAACTCATTCCGGACGTTACGCACGGCCGAATGTCAAATCGGAACCTGAGCCGCGTGCCGCGCAGCGCAATCCGGTACTTGATCCGCGCGTCAATATTGACTCGGACGAGGGACTGATCACCGATGACGAATTGAAATCGCTGATCGATGATTTCATCCGTGCCGCAAAGATGGCTCAGTCGGTCGGCTTTGACTTTGTCGATGTTAAACACTGCCATGGCTACCTCGGTCATGAACTTCTCAGTGGCGTTGACCGGGCAGGTGAGTTCGGCGGTAGCTTTGAAAACCGAACGCGGTTTTTGAAATCGATCGTCCAAGGCATCAACGCGGAGGCACCAGGACTTGAGATCGGAGTGCGTCTGAGCATCTATGATTTATTGCCGTACCGCAAAGGGCAAGAGAATGTCGGTGAGCCAGATCCGGCTGGAGATCCTCGTTTGGTCTTCGGTGCGAATGCACAGGCGGATGGGATCGACTTGGATGAGCCAATGAAATTCATCGAGTTGATGCAGTCTTTGGGAATCAGATTGGTCTGCACGACCGCGGGAAGCCCTTACTACACTCCGCACATCCAACGACCAGCATTCTTCCCACCAAGTGATGGTTATGATCCTCCGGAAGAACCACTTATCGGCGTCGATCGTCAAATCATGGCGACGGCGGAACTAAAAAAACAGTTCCCCGAAATGTTTGTGGTCGGATCCGGATACACGTATTTGCAAGATTGGTTGCCAGGTGTCGCTCAAGCTGTCGTCCGAAATGGCTTGGTCGATTCCGTGGGGCTTGGTCGTATGGTTCTTTCTTACCCGGATCTTCCTGCTGATGTTTTGGAAGGGAATGTGCAACAACGCAAAAAGATTTGCCGCACGTTTAGTGACTGTACGACGGCTCCTCGAAAAGGACTGATCAGTGGTTGTTATCCACTGGATCGGTTTTACAAAGATCTTCCTGAGCGGAAGCAGTTGCTAGAGCTTAAGAAAGAAGTGTGAGTTTATTGTACCCATCACAGTCCCTGTGATGCCGGGCGTTGGTTTGCTGGGACAGTGTTTGTGATGGAAGTCGGCACGGCGGAGCGTGCCGGGTACTTTAAGCCGATCGTACCCATCACAGTCCCTGTGATGCTGGCGTTGGTTTGCTGGGGCAGTGTTGTGATGGGAGTCGGCACGGCGGAGCGTGCCGGGTACTTTGGGGCGAAGGTATCCATCACAGTCCCTGTAATGCCGGCGTTGGTTTGCTGGGACAGTGTTTGTGATGGAAGTCGGCACGGCGGTGCGAGCCGGGTGCTTTGAGCCGAAGGTACCCATCACAGTCCCTGTGATGTCAGCATTCGGCTTTCCCGATTCGCTGCGCAAACCTCTAAACCGCATCAAAGTGCGGCTGGTCCTCGGACATATCGATGACGTCGGCGATGGGTAACACGAAAATCTTTCCGTCACCAATCTGACCCGCAGATCCCGTCAAGGCTTTCCGCGTGATCGCCTCGATCACTTGTTCCAGCTGATCTTCGTGAACCATGATCTCGATCACGACTTTTCGCAGCAGATCGACTTTGTATTCGTTGCCTCGGAACAATGCGCTTTGCCCGTGTTGGCGACCATAGCCCATCGCATCGCAGATAGTTAGGTCTTCAACGTCCAGCTCGCGCAGGGCATCACGAACACTCGATAACTTCGTAGGCTGGATAATAGCGACGACGACACGCATTGGATGACGGCTGGTTATTTTGGGGTGGAAGCGGGTGTCCAAAGACACTGCACCGCAAATGGCCTTATTGAAAGGCGCTACTCCATCGTAACCGATTGGCCGCTTTCTGCCGAGCGATCGAGGTGATCGAGCACGTTTTGTGTGGTCAGCGAGAGTTGGTTGTAGGTATCCAATGGTTCGGACCCAATGAGCGTCTCGATCATGCGAATCTCTTGTCGATCGGAGATCTCTTTCGTTTGGACGCTTCCCTTGGCATCGTGTATCCAGAAACGTGTGGGACGTTCTAACCAAGGCCGCGTAAAATCATCGCAGATCAAGGACGCGTCACTTCCAGCGACTTCAAACCACTTTCGGGTCGATGTGTCGTATCCGACTGAGAACGTTGCGGTGATGTCGCTCGAAAACCAGAGCGTTCCGCAGGTTCTAATGGGAACCCCATTTTCACAGACCGTATGATCAGCGAAGACGCGCACCGGTGCTTGACCGGTCATGAAGCAGGCAAGGCTAACGGCATACCAGCCAAGGTCGAGCAGGCACCCGCCGCCTAGGCTTTTGTCCAGCCGATGCTCGCCATCCTGAAACGGGCGATAAAACGAAACAGCGACGGAGACGTGACCGAGTTTACCCAAGTCGCCACGCCCAGCGACGGCACGCATTTCCTTTGTGCGTTCATGATGCAAATAGGCAGTGGCATCCAGCCAACGGACTTGATGCTTTCGACAAGCTTCATCGACTTCCTGGGCGTCGGAATACTTCGTGGCAAATGGTTTTTCGCACAGGATCATCTTTCCCGCTTCGGCCGCTTTAATACACCACTGGGCATGAAGTGACGGCGGAAGCGATAGATAGACGGCATCGACGTCATCTCGCTGAAGCAGTTCTTCGTAGCCGTCAATGGCGTTCGCAATACCATATTGAGATGCGAACCAGTCGGCGCGTTCCTTTTGTCGACTTGCGATCGCCGTAACGGAGACGGATTCTGTTGACTGGATGTCGGCAACGAGCCGACGTGTGATCCTGCCGGTGCCGATGATTCCGAAGCGAGTCATCCGAGACTTTCATCCTATGAAAAAGTAAATTGTTAGCAGGCTATTGGGCGAGTCGAATCGAACATGCGTTGGCTTCTCCCCGAAGGCGAACGGGAGGAACTTGAGCCGCGTGCGCCACTCGTATTGTGCGATCAAACCGGGACCGGGATGGATTTTAGGAGGTCACCGATCAAGTCTTCGACCACATGACGAGACGCCTGACTGGCAAAATCATCGACCAGTACCCGGTGTGATAACGTACTGACGGCCAGCGCCTTGATGTCGTCCGGGATGACGAAGTCTCTTTGTTCGGTGACCGCTCGCGCCTGGCAACCACGATAAAAGCTGAGCGCTGCTCGAGTACTAACCCCCAACCGAAAACCGCCATCGGTTCTCGTGGCATGAACGATTTTCAACAAGTACTCCTCGAGTGACTCATCGAATCGAACGCTGCGGACCGCTGCTTGCGCATTTAGCACCTCATCAGCCGACACGACGCTATGGATTGAATCGACGGGTTCACCGTCACGGTGTGACTGCAAGACACGACGTTCGCTTTCCGGAGCCGGGTAGCCGATGCTGGTTCGCATCAAAAAGCGATCCATTTGACTTTCCGGAAGGATGTACGTCCCCTCGAATTCGTAGGGGTTTTGAGTCGCCACGACGATAAATGGGCGAGGCAGATCGTATGTTTTCCCGTCGACGCTGACTTGCCCGTCGCTCATCGCCTCCAGAAGCGCTGATTGGGTACGGGGAGGAGCTCGGTTGATTTCGTCAGCGAGTACGACGTTGGCAAAAATCGGCCCACGCGTGAATTGGAAATCTTGTTCGTCGCTGCGATAGATCGAACTTCCGGTAATGTCGCTTGGCAACAAGTCCGGTGTGAATTGAATCCGACTGAATTCGGTATCAATACTTCCGGCAAGTGCTTTCGCGGCAAGCGTTTTGCCAACCCCTGGCACATCCTCGAGCAATAAATGCTCGCCGGCCAATAAGGTCAAAACGATCGAGCGAATTGCTTCACTTTTACCCAGCATCACCGACTCCATATTTTCACGCAGTCGGCGAGCGGTCTCGTAAGCTTGCTCCATCGTTTGTAAAACAAGATTGGGAAGGAAACGGCGAATGAACAGCCAGACATATTAACTCACGTCCAGGCCGACGCGGAACCCATCGTAAAAAGCCGAAATCCCGCCCATTCGGGCATCCCCCCCTTTCGCTGAGATCAGTGCTTGGAGATCAGCGTGTGGAGATGCCAACGAAGTAACATCGTCAATAGTAGCCTTATGCCAAAACACGATTCACAACCATATTCAGCGTCCAAAGACGACGTGCAAAGCCCAGGTCGAAAGTCCGAGGCAGATGGCCTTCCCAGTCCGCGAAGAAGTCTGTTTCGTGCATTCATGCTTTTACTTGCGGCGGTAGCGGTTGCGATCGGGACGCAGTGGGCGGTGCCAGATTTTGATCAGCAGAATGCCAACTTGATCGGAATGGGGGCGATCGCACTAGCAGTCTTGTACTTGCTATTTGTCGTTTACCGAATTGACTTTCGTGCTGGCAATCAGAAGCGGATACCGTTGTTTTTGGCATCGATCCTTGTGATTTCGGTAGTGCTTTTCCGTTTTGAAGGCTTTAGCGGGACCATGTTTCCGTTGTTCAGCTGGCGATTCGCGGATGGAAATCAATATGAACTCGAATCGCTCGTTGATTCAGAGATCGCACCGTCTGCAAATGGCGAAAATGAATCGATATCGCCTGCTTTCGATTCACCTCAGTTTCTGGGGCCGGCACGTAACGGTGTCTACCCACGGCGGGTTTTCGATATCCCATCGGATCCCAAAGACGTGAAGATTTCGTGGAGCCACGGAATCGGGCAAGGCTGGTCTGCGTTTGCGGTCGAGGGCGAATATGCGGTCACGCTGGAGCAGCGAGGCGACAAAGAATGTCTCAGCTGCTACGACTTAGGCGACGGAAAACTGATTTGGATAGTCGAGCATGAGGGCTACCATCACAATACATTGGGTGGGACAGGGCCACGCTCAACGCCAACCATTGTTGATGGAAAGGTTTATGCGACGACGGCGACCGGATGGCTTTGCTGTGTCGGCTTGGCAGATGGTTCGATCGATTGGTCAACAGACCTATTTGAACTCGCCGGTTGGACACAAGTTGAATTCGAAGCTGCCGCACCGTGGGGCTATGCACCATCGCCTCTTGTTGTTGGCAACCTCTGTATCGTTCCCTTGGGCGGCCCCGTCGTCAATGGAAGTTTCAGCAACGACCAAGGAGCATCTTTGGTCGCATTTAACCGAGTCGATGGCGAAATGCTTTGGAAAGCCGGTTCAGATCAGCTCAGTTACGCTTCACCGATGCTGATGACATTTGACGGTTTGGAACAAGTTGTCTCGGTCAATGAAAAGACAGTCACGGGTCACGACGTCGAAACCGGTCGCCAGCTTTGGGAATTCGATTGGCCCGGATCAACCAACACTGGCGCGACATGCGCGGCCGCTGTTTATGTCGCTGACGATCAAGTCCTGGTCGGCAAGGGCTACAGTGGAGGCAGTGCACTCGTCAAAATAGAACGTGAAGGTGACGGCTGGACGACGGAAGACCAATGGCGATCCAGCCGAGTTTTGAAGACAAAGTTCAACCACACCTGTGTCGACGGGATTATCGGATATGGAATTAGCAACGGTTCATTACAGGCGGTCAGCTTGGAAGAACCCGACGTTTATTGGACGCAGCCGCGGAGGAATCGCAGCGGCGAAGGGCACGCCGTGCTTGTCGATGACGTGCTGGTGGTACAGGACGAAGAGGGTGACTTGGTCTTTGTCAGTGCCGCTGTCAACGACTATGTGGAACTTCTTCGTCTTGAAGCGTTAAGCTCAAAGACGTGGAATATCCCCTGTGTCAGCGGCCGGTATATTCTTGTGCGGAACGATCGACAGGTTATCTGCTATGAAATGCCAGCCATCGATTTTATCCCCGCCGATGAAATCGAAGCCGCATTGGAAACCGGAATGCGGGAAGATCAGGCTGAAACAAAGCAAGATGAAACAACCGCGGTTCAGCCATCGACCTAGCGATTGCCGCTTGAACAAATCGCATTTGGCTAAAAGCTAAGAGTCAGACAGTCCAAGGAAATGAGTCGCCAGACCGCTATCGGAGAACGGGTTTCAAGACTGCCTTGGCTATTCGGTCCGTGGACAGACCTGCTGACCTTTGGCGGAAGTTTCTTGTTGGCTCTTCTGGCTCTTGGTGCCGGAGGCATGCTAGGCATTCTTCACCAAGACACACCCGATTGGACTTGGGTGATCGCCATCCTGCTCATCGACGTGGCGCATGTCTATGCGACTGGTTTTCGCGTTTATTTCGACCGCTCAGAACTTTCCAAACGCCCTTGGCTTTATGGGCTGACACCGTTGCTGGCGTTCGCGGTCAGTTGGGCAATTTACAGCGAAAGCTCGACAATGTTTTGGCGCTGTCTCGCATATCTGGCTGTGTTTCATTTCGTCCGACAACAGTACGGCTGGGTTGCGCTCTATCGCAGAAAAGCGAGTGATTTTTCGAGCGTAGGGAAATGGATCGACAGCTCTGCGATTTACTTGGCGACGATCTATCCGCTCGTGTACTGGCACTGTCATCTGCCGCGCCAATTCTGGTGGTTTCAATCGGGCGACTTCACGGCGCTGGCGTTTGATTGGTCTGCATGGTTGCGACCGATCTATTGGACAAGTCTGTTGCTGTATGCCGGCCGATCGATTTTTCGCGGATGGTTTCAGCAAAAATGGAATCCAGGCAAAGACTTGGTCGTAATCACGACGGCCGTTTGTTGGTACGTCGGAATTATCTCATTCAACTCCGATTATGCATTTACGGTTACCAACGTTGTCATCCACGGAATCCCATATTTGGTGCTGGTCTACTGGTTTCAGCAATCAAATGGGCGTGAAGAGACCTCCGATCATCGCGTTTCGCCAGTCGCACTTCGCTTGTCGCGGTTCGTGGGCCTCGTCTGGATCCTGGCCTATATGGAAGAATTGATTTGGGACCGCGGGATTTGGCACGAACGGACGTGGCTTTTTGGAACGCCTTGGAATCTTGATTCGCTGGAGCCGATGTTGGTGCCCCTGCTGGCCGTTCCACAGATCACGCACTACGTGCTAGATGGATTCATCTGGAAGCGGGCGTCGCATCGTTCGGTCGAACGGATCGGGCAATCCGACCCTGCGGCTTAAGAGTTGACGCGTGCGGGCCTAAAAAGAAAGGGGCCCGCTTGCTGCGGATCTTGTCTGAAAGGAATCCGTTGCCGAGATGAACAGCATTGGCTCTTTCGTTCCGGACTGCGGGAGAGAGTAATCTCCCGCAGCTTGTCAGTTGGGTCTATTTGCCCATCGCTTCGACAACGGCTTTGCCCATATCGGCAGGCGTCGGTGCGACAACGATTCCGGCAGCTTCGAGCGCTTTCACTTTCTCAGTTGCGGTTCCTTTACCGCCGCTGATGATCGCACCGGCGTGGCCCATTCGTTTTCCGGGAGGCGCTGTACGTCCCGCGATGAACGCTGCGACGGGTTTCGTCACATGTTCCTTGACGAAAGCAGCGGCCTCTTCTTCGGCCGATCCACCGATTTCGCCGATCATCAAGATGGCTTCGGTTTGATCGTCTGCCTGGTACAGCTTTAGCAGATCGATGTAGCTGGTTCCGACGATCGGGTCGCCACCAAGACCGACGCAGGTGCTTTGGCCGAGCTTCAGCGACGAAGTCTGCCAGACCGCTTCATAGGTCAGCGTACCACTTCGGCTCATCACACCGACCTTACCGGGTTGGTGGATATAGCCGGGCATGATGCCGATTTTGCATTCACCTGGAGTGATCAAGCCAGGGCAGTTCGGTCCGATCAAGACCGCATCGCTGGCGCGAACTTTTTCGTAGACGCGGACCATGTCGATGACGGGGACGCCTTCGGTGATTGCCGCGATGACCTTGATACCGGCATCGAGGGCTTCCATGATCGCGTCGGCCGTGAATGGAGGTGGCACGAAGATCATGGTCGCGTCGGCGCCGGTTTCGTTGACCGCTTCTTCGACGGTGTCAAAAACAGGGATGCCTTCGACGTCTTGGCCGCCCTTTCCGGGAGTGACTCCACCGACCATCTGTGTGCCGTAATCGCGACAGCCGAGGCTGTGGAACGTACCGGCCTTTCCGGTAATCCCTTGGCAAATCACTTTGGTGTCAGAGTTGATTAGGATACTCATTGAATCTTATGCGTTTAGCGAAGTGTTTATTGTCGTTGTCATGAACCAGAGGATTGCTGGGCGATCAGACTCCGGTGGCTTCCACAATTTTCTTAGCGGCATCGGTGATGTCGCTCGCGGTAATGATGTCGACGTCACTTTCGGCAAGCATCTTTCGCCCTTCTTCGACTTCGGTGCCTTCCAGACGGACAACCAATGGGACTTCAAAGCCAACGGTTTTACTGGCGGCGATAACCGCAGCAGCGATCGTGGTGCAGCGTGCGATACCGCCAAAGATATTGACCAGCACGCCTTTGACGTTGGGATCCGATAGCAGAATCCGGAACGCTTCGGTGACTTGCTCTTCGTTCGCGCTACCGCCGACGTCCAGGAAGTTGGCTGGCTGTCCGCCGTGGTATTTGATGATGTCCATCGTCGACATCGCCAAGCCGGCACCATTGACCAAGCAGCCGATGTTGCCTTCCAGTTTGACATAGCTAAGTCCGGCATCGGTCGCACGAACTTCGCTCGGCTCTTCTTCGCTGAGGTCGCGGAAGTCTGCCAATTCGGGATGACGGTACAACGCGTTGTTGTCAAAGTTGATCTTGGCATCAAGGGCGATCATCTTGTCGTCGCCGGTGATGACCAGTGGGTTGATCTCGGCCAGTTCGCAATCGTAGTCGACATAGAATCGGCACATCGCAGGCATGAAACGGGCTGCTGCCTTTGCTGCTGCGCCGGAGATGCCGAGCTTCTTACAAAGCTTACGGACTTGGTAGCCTTCCAATCCGACGTGTGGGTCGAAATGCTCTTTGAAGATCAGTTCAGGGGTTTCTTCGGCAACCGTTTCGATTTCCATCCCGCCTTCGGTGCTGACCATCAAGACAGGTTTCTTTGCGGCGCGGTCGAGAACGATACCCAGGTACAATTCACGAGCAATATCGCAACCGGCTTCGACGAAAACTTGATTGACCGTTTGGCCTTCGGGTCCGGTTTGAATCGTGACCAATTTGTTCCCAAGCAGGCCTTCAGCCGCAGCACGAGCTTCGTCAGCGCTTTTGCAAAGGACGACGCCGTGTTGTTTTGGGTTATCGATGACGGTGCCCTTTCCTCGGCCACCGGCATGAATTTGAGATTTTACCACGGCAATTTTGCCGCCGAGCTTGTGGTAGGCCTGGGCTGCTTCGTCGGGCGTCTTCGCGACGATCCCCTCCAATACCGGCACCCCGGCTTTTCGAAATAGTTCCTTGCCCTGGAATTCGTGGATTTTCATCGGTCGTCCGATCGCGTATGTGGGTCGCTGTGAGTTTGAACTCTTGTCTGTGGTGCCCTGGCATGAAGGTACCATTTGCGGGAATATACGCTTGGCGAGTGACGATCGGAACCATAGGAACACTCGCCAGAACCCACCTTGCAGCGAATTCTCGTCCAAATGGCTCAGATGAACCGCCCAACTGTGATTCTGTTGAACGATGACGATAACGTCGCAATCGCAGTTGCCGATCTGTCGGCCAAAACCTCATTCGAAATTGGGCCGCATCGATGCGAAACGAAGAACGCCATTCCGCGTGGGCATAAAGTCGCCGTTACCGATATTCAGCCGCAAACATTGGTGCTGAAATATGGGCAACCGATTGGGAAAGCGACGGAATTGATCCCGGCCGGATCGCACGTGCACAGCCACAACTTGATCGATCACCACGACGTCGCCGAAAAGGTACTTTCTACCGATCCTCCAGAACGCCCGGCAGCGATCCGGCGAACATTCCAAGGTTACGTCCGTCCAGACGGGCGCGTTGGGACGCGGAACTATGTCGCTGTACTTTCGACGGTCAACTGCAGTGCGACCGTTTGTCATAAAGTCGTCCAACGCTTCGATGCCGATCGACTGCGTCGTTGGCCAAATGTCGATGGAGTCTTTGCGGCAACACACACCACGGGTTGCGCGTTGGCTTTAGGTAGCCGAAAGCATCAGATGATTGGTCGCACGATGGCGGGCTATGCCAACCATCCCAACGTCGGTGCTCGACTGATGATTGGTTTGGGATGCGAACAGAATACCCCAGGCTATTTGGCGGAGCATCATGGGGTCATTCCGTTGCACGCCCCCGATGGGACTCGGCTCACCGCGGATCATCGGGTCCCGGTATTGACGATGCAAACCGAAGGTGGCTCTGCGGTGACGATCGATCGCGCCGAGAAATTGGTTGAACAGTTACTTGATCAAGCCAATCAGTTTGAGCGAACCACCGTTGATGCATCTTATTTGACGATCGGTGTCGAATGTGGAGGTAGCGATGGGTATTCGGGTATCACCGCAAATCCAGCCATTGGAGCGGTCAGCGACCGCGTGGTCGCATGTGGCGGGACATCAATCATTTCCGAGACGACCGAGCTGTATGGCGCCGAACACTTGCTCTGCCAGCGAAGTCGCACCCCAGCGGTCGGCCAAAAACTAATCGATTTGATTCGTTGGTGGCAGGATTACGTCGCCTTCTATGGTGGACAACTTGATAACAATCCCTCGATCGGGAACAAGGCTGGTGGGTTGACCACGATCACCGAAAAGTCACTGGGGGCGGTATCCAAAAGTGGTCGAACGGCCTTGGAGGCGGTTTATGACTACGCCGAGAAGGTTTCGAGCAAGGGGCTTGTCGTCATGGACTCGCCCGGTTTCGATCCGGCAAGCGTCACAGGGAAGGTTGCCGGTGGTGCGAACTTGATTTTGTTTTCAACAGGGCGCGGTAGCTGTTTCGGGTGTAAACCCACGCCGGTCATCAAGATCGCTTCGAATAGTGAACTGTTCCAGCGAATGCCGGACGATATGGATTTGAACGCAGGTGAAGCGGTTTCGGGAACATCGATTGAGGAGCTTGGTGAGCAGTTCTTCGAGTTCGCGTTGAAGGTCGCCAGCGGAGCCTCTACTGCAAGTGAACGCAACGGCTTTGGCGACCAAGAATTCGTCCCATGGACCGTCGGCCCGGTGCTCTGATCTTGGTTTGCTTTCGGAGCCAGTGTCCGCGAGTGGGGCGGGCGCAACGTACTAAACTAGCTGATTCGTCGAAACTCTTATGCGAGGAGATCGACGTTGGTGAAAGTATGTGAACATCACGTGTCGGTTCAAACTTGCGTTGGTTGGACCACACTGGTTGAAGAGCGATCAATTGGCATGATTGCGGCGTTGCTTTTGACGCGAACACGGGTGTCACGACTACTTGCTGACTGTTTGAAGCTCTGGAATTCGGTTCGGCATAGGTTTTGCTTGACCGATCTCTAGAAACCATATTCAAAAGCCCTGTCAGTAAGGTACCGAGCAATGCATCATCGAAATCCAACACGATCCGCTTTATCCACCTGCCTTCGTTTCACATTTCTTCCAGCGTTCTTGTTGGTAGCGGCTCCCGCCTCGGCCCAGACCGAAACTGCGGTGGTGGTCCGGTCGTCGGAGGATATCGTCGTCGCGCTCACAAAAATCGAAAAGGATCTGGAGCGGCTTGAACGAGAGCCGGTGCAGGCGAGCACCATCAACGGTCGTCCGGTGCTTGGCGCGGTCTTGGAAGATTCTCCGCTTGGTGTCGAAGTCGTCTCTGTAGTCGATGGCAGTGCGGCTGCGTTGGCAGGTTTGGTGCCCGGCGACAAAATTGTTGAGATCGATGACTTCGACATCGAAATCCCTAGTGATGTAACCGATGCCATTTCCAAACACCCAACCGAACGTCAGTTGCGTCTGAAGTGGATTCGTCATAACCACGAGCACGAACGTTCGGTTGTATTTGTTGCTCCAGCCATTGAAGATCGAATCGCGGAACCTGCGGTTGTTCAAATGGAGCACGACGAATTACATCGCGAAGTCGTCGAGCTACGCAGTCAGGTACGAATCTTGACACAAGCAGTCAAGGCGTTGGCGACTCTCCATCGCGATCCAGTTGGAATCCGGTAAGGCATCCGCGTCTGACAATCGAGTGCTTTGCTCTGCCAATACCCTCGGCGATTGCCTTGACTGATTGACTTCAATCAGATTGCCAGCCACCTGCGTCTCGGAAGCATCAAGTCCACTTCGGTGGACTGCTTTTCTACAGACGCACTTCGAATGATGAATGACTCGCACTGTCGCGAAGATACCGGCGCCGAATCCGCCGCGTTTCGCATTCAAATGTTTTGTTCGCGAAGCGTTGCACTGCGCTGTTGAAAGCGGTCGAGAACACCTTCAGGGTGAGCACCAAACAGATAAAGCAAATTGCGATCGCGGCAGGGGCAACAGCCCACAGCGTTTTCATTGTTCGCAAGGCCGACTCTTTGGTACCGCCTTCTTTTAAGTGATACGTTTCGAATTGCCTGCGTATGCTTCTTGGCTTTCTTGTCAGTTCCCGTTTCCACTGTTGGGCGTCCAAGCTCGCATGCGATGCGGCATCGACAGCCAAAGGCAAGGGAATGACGCGATTGATTGCGTACAGCGGTACTGTTCCGATGGCAACGATGACGAGACTAAAAATCAGCAGATCGGCGAACAGGCTGGATATCGCTCTCGTTTCACGAGCGAGGTAGGAAAGTCTTATCCGACCCTTTGAGTCGCAGCAGTTAGACCGAATTGATGACCAAACTTCAGGTGGTAACACGCTAAATACAACAAACACTGCCGCGAATAATGCGAAAACGTTGATCATCCAAAGCATCTTCACTACCTCAGAGGCTGCACTGGCACCCCCCTAGTGTACCGGTGGACGTTGATCGGGATAAGTAGGCAGGTCAATGTTGTCCGCCGATTTCTTGCTAGCGGTAAGTGTACGGTTCGAAATCGTCGGAATGCTTCTCCCTGTATTTCAAAAGCGCGGGAACTTCTTGTGGGAGTAGCGTTCGAATCAGCCCTAACTTCATGAAATGGTTCACCACTTTATCGCTGTGTTTTTTCGCCTGCTGGCATGCACCCTCTTCGTTCATCGTATTCGTGGCGACACCCTTTATGCGCTCGACGTGTTTCTCGATCGCGACTTCCATTCGCTGATCATTCACGACCGCTTCGACTTCTCCTAATCCGCCATCGTACAAAGAGAGCGCTGCCATGTGCTCGCGTGGCATGTACGTGGTGATAATCGTGCTGCGGTCGCCTTCAAACGATAAAAACTCGGTCGTGACTGCTTCCGTCGATTTGACAGGGTCTTCGCCTTTAACTGCTGTAACGACGACCATCTGATGTTGCCATTCACAAAGGGCAATCATGAAACCATCTTCGTGTAGGGCCACTGCTTCGTACTGCTGCCGTAAACCGAGACATGGGCGCCGTTGAAAACTCACCCAGCGAAAGCCTTTCAGTTGATTCGCGAGCCCTTCAAACGCAATCCGTGCTTGGGCGGGCATTTCTTCGAGCGTTACCGGTTCCGCATTTTTACAAACCGCGTTTATCGCATCCGTTCGGCCTTTGAATTTGCTCACCACTTTGATCGCGATCACTGCAATCAACGCTAATGGAAAGAAGATCTGGGATTTGACCATCTTTAGAAGCACGCCGAAGGGGACATTGGTAACATCTTCGGTTAAGTAGTCTTGGTGTGAGATACTGGCAGTTTCATTCATGAGCTGTAGCTGTTGCCTTGCTATTTGACGAATACAATAAAAACGAAGAAGGATTCCGATGTCTGATAAACAACCTCCTCCGACATCACGCACCTACATTCATGACCGCTGCGAACAACCGACGATTGTCGCGAAGGAGTCATTTGCCGCCGTCGCCAGTCCATTGTCAGGCGTTGAGCAAACGTATTGTAACGCTTGTAAAAGCATGTATGCGGTAGACGAGTATCGCTGGGCCGACACGAATGAAAAACTTACCGATTACTACAAGCGTCACGGGAATGGCGCAAACGCGCTGGATCGATTTATCGCATCGAGACACTCTTTAATCGCTGCGTTGGTTGTTGCAATTGGTTTGGGAATCGCAATGGCAGTCATCGCGAACACAATTCAAGGAACCGATTTGTTAACATCGATCTTTATCGGAATAGGTGTTTGCGTGTTAGCCGTTACGGCGATGGCTACTGTTATCGTTTCGGTATTGACGCCAATCGTTCACCGACGCGTCTGCAATGTTTCTGATCCACGTCACCTCATCTAGCCATCCGAAGGTCAGGCATAGCCCGCTTTGGCGTGTCCTTGCCATTGCGATTGTCGCTCCAATGGTCTCTTTACAACGGCTTGGTATTGCGAGTCCTATCGATAGTCGCTTCGGTTTATGGCACCGCAACGATTCCGACCGAGTGATCAGAAGGGAAATTCCCGATGAATCGGTGCTGTTTTCTCGCGAGGAAACTGCATCCCTGCTGCCTCGGCATCGGCAATTCGCTGTAAGATTAAAGGGTTCAACTACCCCAGACGCAGCGAATGATGATGGCAGCGACGAATCCCAATTTAGCGTTGGCGAGTGGTTCATCGGAAAATGATCCGTCCAACAACGCGAACCCTCGCCCCTTCGGCCCGGGAACCCTCGTTGCGGATATTCGCGGAGGACTGGTCGTCTTCCTTGTCGCTTTGCCATTGTGTTTAGGGATTGCCTTGGCCTCTGGAGCGACCGGGGACCCCGACGCGCTGCCTTTGATGAGCGGTCTGATCGCAGGGATCGTTGGCGGAATCGTCGTCGGAATGATTAGTGGCTCACACACCAGTGTTAGCGGTCCGGCAGCGGGCCTGACTGCCATTGTCATCGCACAGGTTGAAAACTGTGGATCTGTCGAAGCCTTCTTGTTAGCCGTCGTCATCGCCGGAATCTTGCAGATCGTGATGGGGATTTTCAAAGCCGGCGCCCTCTCGGCGTTCTTTCCAACAAGCGTGATTAAGGGGCTATTGGCCGCGATCGGTGTAATCCTGATTCTCAAGCAGATCCCACACGTCGTCGGGCATGATAGTGATCCCGAGGGTGAGATGTCGTTTGAACAACCGGACAAACAGAACACTTTCACCGAACTCGCTTCGATGTTGGAGGACTTTCATCTTGGTGCTGCCGCAGTCGGTTTGCTTTCCGTCGGACTACTGATCATTTGGCAGAAATCGAAGCCCTTGCGAGAGTCCCTGGTTCCGGGACCATTGGCAGCGGTTCTGTTTGGTGTGGCGCTTCATCTGTTTTTCATTTCACTCGGCGGCCCGTGGGCGATTGGCACCGATCACCTTGTGCAAATTCCTGTTGCCGGATCATTTCAAGAACTTGGTAGCTCACTGAAGTTTCCGAGCTTTGGTTCATTGATGAATCCAGCGGTTTACGGTGCGGCGATCACAATTGCGATCGTAGCGTCACTGGAAACGCTGCTTAACCTTGAAGCTGTCGACAAGCTAGATCCGCTACGAAGAAGTTCGCCGCCCAACCGGGAATTGGTTGCTCAAGGGGCGGGGAATATTGTTTCGGGGCTATTGGGCGGTTTGCCGGTGACGAGCGTGATTGTTCGGGGCAGCGTCAATGTCAACATTGGGGCAAAAACAAAAGTCAGTGCGGTCTTTCACGGGCTGCTCTTGGTCGGAAGCGTGATGTTGATTCCGCAGTACTTGAATATGATTCCGCTTTCTGCGTTAGCGGCCATTCTGTTGGTCACCGGATTCAAGCTTGCCAGTCCGACTCTGTTCAAACAGATGTGGCGAGAAGGACGCTATCAGTTCTTGCCATTTATCATCACGCTCGTTGCGATTGTTTTTTCCGATTTGCTGATTGGAATCCTGATCGGTCTGACAACCAGTGCGTTGTTTATTTTGAATAGCAACCTTCGTCAGCCGCTTCGTCGGGTCATCGAATCACACTTGGACGGTGAAGTTACTTATGTGGAACTTGCGCCCCAGGTTAGCTTTTTGAATCGCGGCGCGTTGGACAAGCTGTTTTCGGAGGCAAAGCCGAAAACAAACTTGCTGATCGATGCGACCCATTCTGATTACATCGATCCCGATGTGCTTAGCATGATTCGTGAGTTTAAAGACCGTACAGCACCTGCGCGTGGGATCAAAGTCTCTCTACGCGGCTTTCGTGAAAAGTACAAACTGCAAGACGAGGTTTTGTTTGCCGACTACGCGACTCGCGAATTGAAAGAGCGCATCACACCAGAACAGGTTCTGATGATGCTTCGTGAAGGCAACGCGAGGTTCCATACCGGTCAACGTTTGACTCGGGATTTGGGGCGTCAAATCAACGCGACAAGTATGGGCCAAAACCCCTTCGCTGCGGTGCTCAGTTGCATCGACTCCCGAGTGCCCGTGGAATTGATTTTGGACCAAGGAATTGGTGACGTCTTCAGCATTCGTGTCGCCGGAAATATTATCGGCACCAAAACGCTGGCCAGTCTTGAGTATGCCGTAGCCGTAAGCGGAGTGAAATTAGTTCTCGTGCTGGGACATACCCGTTGTGGTGCCGTGACGAGTAGCGTTGAACTGGTCGGCCGCGGAGACGATGTTGGCGAAGTCACCGGATGTTCTCATCTTGGTGCGATCGTTGACGAAGTCGCAGCCTGTGTTAGCGAAGAGGAGTGTCGTATCGCAAACGCTTTACCTGAAAATGAAAAGGTCGCGTTTGTCGATGAGGTCGTCCGGCGGAACGTGCTCTTGACCGCCGATCAAATTCTGCATCGTAGTGATGCGATTTCCGCAGCAGTGGTGGAGGGCAGAGTCCGAGTGGTCGCTGCAGTTTATGACATCGCAAGCGGAAAGATCAGCTTTTTCGAAGAAGAGTCATGGTCGCGAGACAAACTGAATTGCTGAATCGGCGATACGAAGAAGACCAGTCGTCGCGTCATGCTACGCAAAAACGCTGCGAATTAGTGGAATGTATTTTTGCCAAATGGCTAACGATACCCTAAACTGGGACCCTTCTCACCGCGTTGCCTCGCGCGGGCAGTTGGCTTGTCACAAAACTACGGTCGATGTGAACGGATTCGGTCATGTTTTGAAATTGGATGTACCTTTTCTAATCGACTCGAATTTGGCCTAACCGCGGATCTCCTATTCAATTGTTTAGCGTCATTTGCGGGATAGCAATTGACGACACCTGAATCGCCCCTACTTCGGCAACGGCCTCGGATGGACGTTTTTTGGTGACAGTTGTTCTTGGTTGAACCTACAACCCACCCGGTTGTTCATTGTGACAAGTATTCCATCGGTATCGATTTTTTGAAGTCGCTAGTGATAGGGCACCAAGTGTGCTTAGCGTAGAAAGTTTTGCGTCGAAAGCTCTGAACCCGTTTCACGACTGCATCATTGCAACCACGCCCCGCAAGCGTCCCAATTCAATCCTCCAGTAGCAGAACAAATATGAAGGCGCGCAACAGAACCCGATTGATTGGGATGAAGCAAAGGACTTGGATCGGGATCGTCGCTTGTTGGTTCACACTCACACTTCAATCGGTGTGTTTTGCCCAAATTAATCCACTGCTTGGGACTGGCGGGCTGTCTTACCCCTCGCAGCAATATTACATGGCGCTAGAGGTCTACCGGTCAGGTGATCTCGAGTCTGCATTGGACGCTTTTGACATCGCTATCGGCCGGACGCGTCGCGATATCAATGGGCACTGGATCGACGCGATCCCTGTCTATGCGATGATGGGAGAAGCTCAATATTTTTTGGGTGACCTTGAATCAGCTATGCAAAGCTACGACATGGCGCTTAAGATCGCGATTCGCCATCGACGGCAACAATGGCTTGCACGACCGGTGTGGACTGAAGTATTGCAGACTTCAGCAGTCCAAGCATCGAAGCAGTTTCTCTGGCCCGAGGCACAAGCGATTTCGCTGGCGCCCATTTCTAAGTCGGTCAAGTATTACTCCGGTGAACAGCTGACCGAACAGACGTTTCAAACACCTGGGACGATCGAAGAATTAAACATCAAAACGATCGATTTGGTCGAAGTGATGCGTGGCTTGGCTTTGGCTTCCTACCGGAGGCGAATCATCCTTGGTCCGCTTGCGGAGAACGACCCGTTGGCGACTGAACTGATCGAAAGCACCAAGTATCCTCGGGGATTGAATGTTCCGATCGCAATCAATTTAATCGGGTGCATGCGAGCTGCGGAGCGGTTCGGTGCCAAGCAAGATGACCGAGCGATCGAAGATGCCGCGAAAGTCTCGGTGGACATGGGACGCGTTCATTCGATGGCGCCTGTTGTCGGCTTGTGCGCTGCATCTGCTATCGCCGGAACTGACAAGCCGGAAGCCGCTGTCCCGATTTGTTTGCAAGTTGCCAACCAGGCTGCTGCTCTCGGGTATTACGAATTAGTTGGTGAAGCATTTCAACTGGGAGCAGGCTGCGCAAACGCACAGAGCGCCGCGATGATCCAGAATGCGGCGCAAGTCGCGGCAGCTGGCTTGTTGCGGAAGTCTCGATTGGCCACGCTTCATATCTTGCTGGCCGCTGCAGACGCAGCCGTTACTGCTGGTGACTTGCAATCGGCAACTGCTCGGCTGGGGGAAGCGAGAACGATCGCGGTACGACGAGATGTGGCTCAGCCCCGTTTAGATGCTTATGGGGCATACATTGCAGCAAGAATCGCAACGCGCCAAGCGATCGTTAGCGATGCTCGCGGCACTGCCAAACCGTGGGAGGAACCGTATTCGCAGTTGGTCAACTTTGTCACCAATAGTCGACTGCGCCGCCGCAATTTAATCACGATGCCGCGACTGTATCAGCTACAGCGTGTCCGAATGCTACTCGGTGGCAACATGGATACGCAATCGTTAGAAGGTCTGCTGCGTCTATACTCAAGCGATCCGACTATCGATGTCTGGTATCGTGACCCGGTCAATGCGATTGCTGGTCACATTGGAAATGCTGAAGCTTTGCGATTAGCTCGGCTCCGCACAGCGGCGTCACGTGAAAGTGCACAAGACGTTCTGCTAAGAATGGACGAACTGTTATGCGGTCGTCTGGACAACCAACTTGCGATCGGTGGGCGAATCCATCAAGTCCGATCGCTTTCCAGGCTTCCGGACGACATGCTTGAAAAGCAGGTCGTTGAATTTCGAAACACCGCACCCAAAGCTGTCCGGGACCTTCGGGCGGCGACGAAGGCCATCGCCGATGGCAACGTTGCAGACCCCGGGATGGTTGATCAGAATCTTGCCGCAGTCGAAACCGATGCTTGGCAGATCGCGCTCGATCGATATGTCTTTCCACGCGTCGTCCCGCACGTTCTCGATGATAAAAAGCCGATCGAACCACTAAGTTCCGACGTCGCGATTCTGGCGTTTTACCAAGATAATGGGGTTTACCATGTTGTCCTTTGCACCAAGCAAAAGGCAAGTTATTGGTCGATTAAAGGTGGGCCGCGACTTGGTAATGACATCGCAAAGATCACTCGCGGTATCGGTGCGTCCCAATCACGTGGGGCTCGATTGCCAGAGAACGATAATTGGCGGAAAGACGCGGCAGATTTTCGTGACCGATTGATTCCGTCCAGTGTGGCACCGCTATTAGAAGATCGTCTCAACGGGATTAAACATCTGGTCGTTGTTCCCGATGGCTTGCTTTGGTACCTGCCATTTGAGTTGCTGCCGACCGAAGATCCAGAATCGCAATTGCTGGGCGATGCGATCACCGTCACCTACGCCCCATCACCATCACTGGCGATTTTCCCAACAGCACCTCCATCGACAAAAGGCACCATCGCGTTAGCCGCCGGTAAGATTCTTTCACCGCGTGACGCGGACGTAAACGCGCAGATGGTGCAGTCGATCGCTGACGCGGCAACGGCTGGCGCTGTAGGATTGCCAGCTGAGTTTGCTTCGCCGACCAGTCGCTGTGGACTCGTTGCTTCGCATTTGGTCGTCGCTGACACGACCGTTCCGAATCCGAAATCTACTTTGGATTCCCCATTGGCAACCTATGAAATGTCAATGCCACAAGGACGCCTGGGTGATTGGCTGCGCACGGCGGCACCGACTCCTTCGAGCGTATTCCTATCCGGATTCCGATCTAATTTGGAAACGCCACAACAGGTTTCGGGAAACGAAATCGGGATGACGTTAATGGCTTTGCAATACAGTGGTGTCCAGGATGTCACGCTTAGCCGCTGGGCAGTTGGCGGCGGTTCAACATCCATCTTGCTGCGAGAGTATGCGCAGGAGCTTGGATTTCTTTCTCCCGGCGAGTCTTTCACGCGAGCAAAGGACGTGCTTCGTCGAAGCGAGTTGGACCCCAATGCGGAACCAACACTCAGCAAGAGCGACCTGGAGCGGAGCACGCTAACAGGTAACGAACCGTTCTTTTGGGCTGGCTACCTGCATGCCTCCCCGGTCCTAAGCAAATCGAATAACTAATGCTTCGTTCCAACTCGGTTTTAGGAATAGCCGATTGGGCATTAGCCCCGGTTGCTCGTGTGAGAACCGCGGCTAACGCCGTGCGGCTGATAGGCTGCAACTAGATCCTCGAATTAGCCGATTGGCGTTAGCCACGGTTGTCTGTGTGGGAACCGCACGCTAGCGCGTTGCGGCTGATGTGGCTGCAACTGGATTCTCGTATTAGCCGATTGGCGTTAACCACGGTTTCAGTCCAATAACCGGGGCTAACGCCCGTCGGCACTGACCGGCTCGATTGACGTGGATCGATTGACGTGGATCGATTGACGTGGATCGATTGACGTGGATCGATTGCTGATGCGTTGCTTACGCTTGCAGCGGTTGCCGTCCAAGCATACGACGTGAATCGGCCAGCTGTCCGTAATGCATGAGCGGATGCATTGTCATCATCATGCAGCAGCCGCCGATCGTTCCAAACATCATTTCGCGTCCTTCGGGGCAGTTTTTTGTCGGCGAATCTAAGTCGGAATCGCTGAGCCCTTCCAGTAACGCCAACGTCTGCGTGCGAACGGCATCAAACTTGGTTCTTACTTCGTCCCACGATGGATAGACGCTTTCATCAGTTGGCGGATCCTGGCGAGCACCGAAGACTGGTTTCCAGTCAATCAGTGGGTTGTCGTTTCCTTTAATAATATGCTCGACAATGTTTGCCTCGGCATAGGTCAGGTGCCCAAGGATCCACATCGGTGTATTGCCGCCGTTGGACGTTGGCGGCTGAAACGGTGTCTCCTTCAAATCATCGATCAACGCCAGCGTAATCATGCGGCTGGTTTCAAGGCTTCGGCGGATGTAGTCAACAGTCGACATCGGAAACTCCAAGGGGAGAGGATCAACAAAGGGAAGTTGGTTTGCAGATCGTTTCAAAATCTGAAAATGCTATTCATCAGGCAAAAGAGAAACGATGTAGTCGCGGGTGTGATGGACGCAGTCGCGGACGATGGATGGATCCTTGCGAGCTTTAGCCAGAAGTAACGCGCCTTCGAGTGACGCGATGCAGAGGTCCGCTAGTGACTTTGCATGCGTTGCGTTTGTGTTGACAAAGGCATCATTGATCAGGGTCGCGATGCTCTCGTTCCAGGCATCGAAGTAGGCGGCAGCACGCTCGCGCACCTGGGGGTGCGTATCTGAAAGTTCAAGTGCCAGAACCCCAAGGAAGCATCCGTTGGGCGAATCGCTGGATTCAACAACTGTGGCGAAAAAATTTAAGTAGCCAACGAGTTTCTGCTTTGCCGTTGGTTGATCCATGTAGCCAGACTTGATCGAACGGTCACGCATCATGTTCATCCATTCATCCAAAGTCGCGCACGCGGCATCTTCCTTCGATTTGAAGTGGTGAAAGAAGCTTCCTTTGGAGACCTCGGCTCGGGTGCAAATTGCGTCAACGGAAGTTCCGCCGTAGCCACGTTCGAGAATCAAATCTCGAACGGCTAGCATCAAATTTTCTCTCGCAGATTCAACCATTTCTATCTCTGTACCGACTAGTTGGTATGCGTAGGATACCGACTGTCCGGTATGGAGTCAAGTTGCTGTTTTGTTGCTTGCCCGACACGCGGTCGGGCGTGGCGGATAAGATCGTGTTGCTCGCATCCCATTTCCCGCCGCCGTCCGCCTGATCACGGACGGTCCCGCCTCGAACCAGGTATTTCACCGTGAAGCGACTTTCTCGATTGCTGCTCGCACTATCCGTAGCCGGAGTATCCTCGACTGCGATTGTTTCCAAGCCGGTGAGCGCAGAAGACTACGAGCTGCACCGATTCGAAACTCAACAATTGAGCGATACCTACTTCTCTGAAGGTGCTGGTGCTGGGGACATCAACGGCGACGGTGTTGTGGACGTTGTTTATGGGCCGTATTGGTTTGCCGGCCCGGATTTCAAACAAAAGTACCCGATCTATGAACCTGTGCCGCAGGATAAAAATCGCTATGCAGACCACTTCTTTGCCTGGGTCCGCGATTTCAATTCGGACGGGCATGAAGATGTGTTTGTTGTCGGTTTCCCTGGAACACCGGCCTATGTCTATGAGAATCCTGGCAACGGACTGGGACAGGCGACGCACTGGAACAAACACCAAGTGATTGATTGGGTGTCCAATGAATCACCTCAACTGATTGATGTGGTCGGCGATTCAAAGCCGGAACTTGTCTGCACGCGCGATGGGATGTTTGGCTTCGCGACAATCGAATGGGAAGGTGATTTTCCGGCATGGACTTTTCACCCAATCTCTGGCCAAGTCACTGCGACGCGTTTTGGTCATGGCCTTGGCGCGGGTGATATCAACGGCGATGGGCGGACTGACATCATTCATTCTGGCGGTTGGTACGAACAGCCAAAGCTGGAAGCGTTGACATCGCGTTGGAAATCGCATCAAGCGAGGTTTAGCACGGCCTATGGTGGTGCTGAGATGTACGCGTATGACGTCGATGGGGACGGTGACAATGATGTGATTACCAGCGAGGCGGCCCATGATTTTGGACTGTCGTGGTACGAACAGACCCGCGATGGCGAAGCGGTCACGTTTAAACGTCACATGATCATGGGGTCCCACCCTTCAGAAAACAGCCACGGTGTCGTATTCAGTGAACTTCATTCGGTCGCGTTATCCGATATTGATGGCGACGGACTGAAAGATATTGTGACTGGAAAAACCTATTGGTCGCACCACAAACAGAGTCCGATGTGGGACGCGGGGGCAGTCGTTTACTGGTTCAAACTGGATCGAAGTGGCGACTCCATTGAGTGGCTGCCATACCAAGCTGCTGCAGATCCTGGCATCGGACGGCAGATCACCATCGCCGATCTGAATGGTGATGACCGGCCTGATATCGTGGTGGGAGGCATGAAAGGAGCCCACGTGTTGGTGCATAAGACCGCTTCGGTATCGGAGTCAGAATGGAAACTCGCACAACCAAAGCGATACGACGGGCCTACGCTGCCGACGGTCGATTCGGCGAAGCGCTTGCGAGGTGAGAAGGTGGCACGAAATGGCGATCAATCGAATGTTGCGGACGCGATTGAAGGCGAGTCGTTGAAGGTTCAAGTTTCCAAGGGCTCCGCTGCCCCACAATCCATGTCGGGATTTGGCGGTGACCGATGGAGCGGTGATTCACAGTTATTCTGGCGTGGCGGACAACGAGGTGAGACATTGACAATATCGCTGCCAGAAACACAGGGAGATTGCAGCCTTTTCGCCTCGCTGACTTGCGCTCGTGACTACGGCATTGTGCAATTCTATGTCGACGATAAACCGCTTGGACAACCGATCGACCTATACGAACCGAATGTGGTGACCAGTGGTGAAATCCACTTGGGCGACTTTCAAGCGGGTGGAAAGCACCAGTTGAAGGTTCAGATCGTTGGTGCAAATCCCGATGCGGCGAAAGCCTATATGTTTGGTTTGGACTACTTGAAGGTCCAAGCAAAGAAGTAGCGAGTTTAAGTCAGCCGCGCGGCCTGTAAGTTCTCGGATTAGCCGACTGGGCGTTTGCCCCGGTTGCCTGAGCAATAACCGCGGCTAACGCCGTGCGGCTGATAGTGCTGCAACTCGATTCTCGTATTAGCCGATTGGCGTTAGCCATGGTTGTCCTTGCGAAAACCGACGCTAACGCGTTGCGGCTGATTGGCTACAACTGGATTTTCGCATTGGCCGATTGGCGTTAGCCGCGGTTGTCTGTGTGGGAACCGCACGCTAGCGCGTTGCGGCTGATTGGCTACAACTGGATTCTCGCATTAGCCGAATGGCGTTAGCCACGGTTGTCCGTGCGAAAACCGCCGCTAACGCGTTGCGGCTGATAGCACATGTCGCCTACACGCTTGCCAAACGGTCGGCGAGGATCGGATCATCGGCAGCGACACGCATGGGGTCTGCACCCAGGGTGCCGCGAAGTCGATCCAGGTAGTCGTCCGATTCTGCGTCCGCAAGTTGTTCCTTGGCGTACTTCAAACGTGCTTCCAGACTTAACTGAGGCAACGGGGTGTGCTCACCTCGGGCTTCGGTGTGCTCTTCGATTCGATCGATGAAGTCTTTCCAGTGTTGCACATCACGATCACGTTGTTCGACAAGCCGTCGCTTGTACCAATCGCTGTTGAGCATGTTGTCGAGCGTGAACAGTTCACGGACTTCCGGATCGGCAATCGTTTTGCCTTCGTAAGTTCCGTGAACCAAGATGCTCAAGATCGCTCGCAGTGGCGGGCAAGCAAGTTCGTAGCCACCGTCTTCAAAGTATCGCTTCGCGACACGTTGCTGAGCTTCAGCGATGTGCAGAATTCCATCGGCAAACGATTCCATATCCTGCAATTCAGGTTTCAGGATCTCCTCGCTAAAGACCTTGCTTGGGTTGTCAAAGACCCGCGCCATGTATTTTCGAACAAAGCGGTTCGTGATTCGGTAACCCAAACGGCTCGCTGGGATTTGCTCGCCTTCGTGCTCGAAATCTTCAATTTTTTCGAGCATACCTTCATTGATCATCGTTTCCGGCCGACGCTCTTCCGGCGTCAGTCGGCACCAGATCTCAGGAATCAGCAGCGAGATGTCGTGGCCGACCTCATATCGAGGTCCGACGTGTCCGGCAGCGGTGCTGAACCCGCCGAGTTCCGTCAGGATCATCGCAACGATCATGTTGTTCAGGTCGGTTGCTGGCATGAGCGCGTTGAACGGACCTTTCGTCAACGCACCTTCGCTACCGGCACCGGTCGTACTGGGGCTTTTGCCGGTCAATGAACACAGGTAGTCCATCACCAACTCGGGAAGCTCCTGGTAGTGCAGGGGCGAGTACACGGCAAGCGACCGGATTCCGGTTTCTTTGTCCGGTGGGTTGTTACGACGTCCGCCGAGGACCGCACCGACTGGAATATGGATCGGCTCGTCAGCTTTAAGACCGCGATGGAACTGAACCCCTCGTCGCGCGACATAGGTATCGCGTTCATTGACCAAGTCAGGTCGATCCTGCAGATAACGTGGGTTCTTTGTCGGCTTGCCATCGACGATCCGCGGATGCGACGTACTGACGACGTAGCTGTCACCACGTTCGGCAGCGTTTTCCAGCAGTGTCTGAACCGGCTCTGTGAATTTGTCAAACTCAATCGTGTCATCAACAATTTCACGCACCTCTTCCGTGGTCAGCGGATGGAAGTTGCTGATGAAGTTACCTGTCAGCGACAAGTCGATTTCAGTTTGCTTATCCAAGCCGCGATGGATCGCATCGTCGGGGCGTTGGAACAAGCGGTATTCGCAGTTCTCTACGAACTTGTAGCTGAAGTTGTCGTCAAGGTTCGCACCGACATTATCCAGCACGTTGGCCGGGACAACAGTACTTGCACTGATGTCATCTTCACGTTGAACCTTTGCGGCCGCGATGAAGTCTTGACGCAGCTTAAATGTTCGCCATCGCGAATCGTCCAGGCCCACACGCAGGTAGGTACCGACCAAGGGACGCTCGCCGATTTTCAATTCGTGACCGGGGACACCGTTAACGATATCGACACCGAAACGGTCTCGCCAATTTTCGTCATGCGATTCACCGGTGAACCGTTTGATAATCAAGGCCATCGAATAGACGCGTGGTGGAATCGTCGCAAGCCATTCGTTGTACTTCGCGTTGTATTCTGGCGATGGCGTCAATAGCTTGATAACGCTACCGAGGCTGCGTTTGGGGTCCAAAACGCTGCGACTCGGCCCATCGGTGTAGTCCGTTCGACCGGTGTAAGATTCGCTCCAGCGGTCGGAATAGTTACGCTCAAAAATCTCGTCTAGCTTTGCGAAATCTTCGTCGCGGTCGCCGATGAAGATCGGACCGTACAACATGTAGTCACGGAGGCTTTTGCTGATTTCGCTTTTGCCCCCGCCGCTGACCGTACAAGGCTTGTGGCAGAAGATGCCTTCACCGACGGTACCGACCAATCGCCATGAAGGTGCGTTGGGGTGCTTTTCCAGGCGGATCTTGTATCCACTTGGCGCGATATAGATCTGATCGGGACTCAGGCGAATACGATGTTCTTCGCCGTTGCGATTCCACTTGATACAACGTTCGGCCAGAGTCGCCTTTGCATTCTCTGGGATATAGATAATCGATGCATCGTTTTTATCGACGCCGTAGCCTTCTGGTTGTACGTCAATGAATTCAGCATAGTCTAGTGCGACATCGGCGAACGTGCGACCGTTGTAGCGCTGACTGTTGACCTGGAATTCTTCACCGAGCGAGTACGAAGCGAAGGCGAGTGCACCACCAGCGTGTTCTTCTTCGGATCGCCCCATCAAGTTGCAAGCGTAGCTGATCTGAGTTTTGACTTCTTTCTTGCAATAGCCGTAGTAGTTGTCGGCAATCAATGTGACAACCACACCGCTTCGGTCACGGCAGGTCAGCTTGAACGCGCCGCCATCGTTGTACAACTCGGACTCGTCTTCCCAGCACATCCTGTCAGCCTTCTGACGGTCCGTCGCTTCACTGATCGGCGGCAATCCGAGTTCTTTCTTGGTCAGCTTGGTCAAGTGTGGTGCAAGGATGACGCAACCGGTGTGTCCGGTCCAACCGTGCACGTCGAGCCCAGCGTCATTCTCGGGGATCAATGGGTCGCCACCATTTCCGAAGATGGATTCGACGAAGTCCAAGTTGCTGACCAAGCTACCGGGCGCGAAAAAGCGAACTTCCATCCGTTTCGCTTCTGTAAAACCGGGAACCGCTGGGCAGACGAGAGGCCTTAGTAGCAGCGATACCCACGTGTGGGCGGGCGATTCTGAAGCGCTCGTGTACGGCAACACCATCAAGTCATCTGGTGGGGAAAGTGCCGCACGGTACAGGTTGACGAACGCGTTCATTGGGACAGCGCGTTTGTCGCCGGGGATTGGCAAACCGCCTTGAACGACGTGGAAAGTGCCTGCCGTAGTTCGGCGATCGGCGCGTGGATTGTTCAGGATGCCGTTTGCGCAGCGATAAGAGCTGACGAGCTCGTTGACAAATTCATCGCCACCAATCGGAAGGCTCAATTCCCGGGCCATGCCGTGTCGGTCTAGGACCAATGTTCCGTCGGGAACACGCAACTTTTTGTCACCGATATCGTCTGAAAAATACTGGTTCAGAAACGACTCGATGCGTTGGTCGACCGGAGCACGGTGAGAGGCAAGCAGGCGGGCCTTCTCGCGAATACTGTTCAGAATACCGCTGGAAAACTCCGTCATCGATGTCGCGTCTTCGGCGTTCGATGTCAAAATCCCAGCCGAGGCAAGTTGCAGCTCCAGGTAGGTCTTCAGGTTTTCCTGTTCCACGGGGCAGGTCGTTCCCGAACGGTACCATCCCAGCGAACGCTGTAAATCTTTTGGTTCTCGGTGCAGCGACAGGTTTTCGCGGATCAGCGACATAGATGTTCGGCGGGTTGGAGTTAGAAACCATGGAGGGTCTGCTAGGAGTCCCTGCTAGCAGATTCTGTTGGTCAGGATAACAGACTAGCATCGATTGTTTGCCGGACTAACCGGGCACCGTCTAACGGGCGGGATCGCGAGTCTTTTGAGGCGGACCCTAGATGCAATAGCTAGCGTTGCCCAGTGGGCCATTATGCGGCTATGATGGGAATCATCCCGCCTCGCTCGGTCTTCGTGCCCCCTGCGTGCGAGTTTGCCCACCTCTAAAAAATCTTTCAAAAATCGTGTCGCCGAATGACATCCCAGGGTGTCCGACGTCGTGATTTAATCTGACGGTAGCGACGCTGTAGGGTCGTCTGGATCAGATTCAGATGGATGGCTCGGTAACACCGTTGGCAAACCGCGTGCTCGGTCAATACGATCGATGCCAGCGGAACTTAACACAGTTTTGAATTCGCCTCGAATGAGAGTTAGATCGAATGCCGAGACGGCCCTTAGAAATCTTGAAGTTCTTGATTGCAATCGTTGCGATCAGCATGGTCGCATGTGGTGACCGGCAAGCCTATGCGAAGCTAGGTGTGACACCTCCGGAACAGTTCAGTGTTCCAGAGGGATTCAAAGTGGAACTGATCTATGATGTCCCCGGAAGAGAGCAGGGATCATGGGTTAGCTTGACGGTCGATCCGCAAGGCCGATTGGTCGCGTGTGACCAAGACGGTGCACTCTATCGAATTGATGTTTCTGGTGATCAACCGGAGATCAAAAAGATGGATGCGGACATTCAATCCGCTCAGGGTTTGCTATTCGCGTTCGACTCGCTGTATGTCAACGTCAACGGCCGCGACCAATCTAAAAATGGTGTTTACCGTCTTCACGATACCAACGGCGACGACAACTTTGACAAGGTCGAACACATCTTGCCACTTAACGGTGGCGGTGAGCATGGGCCCCACGCTTTAATCCTGACGCAGGATGGAAAGCGAATCATTACCTGCGGCGGCAACATGACCAAGTTGCCTGAGAACATCGCCCGCAGCCGTGTTCCGCAAGTTTGGGACGAAGATCACCTGCTCGGTCGCATGCCTGACGCGCGAGGTCACGCGAGCGATCGCATGGCACCCGGCGGTTGGATCGGATCGTTCGCACCAGACGGCAGTGATTTTGAATTGATCGCGACCGGTTTCCGCAACGAGTACGACATCGCACTCAATCGCGCCGGCGATCTATTCACCTATGATGCCGATATGGAATGGGATGTCGGCACGCCATGGTATCGTCCGACTCGAATCAATCATGTGATCAGTGGTGGCGAGTTTGGATGGCGAAACGGTACAGGGAAGTGGCCGGCCTACTATCCCGATTCGTTTGGTGAAGCGGTCAATATTGGCCCCGGTTCGCCAACGGGAATCTGTTTCGGTTATGGTGCAAAGTTTCCCGCGAAGTACCAAAACGCGTTGTTCATTGCTGACTGGAGCTATGGAAACATCCACGCGGTCGAATTGTCAGCCGACGGCAGCTCCTACACAGGAACATACGAAACATTCGCAACCGCTGCACCTTTGCCAGTGACAGACATGGTTGTTCGCCCACAAGACGGTGCCCTGTACTTTGCAGTCGGCGGTCGAAAAACGCAAAGTGGTCTGTACCGAATTGTATACACCGGTAGTGAGCCCACCGATGCGGTGACAGAACCAGCGAAGTTGACAAAACAACAAGCTCGCTTGACCGAGCTGCGTCACAAGTTGGAAGCCTACCATGTCGGTGATGCTGATAAGAAGGCCATCGGAATGGCCATCAAGAATCTGGCTTCAAAAGATCGCGGCGTGCGTTTTGCCGCACGTATCGCTTTGGAACACCAAAAGCCGAACCAATGGAAAGGTCGAATTGCGAAGATCGAAAATGATCACGCGAGAATTCTAGCGGTCGTCGCACTTGCTCGAACGGGTAAGGAGGCCGACCAATCGTTGGCAATGGAAGCACTGGATCGTTGCGACTGGGGCGGATTGACCGTCCAAGGCAAAATCGATTTGTTGCGAGCCTACGGTTTGGTTGCTATTCGATTGGGCGCATTCAACGAGGAACAGCAAAACGCGGTTGCCACCAAGATCGATAGTCAATTTCCCTCCGGTGATGACAACCTTGATCGTGAATTAGCCCAAATGCTGATCTATGTGAATGCACCGGGAGCTGACCGCCACGTGATCGATGCGATGGCGACGGCACCTAGCCAAGAGAATCAGATCTTCTACGCACTCACTCTACGTGATTCCGCCGCGGACTGGACCGAAGAAGAAGCTCGCGATTATTTCGCATGGTTTCGCGAACTGCAAAACGCGCGAGGCGGAATGTCGTTTGGTGGTTTCATCAACAACATCAAGAATGCTTCTCTGGAACACTTGGATCCGAAGTTGAAAGAGTCACTTGATGAAGTGATCAATCCACCCAAGGTCGAAGAAACGGCCAGCGAGCAACGAGCGTTTGTCAAAAAATGGACCGTCGATGAGTTGCTTCCTGCAGTTGAAGAAGCTCGCAAAGCTGACTTTTCAAATGGCGAGAAGGTCTTCGCCGCGGCACAATGTTACAAGTGCCACCGAATGGGGATTCAAGGTGGGATCCTTGGACCAGATTTGACGGGAGCGGGCGGCCGGTTCTCACCAAAGGATCTGCTCACCTCGATCATTCAACCAGACCAGGTGATCAGTGACCAATACGGTGCGACTCAATTCTTGACTGACGAAGGCAAGATCATCGTCGGGCGAGTTGTCAACATGAGCGGTAACCGTTTGCGGGTGATGACGAACATGCTTGATCCATCATCTTTGACAGATGTCAATCGCGACACCGTCGAAGAGACTCGCCCGAGCAAAACCAGCATGATGCCATCTGGATTGCTCGAGACTTTCTCCGATGAAGAGATCGCCGACTTGGTCGCCTATCTGCGTGCGGGTGGTAATCAAGCCCACGCGATCTATTCGCAAAGCAAGAACTGATTCAGTTTGAAGTGCCTAGCAAGCAGTGCTTAACAAGCCAGGGAACTTTCCTTGCGGAGGCATCGAGATGGTAAACAAAACGGCGTTGTCTTCATTGAAGGCAACGCCGTTAGTTTTTTTCTATGCAGAGCGATCTCGTTGGTCCAGCTATCGTCGGGCGGTCCAGTACTGATACGCCCGCATCGTCTGACGTGCCGCTTCGTGGGGATCGGGCCAAGGAAACGCTTCGGCACACAGATACCCGTCGTAGCCAATCTCTCGCAAGGCGTCGATGATCGTCACGTATTGCATGTGTCCGTAGCCAACCGGTCGGCGGTTGCTGTCGACGAAGTGCACGTGTCCGATCAACTTGTCGCCAATCAAAATTCCTTGCGCGACATCGGACTCTTCGATATTCATGTGAAACAAATCGCATAGTAGCCGAACGTTATCCGTTTGAAGCGACTGAAGCAGCTTCACCCCGGATTCGACGGTACAGCACTGATTCGTTTCGTACCGATTTAGCGGTTCATAGATTAGCGGGACACCATATTGTCGCGCGTGTTCACCGCCGTCTTCCAAGGCCTCGGCTAGGTACTTCAATGCGGTTTCTGAATCGACTTTATCGTCGCTGCGTCCCTGCATCGAACCGATAATTGCCATTGCTCCCAATGGCCCCGCTGCGTCAATGATACTTCTCACAAACGCCTGAGCCTCTTGGCGTTTCGAAGCGTCAGCATCGGCCAGCTGAAGGCGGTGCTTTACCCAACCGGCTCCGGTTCCCAGGGTGGCCAACTTGACGCCTGCCGAATCCAGCCAGTTGCCCAGTGAATCAAGCTTTAACGCTTGGATCGAGGGGGCAAAAATTTCGACGGCATCAAAACCGAGGTCCCCAGCAAAACGGATCGAATCTTCAAGACCGTCCCAAAGCACGAAAGGTCCACCCCGAGCCTCTTCGACCAGGGAGATGGTAATACAAGACTTCATATTGAACTCCAAGTTCAGCATCAATCAATGCTGAGATTAAACCAAGATGGTTAGATAAGGCTGCGGTGAATCGAAAGCGTTTATTGATTTACTGGTCGTTGTTTTCAGGCTTGCCTTCGACATAAACCCAATTGTGGATCGGCTTAAGAATCTCTTTGACTTCGTCAACCAATTCGGTGTCCAGTGGCTCGTCTAGCCAATCGCACCATTGGGAAACGCGATCGGGATTTGCCGATCCGACAACGCAACTTGCGAAGTCGTCGCTGGCGGCAGAGTATTGGAGGGCAAGTTTCGCAATACTGGTGCCTTTGTCCTGACAGTGCTTGACTGCTTTCGCTGCGACTTGACGAACTTCTTCGGTCGACTTGTGCCATTCAGGTAGCGGAGCATCGGTCAGCAATCTCGCCGAAAATGGAGCCGCATTGATCAAGCCAACACCGGCCTCACGACACGGCTCGACGAGCGCCAGTGCCATGTCGTTTTGAAGCGTATAGTGGTTGTAGGTAAGCACGACATCCAAGTCGGATCGCTCGATCATCTCGAGAAAAATTTTCATGGGATAGCCGCTGACCCCGATGTATCGCACCTTTCCTTTTTGAACTTCTTTCAACAAGGCAGGAATGGTTTCGTTGACGATCGGATCAAGGTCAACGAACTCGATGTCATGGCAGAAGACGATGTCGAGATGATCCAGGCGCATACGTTCTAGCGAGATATCGATACTCTCAGCGACGCGGCGTGCTGAAAAATCGAAGTGCGCCGGAGCGTAGCGTCCCAGTTTGGTGCTCAGTACATAGGAATCCCGGTCGATGTGGGGCAAGACACGACCCAACATGATTTCGCTCATCCCGCGACCGTAGTAGGCTGCCGTATCGATGTAGTTCATGCCGCGTTCGAGAGCGACGTTGACACAGCGTAAGGCTTCATCGACATCAATCGCGCGGAACTCAGCGCCAATCGATGAGGCACCGAATCCGAGTGCAGATAGTTCCAGTCCGGTCTTTCCTAATGGGCGTTTCTTCACCGCGACGATTCTCCTGAAATGCTTTTGGGGAAACAGGCCGCGAAGATAGCACAGAACGTTCCAGTAAACGACGGAGGAAGGCTTGCCAAACCCCCATCAGACATTGAATGTGTCCAATCGGTCACAGGTTGAATTCGGCGATTTTGCGCCGGGGGATGGGCGCTGCTTCGATTGGTAATTTCCGTCTGATCGTTACTAGGCCAAGAGGGCAAACCTGCATTGCGTTGTGCCGCGGTGCCAATTCCCGTCGCTGACCACTAAGGCAGACGCAAACTTTTTGAAATTTCCCCTTCATTTCAGATTGACAATGATCAACACGGTGCAGTCTCCAGCCCCCCCTACTTTTCAGTCTGCCCAAGGGATCCCTGTTCCCAAGGTGAACGCCCCACTTGTGCTGGATCCTCAGACGCAGGTCGGACGCTCTGACAACGTGCCTCCGGGCCGAATCATGATTGTCGACGACGAACGAACCAACGTCGAAGTCGCCAAGCGGTTGCTCGCCCAGGCAGGTCACGAAGACTTTGTGACGACGACCGATTCGACGCTTGCGATCAACATGCTGCACACCAGCGAACCCGACGTGGTGCTACTGGATATCAACATGCCGCAGATCGATGGAATTTCCATTCTGTCGCAAATCCGTAGCGTTCCAAAGTTCCGACAACTGCCCGTTTTGATTCTTACCGCAAACAGTCACAGTGAGATCAAGCTACGCTGCTTGGAACTCGGCGCGACCGACTTTTTGCTGAAGCCAATCGACCCGATGGAGTTGGCTCCGCGGGTTCGCAATGCGCTTCAAAGCAAGCAGTATCGTGACACCTTGATCAAGTACACCCAGAACCTCGAAAACATCGTGCGTAAGCGTACGAAGCAGCTTGAGGATACTCGGCGCGATGCGATCCATTGCCTTGCCCGTGCTGCGGAACTTCGCGACAACGATACCGGCAATCACGTGATCCGTGTGGGCCGATATGCTGGCATCATTGCACGGCAATTGGAGCTTCCTGAGGACTACATTGCGGATTTGGAACTGGCCGCACAATTGCACGACGTCGGCAAGATAGCGATTCCCGATTCGATTCTGCTGAAGCCAGGAAAGCTGGAACCGGAGGAATATGAGGTTATCCAACGGCACGTCAAGCATGGTCGCCAGATCATTCAGCCCTACATCGGTCGAGAAGCCGAAACGATGCGCAACCACGTCCAAGCGGGCGCGGAAATCCTGTCGGATGAAAATTCGTTGATGCGGCTTGCGGCCAGTATCGCGCAAACGCACCACGAAAAATATGACGGTTCAGGATATCCGATCGGCCTCGCGGGCGATGATATTCCGATCGAAGGCCGGATTACAGCTGTCGCTGATGTCTACGACGCGCTTTCTTCAGAACGGCCCTACAAAAAAGCGATGCCCCGTGAAAAGTGCTTCCGTATTTTGGAGGACGGTCGCGGGAGCCATTTTGACCCGAAAGTCCTGGATGCATTCTTCCGCGGTGCATCCGAGATCGTTCGGGTCCAAGTTGAATTTGCCGACTAATCAGCAATGCGGGGCATGCTTGAAGGCGTCTAGCGTAGCTGCGTTAAAAGCCCTTAGGCAAGAACTATTGCGTCAGATTCGCGACGATCCCGTTCAGCGTTTCGCTTGGTCGCATCGCGTCAGACGCTTTCTTACAATCGGTAAGGAAGTAGCCTCCTAGGTCAACCGCAGCCCCTTGGGCGTTGCTTAGTTCGCCAACGATTTTTTCTTCGTTGTCGCGAAGTGCGGTCGCGATATCAGTGAACTTGCTTGCCAATTCTGGGTCATCAGTCTGCGAGGCCAAGGACTCGGCCCAGTACAACGCCATGTAGTAGTGGCTGCCACGGGTATCTAGTTCACCGACTTTTCGTTTAGGTGATTTGTCCTCTTGAAGGAACGTCTCGGTACCTCGATCCAGCGCCGCGGCCAAGACGCCGGCTTTGCCATTGTCAGTTTTCCGTGCCAAGTCCTCCAGCGATACCGCCAAAGCAAGGAATTCGCCTAGCGAGTCCCAACGAAGGTGGCCTTCGGAGACAAACTGTTGAACGTGCTTGGGAGCTGATCCGCCAGCGCCTGTTTCGAACAGCCCGCCACCGGCTAGCAGTGGAACGATGGAGAGCATCTTCGCACTGGTACCGAGTTCCAAAATCGGGAACAGGTCGGTGAGGTAATCCCGAAGCACATTGCCAGTGACCGCGATCGTATCTTTACCATCTTTGGCTCGCTCACAGGCCAGTTGTGTCGCATCGATCGTGTCCATGATTTGGATGTCCAAACCATCGGTATCGTGATCTTTCAAATACTCGCGGGTCTTCGCGATAAGATTGCTGTCGTGGGCTCGGTTGCTGTCCAACCAGAACACTGCGGTTGCACCGGTCAATCGAGCTCGTTCAACGCCCAAGCGGACCCAATCCCGAATGGCGACGTCTTTGGTTTGGCACATACGCCAAATGTCGCCTGCTTTGACTGCATGTTCGAATATGGTGTTGCCATCAGCGTCGCTGACGACCACCGTTCCGTCGGCTGGGATTTCAAATGTCTTGTCGTGCGAGCCATATTCTTCGGCCTTCTTCGCCATCAACCCGACGTTGCTGACGCTACCCATGGTCGTGACATCGAACGCGCCATTTGCTTTGCAAAAGTCAATGACGGTTTGATACACGCCTGCGTAGGAGCGATCGGGGATCATCGCTTTTGTCGGGTGCAGTTTTCCGTCCGGTCCCCACATCATTCCTGACGATCGGATCGCAGCGGGCATTGATGCATCGATGATCACGTCGCTTGGCACATGCAGGTTGGTGATGCCGCGGTCCGAATCGACCATTGCCAGGTCTGGGCCAGATTCGTAGGCGCTCGCAATATCCGATTTAATCTCTGCAGCGGATTCGGCAGGCAGGCTTTCAAGCACTTTATCGAGTGATGCCATCCCGTTACGGGAGCTGAAGCCGGCTTTCTTCAATGTCTCAGCGTGCTTGTCGAGGACATCCGCAAAATAGACTTCGACAGCATGTCCAAATAGGATCGGATCGGAGACCTTCATCATCGTCGCTTTGAGATGCAACGAGAGCAGGATGCCAGACTTCTTCGCGTCGGCAATTTCGGTCTTATAGAACTCTCGCAGTGCAGCGATGCTCATCACGGATGCGTCAACGACTTCGCCAGCGTCGACCGGAACCGGTTTTCGCAGCGCCGTTTTGGTCCCGTCAGCGGCAACATGATCGATAGTCAGACTGCCAGCGGACTCGATGACGGCCGATTTTTCACTGCCATAGAAGTCACCATCCGACATGCTGGCAACGTGTGAAGGGGAGTCACTGGTCCATGCCCCCATCGAGTGCGGGTTTGCTTTGGCATAGTTTTTAACGGCCGCTGCAACTCGACGATCACTATTCCCTTCGCGGAGAACAGGATTGACTGCGCTGCCAAGCACTTTGGCGTAGCGATCACGAATGCCTTTCTGTTCGTCGGTTTGCGGATCAGCAGGATAGTCTGGGACTTTAAAGCCTGCGTCTTGCAGCTCTTTGATCGCGGCGGTTAGCTGAGGAATCGAGGCGCTGATATTGGGAAGCTTGATTATGTTCGCATCGGGTGTCTTGGCCATTTCACCAAGAATTGCCAGTGCGTCTTCAACTTGCTGCGAGCTTTCCAAGGATTCCGGAAAGTTCGCCAAGATGCGTCCGGCAAGAGAGATGTCTTTCGTGGTGACTGTGACACCGGCGGCGTTTGTGAACGCCTGCACGATCGGGAGCCAAGAGAAAGTCGCCAACGCTGGCGCTTCATCGGTGAAGGTGTAAACAATACTGGATGCTTCGTCAGACATATCGATGACCGCTGATGGCAGGATAAAAGTTATGGGCCAGTCACTGGCTCAAACGTAGCAGCATGCCAAAGAATTGTCACCGGGACTAACCCCTTTGAGATCCGGCATTTGTGCGCAAAAAGAGAGGGAACGCCTGTCGATGAGGCGTTCCCTTTCGCATAAGAATTTATTCCCGATCGGGACCGATGACCGTTTGCTTTGACTGATGCCAACGTGTCTCTTTCACCCACACGTGTGGTGCATCAACTGATCCAGATCGACAGCGGGTCACCTGAGTGATTCAGGCTTCTAGACTTCGATCAGGCTTTCGCCGGTCATTTCTGCTGGCTTTTCAAGTCCCAACAAAGCGATGACGGTCGGCGCGATGTCGGCCAATCGTCCGCCTTCACGAAGGGACTTTCCTTCCAGCCCAGGCTCGACGACAATCAATGGGACATCATAGGTGGTGTGCGCAGTATGCGGTCCACCCGTCTCTGGGTTGGTCATTTGTTCGCAGTTTCCGTGATCAGCGGTGATGACCAACGAGCCGCCAGCTTCCAAGGTTGCGTCGACGATTTTTCCGACGCAGGAGTCCACGGTTTGCACCGCCTTGACGGCGGCTTCCAAGACTCCCGTGTGACCAACCATGTCGCCGTTGGCAAAGTTGACAATTAGAACTTCGCTACGTCCCGATTCGATTTCTTTGAGAACGTAGTCGCACACTTCCGCAGCAGACATTTCCGGTTTCTGATCGTAGGTCGAAACGTCGCGAGGTGACTGAGCCATCTCTTGCGTTTGGCCTTCGAAAGGATCGTCGCGGTAGTCGTTGAAGAAGAACGTGACGTGTGGATACTTCTCGGTTTCGGCACAACGAAACTGCTTCAGTCCGTTTTCACTGATGAATTGCCCTAGAATGTTCGGCATCTTTGGTGGCTTTTCAAAGATGACTTTCACTGGAAGGCCAGTCTCGTAGCCCGTCATTGTGGCGTAGTAGAGATTGTCAATCTTTTCACCGCGATCAAAACCGCCGCCATCAATCTTGCCCCATGCATCGTTGTCGTAAACAAACGCCTTGGTGATTTCACGCGTGCGGTCGCCGCGATAATTGATAAAGACAACCGCGTCACCGTCTGCGACCAACGCTGGCTCTGCGCCGTCAGCGACGATCGTTGTCGCCTCGATGAATTCGTCACCGCTCCGACTCGGTTCGGTCGGGTTGTCGTAATAAGCTTGAATCGCTTCGGTTGCGGATTTCGCGGTGCGAGATGCCCCCTTCGTCAATGCATCGTATGCGGTTTGAACTCTTTCCCAACGCAAGTCACGGTCCATTGCATAGAATCGTCCGACCACGGTGCCAATTTTTCCGACGCCAGCTTCGGACAACTTACTTTCGATTTTGCCAACGTACGCCAAACCGCCTGTCGGCGATGTGTCGCGACCATCGGTGATTGCATGCACGACCAAGCGGTCACCGGGCAATCCGAAGTCTTTATACAGGTCAACCACAGCGAGGGCGTGGTCGAGATCGCTATGAACGCGACCATCGCTCATCAGTCCGAGAATATGGAGTTTGCCACCGGTGCTTTTGACGTGTTCAAGCGCCCCCAGCAAAACTTCATTTTTGAAGAAACGCCCTTCACGAATCGCGCGGGTGATTCGCATGACTTCTTGGTCGACGATTCGTCCGGCGCCGATATTTTGGTGACCGACTTCGCTATTTCCCATCACGCCGGCAGGCAGCCCGACGTCTTCGCCTGATGTCTTGATCAGAACATTTGGGTACTGCTTCATCAAAGCGTCGGCGATCGGCGTTTCCGCTTGAATCACCGCATTGGCCTTGTCCCACTCTGGAAAAGGGTTCTGTCCCCAACCATCTCGAACAATCAAGACCACGGGTTTTCGGCGTACTTCGGTCATATCTACTGCTGTGCGGTAAGCAAAGAAGGGATTTTGAAAGGTAAGGGTTCCCCAAATCGTAGCTGAGAATCGGGCGATTCCAAAGTGGGTGTGCGATACCGAGACGCGTCGAATCAGAACGTCTGGGGCGAGGCAATGCGCGACTCCGTCGAAGCGTTTCAACGCCATAGGGGCAGGATGATGTTCATGCAGCCTGAAAGATCATCGACCAAACCCTGTTTAAGCAAAGCAAATCGATCTTCGGAGTGAACTCTCCCAAACGCTCCAACCTCGTCGTGTCTCCGGAATTCGGTGTCGAAATGCGAGACATATCATTGCTGGCGGCAAGCTAGAGTGTACGCCTCCGGGGTCATTGGGCATCGGACTTGCACTGTCGCGGACAACGCGTTTCAAGATTTTGAAAATCCAAACCTGCTGTCGAGAGCAACGATGTCCAACGGAGAATCCAAGTGCCCTTTTCAAACCCAACAGTTCGGCCGCCCTGTCGACGACAATCAGCATTCGCAAACGGCAGGACCACGCGGTCCCGTCCTGATGCAGGACGTGCATCTGGTCGAGAAGATGGCCCACTTCAATCGCGAACGCATCCCTGAACGAGTCGTCCATGCCAAAGGTTACGGCGCCTTTGGTAAGTTCACAGTGACCAACGACATCTCAGAGTACTGCATGGCGGACCTTTTTAGCTCCGTCGGAAAGGAGACGCCGACCTTCGCTAGGTTTTCGACTGTTGGCGGCGAATCTGGATCGGCCGATTCGGCACGTGATCCTCGCGGATTCGCGGTCAAGTTTTATACCGATCAAGGTGTGTGGGACTTGGTCGGAAACAACACGCCAATCTTCTTCATCCGCGATCCTTTGAAGTTCAGTGACTTCATCCACACGCAGAAGCGTGAACCTCAAAGCCACCTAAAGCCCCACTGGCGTCGCTGGGACTTTTGGGGTGAAGTTCCTGAGGCACTGCATCAAGTGATGTTTCTTTACGGCGACCGTGGCACCCCGAAGAGTGCGAGGTTTATGAACGGTTATGGAAGCCACACCTTTAGCGTTTACAATCGCGAAGGAGTACGTCACTGGGTGAAGTTCCATTTTAAGACGGAACAAGGCATCGAGAACTTCAGCGATGACGAAGCGATCAAAATGGCTGGTGAAGCTCCTGACTACTCAACTCGAGACCTTTTCCAAGCGATCGAGTCGGGTGACTTTCCACGTTGGAAGTTGCATGTGCAGTTGATGCCAGAGTCAGACGCCGAAAAATACCAGTGGCATCCTTTTGACTTGACCAAAGTCTGGCCACACGCGGATTACCCCTTGATCGAAGTCGGCGTCTTGGAACTTAATCGCAACCCGGATAACTATTTCCAAGACGTTGAACAGGCGGCCTTCGAACCTGGAAACCTGGTCGACGGGATTGGGTTGTCACCCGACCGCATGTTGCAAAACCGGGTCCTGAGCTACCCCGATGCACACCGCTATCGCCTGGGTGTCAACTACCATCAGATTCCCGTCAACGCTCCACGCTGCCCCTATGCGACCTACCATCGCGATGGCCAAATGCGAGTTGATGGTAATGGTGGCGGAAGTGTTGACTATGAACCCAATAAGATGAATGGGCCAAAGGAGACGGGGCACCGATACGAACCACCGATGCCGGTGCACGGCGATGGCAATCGCTACGATGAATTCGCGTGCGATGCGGATGACTACTATGGACAGCCGCGTTTGTTTTGGAAGGAAGTGCTGGACGAGGGCGGGCGTGAAAGGCTGTGTACCGCTATAGCGAACTCGATGGGTGATAGTCCCGAGCGGATTCGAGACAAGATGCTTCAGCAGTTCGCAGCCGTTGATGACGAGTTCGCAAAGATGGTCAGCAATAAGCTTGAAGCGCCAGCGGACGAACCGATTCCTGTTGCTTAGGAGGTGAGGGTTGGCGTCACGGCGGAGCGTGACGGGTACTTTTGTGACGCGAGGTTGTCTTTAAGTCCCCATCACAGTCCCTGTGATGCACGCTGGCTAATCCGTCTGGCGTCACGGCGGAGCGTGACGGGTACTTTGATGACGCGAGGTTGTCTTTAAGTACCCATCACAGTCACTATGGTGCTCGCTGGTTAAACCGCTTGGCGTCACGGCGGAGCGTGACGGGTACTTTGATGACGCGAAGTTGTCTTTAAGTACCCATCACAGTCCCTGTGATGCAGGCTGGTTAATCCGTCTCGCGTCACGGCGGAGCGTGACGGGATGGTTTAACGCTCGCAAGAAGAATCGAATTACATGTCGATTTCGTAGCCTTTGCGACTCTCACGCGATAGGAATGCGTTTGCTTCGGCATCACCGACGATTTCGCGTTTTGCAGGGTCCCAATTCAACTCGCGACCCAAGCGAATGGCAATGTTTGCCAAGTGGCAGGTTTCCAACATTCGGTTGTGAGTCCAAACGTCCGAAATCGGTTGCGTACGTGACTGCATCGCGGCAATGAAGTTTGCGGTGTGGTTCTCGCTCACCGGTCCACCATAGACTTCTTCAACCGCACCTTCCGGCAAAGGATTGCTTTCCAAGTCTTCGATTGGCTTTCCGGCAAGCTTGCCACGGTTAACGAAGAACCGGCCCTTTGTTCCTTCGAACAAGATGCCGTTGTCGCCTTCGCTGGTGATCACCATCGGGATGTCACCGGGCATGTTCGCATGGATTTCGAACTTCGTCGGCGAATTGTATTGGTCGTTCACCGTTGGGTAGCCGTTCTTATAATCGACCGGAAGCGAGTAGCTGACCGGAGTGATCTTATTCGGTCCGGTTTCGCTGGCGCCTAGTGCCCAAGTTGCGATATCAACATGGTGGGCTCCCCAGTCATTCATTTGGCCACCGGAATACTCGTACCAGTTTCGCCACGCGTAGTGACAGTTGGTGTAGAGAGGAACGCCGCCTCCGTAGCCTTGACGCATCTCTGGCAAAGCCCGGTAGTCAGCTTGGGCTGCTGGTCCCAACCACATGTCCCAGTCGAGACCTTTGGGGACATCGATCGCTGGAATCACAGGCGAACCGGATGCACCGTTGATTCCACAAGTCACCTTGCGGATCTTCCCAATTCGACCGGCTCGAATCAGCGCGATGGCGGTCAAGAATCGGTGGTCATTCTCGGTCCGCTGCATCGTTCCGACCTGGAACACTCGACCGGTTTGCTTGACAACCTTTTCGATCAGCTTCCCTTCGGCGATCGTCAGGGTCAGCGGCTTTTCGCAATAGACGTCTTTTCCGGCGAGCATCGCTTCGATCGAGATCTTGGTGTGCCAATGATCCGGTGTGGCAATCATGACCGCGTCAATGTCGTCTCGCTCGAGCACTTTGCGGTAGTCGCTATACCCCTCGGCTGCCTTTCCGGTCTTGTTTTTGAGACGTCCATTGATGTCGCCCAAGACGTTGGAATCGACGTCAGCAAATGCGGCAAAGTCGGCGAACTTGGTGGACTTGTTGGTGATCGTCCATCCCTGGTTACGTAGACCGATGGTGGCGAATACTGGACGTTCGTTGGGCGAGTCTTGGGCGCGTGAAAAGCCAGCTGTTCCGGCAAACACACCTGCCGCTGCAGTCGTTTGGAGAAAACCACGTCGATTCAGGCGATGCGATTTGGTCATGGAAAGTCTCTCGTTATGCGGGCGAAAGTAGATGGAGGGATAGGTGGGATTGATTTTGGTTGGACAGAAACTCCGAACGCCACCGCCGAACGGTGCGAACGCATTTCGCTCAAACCGGCAGGCTCAGATGGATAACGGCACTGAAATTGGCCGTAAAATGTCTCTGTGTCAGATTAGTTTACACCAGAAGACAAGTCGTACGTAGGCCCGAGTTAACGAATCTGGCACGCAAACTGGACGAACTGTTTCCAACAGTGACGGCGGTGGACTGAAACAAATCCGATGACAGCGATTCTCGGATGGCCGCAAAAATGTGCGGAGGCTGTGTTCACTGTAAATGCATTCCTTTGACGTCTGAATCCGCATTGGATCTCGCGCACGGCGTCTGGTGGGATTCAAAACTATGTGGTGAACTCGATTTTATTGCAATTCAACTTCGAAAATCCGGCCCTGATGCCAGATGCCGGGGTTGATGCGTGTACGCACGGTATGTGGATTTGTGGTGTCTCTTGGATTGTGAAATATCTCTGGGCTGGTGCAAAAATACTCTAGTCTGTCCGAACTGGACTCAAAAGCGTTTTCGGTTTTGAACCCACCTTTGGGCTCGGCTGACGTTCCCAGGCCACGAGGCATCGCATGTAACCTTCTCTTCTGCGTTTGAACTTTTCCCCATTAATGAGGTCATCGATGAAAAAGCTATTTGTGATTCTTTCGCTATTGGTCATGCAATACGGGACGACGTCAGGCCAAGATAATTCGCCGCCAAGCGAGCGTCCGCAACGCAACCGTGAACCATCGCGTTTTGGCGGACCAATAGAATTGGGGCCGGACGACAAACAGACGTTCGCGGAACCAACCGATAGTATCGTCGAGCATCGCGATGGGATCCCGCACGGTCGGTTGGAAATGATCTCCTACGACTCGAAAACGGTGGGGACGACTCGCAAAATGAACGTCTACACGCCGCCTGGCTACTCTAGTGAAAACACCTACCCAGTGCTCTATCTGCTTCACGGCATCGGCGGTGATGAAACCGAGTGGGAGCGTTTTGCAAGTCCCAATGAATTGATGGACAACCTGATTGCTGATGAAAAAGCGGTCCCGATGATCATCGTTATGCCCAACGGACGGGCGCAGAAAAATGACCGTGCCGAAGGAAACATCATGGCGAGTGCTCCGGCATTCGCAGTCTTCGAACGCGATCTACTCGATGATGTAATCCCTGCTATCGAGTCCCGCTATTCGGTGAAGGCGGATCGCGAGCATCGCGCGATCGCGGGCTTGTCGATGGGCGGAGGCCAGTCACTGAACTTTGGGCTTTCGAATCTGGATCAGTTCGCTTGGATCGGTGGCTTTTCTTCTGCGCCGAATGCGAAATCGCCGAAAGAGTTGATCCCGGATGTGGACCAAGCGAAAAAGCAGCTGAAACTGATGTACCTGTCGTGCGGCGATAAAGACGGACTCATTCGTATCAGCCAGCGGATGCAGCGTTTTCTGGCGGACAACGATATTCCGCACCATTGGAATGTCGATTCACACGGACATGACCCGACGCACTGGCGAAATAACTTGTTTCACTTTGCCCAGCTGGTCTTCCAGCCATCAAAATAGTGCTCCCACAAAACGTCTTCAAAGCAGCAGGGCGGGATGCCAATCTGGATCCTGCAAGTCGACTTCTTTTCGATCGATCTGATAGACAAAAAGCCCCGTCGGACAAGACAATCCGCCGGGGCTTTTTTGGTTCTTTAAGAGAGCCGAAGTAGGTCTACCAGATTCGGACTCGCTTTTCCGGAGCCAGGTAGAGTTTATCTTTGTCAGTGATGTTGAACGCGTCGTACCACGCATCCATGTTTCGCACGACTCCGATGACTCGGAACTCACTTGGGCTGTGTGGGTCGACACTGAGTCGCCGAACCATTTCTGCGTCACGATATTTGCGACGCCAGATTTGCGACCAACCGAGAAAGAATCGTTGATCACCGGTTAGACCATCGATCACAGGTGCTTCCTTGCCTTCCAAAGAAAGTTTGTACGCAGCGTATGCGACGCTTAATCCACCCAAGTCACCGATGTTCTCGCCCAATGTCAATTCGCCATTGACGGTTCGGCCAGCGATCGGAACGTATGCGTTGTATTGATCGACCAAGCCCTGGGCTCTCCGTTCAAACTCTTGGCGATCTTCCTCGGTCCACCACATTCGTAGATTGCCGTCTCCGTCAAACTTGCTGCCCTTGTCGTCGAAGCCGTGACTGAGTTCGTGGCCGATGACCGCACCAATACCGCCGTAATTCACAGCATCGTCGGCCGCCAGATTGAAGAATGGTGGCTGCAGAATCGCGGCCGGAAAAACGATCTCGTTCATGGTGGGGTTGTAGTAAGCATTGATCGTCTGCGGAGTCATGTGCCACTCATCGCGATCGATCGGTCCACCCAACTTGTTGATGTCTCGGTCGTATTCAAACCGAGCCGACGCGAGTAGATGATCTCCCAGCACTCCCGATGTGATTTCGAGATCGCTGTAGTCTTTCCACTTGTCTGGATATCCAATCTTGGTGGTGAACTTCGACAGCTTTTCCAAGGCTTGTTTCTTCGTGCCTTCTCCCATCCAGTCGCGGCTATTGATGCGATCTTCGAATGCCCGAATCAGATTGGCCACCAACTCGTTCATACGTTTCTTGGCGATCGGTTTAAAATGTTTCTCAACATAGATTTGACCAACCAACTCGCCTAAGACGCTGCCCGTGACATTGACGCCTCGCTTCCACATCGGCTGTTGCTCGGTGATTCCACTGATTGCGGTATCGTGGAAATCGAAGTGGCGGCGCTCGAGTTCTTCACTTAGCCCGGTCGCAAATCCGTCGATCGTGTGAAATGTGAAGTAGTCCTTCCATTGATCGATGGAGACGTCGGCAAACAATTCTGCCAAGCCTTGCACATACGTTGGCTGACGAACAACGATGTTTTCGATCGATGCAATTTTCGCAGCTTCGGCGTAGTCGAACCATTTCAAGTCCCCCAACATCGTGTCCAGCTCTGCCGGAGTCTTGGGGTTGTAAGTCGCAACCGGATCTCGGTTTTCTGTTTTGGTCCAATGGATTTTTGCGATCCGAGATTCGATCTGATAGATCGTTTCGGCGGCTTCAGTAGGTTGTGGATGGTCAACTTTAGCGAGTAAGTCCGCAATGTACTTCTTCAGTTCTTCGCGTAACTCGACGTAGCGTTCTTCGTCTTCGAGGTAGTAGTCGCGGTCCGGAAGCGACAGACCAGATTGGGTCAGGTAGACGGTGTATTGGTCACTTTTCTTGGCATCGACAGAGACGTAGGGGACGATTGGGCCGCCAACACCGGCCCGTCGCAACATTCCGAACGTGTCTGCCAAGTCAGTTTGGTCTTCGATGGACGAAATCGCATCCAACAAAGGTTGAATCGGTTTAAGTCCAGCTGCGTTTCGTGCGTCCAAATCGAGAACGCTTTGGTAAAGATCACCGACCTTTTGACTGGGCGTTCCCGCTTTCGCCGCAGTCTTCGCCGCTTCTTCAATCAACGTGCGGACTTGTTCGCGGGTCTCGTCATCGAGAACTGTGAAGATTCCGTAGTTCGATTTGTCTGCGGGAATCTCGGTTTCCTCGAGCCATTTTTCATTGGCGTACAGGTAGAAGTTTTCTCCCGCACCGACGCTATCGCTGAACAGTGACTTGTCAATTCCGGAGATCTTTTCGGTAGCTTTGGCCTGCGACTTGGCGGCCGCAGGCTCTGCTGCTCGCGCCATCTGAAATGGCACCATTGTCGAGGCGGCGACGAGAGCAACGCCGCAGTTCTTGAGGTTCAAACGCATCACGTTTTGCATAGTTCGTAGGGTTGAAAACGACCAAGGATGACGTCTTCATTCTATGCAAGTCTTGTCGAGCCCGGCTAGCGTACTCGGTCTCACTCCCCCAGCAGCAAACCGATGAATTGCAAGCTTGGGAACCGCTGTGTGACACCCTTTGGTTGGCAATCCTACATCCGGCCGAACTCAGCGGCTGTCAGCGCACCAGTCCTTGGTATGCACGCCGCTGCGAATTCGCCATTCGCGTAGTTCGTCCAGCAATTGTTGCTTGACCAAATTCGAGTCGGGGGAATCCCAGAGGTTGGTTAGTTCTTCCGGATCGTTAACCAGATCAAAAAGCTGACCATACGGTTCGTCCAAGAAATGCACTAGCTTGTGAGTCTGATTGCGAACCATCGTCATGAACTCGCAACCGGTCAGCACGCCATCTTTGACTTGTTCGCAGTACACATAGGGACGTCCGGTAAAGCTAGCTGGGTTGTCAATTCCGTCCGCAATTGAAACGGCTTCCAGTTCACCTGGAACGTCAACGCCAGCCCACTGTAGGATCGTTGGGCCGATGTCCATCTGTTGCACCAGACCGCGTAAGACCTCGCCACCTTGAAAACGTTCTGGACACCAAACGATCATCGGAACACGTGTGATCTGCTCATACATCGTCCACTTTTGGCTCTGCCCATGATCGGTCAGGCAATCACCGTGGTCGCTGGTAAAGATCACGATCGTGTTGTCGCCATATTCATTTCGCTGAAGCGTCTCCATTATCTCCCCCACCTTTTGATCGATCATCGTGACGTTCGCGAGGTAGTAGGCTCGCTGGCGCTGGCGTTGCTGGTCGGAAACGTCCAGTGGCATGATCACCGAATCATGATCGATTTCGGAGTTATGAATTCGCAGCTCTTTAAACGCTGGCGGTTGTCTATCAAGTTCTGCTTCAGTCACCGGAGTTAGTGGAAGCGGTTTGGAAAGGTACGGTTCGGCGTATCGAGCGATGGGATCATAGGGTGGGTGTGGACCGGGAAAGCCGATTTGCAGAAACAAAGGGTCTTTCTTCGGTGTCGACTCGATCCACCATTTTGCCATGTCTCCGACGAAGAAATCAGGATGAGTGTCCTCTGGGAGCTCCCATTCAAACGCCCCCAGTCTTTGATCGTAGTCGGGGAGTTTTCGATAAAGCTCGCGCTGTTGCTTTACCAGACCACGGAAACGCAGCGCCTTGTCCCATTCGTCAAAGAAATACCGGCCTTCCAAATAACGATCCTTGTTTTCGACGACAAAACGTTCGTGAAATCCAAGTTCTGTCACGTACGGCCACGTGTGCATCTTTCCGATGTTGACGCAGTAGTAACCGGCGTCGTTGAGATGTTCAATCCAGCTACGCCGCCAACGATCGGCGTTCTTCAGAATGCCGGTCGTATGTGGGTAGAAGCCTTTGAACATGCTGGCGCGAGCCGCAGCGCACGATGCGGCAGAAACATGACACTGCTCCAGCGAGACGCCTTCACGAACGAGACGATCAAGATTGGGAGTGTCGACGTGCGGGAACCCCAGCGCCGCGATCGTGTCGTAGCGTTGCTGGTCCGTGATGATGAGAATGATGTTTGGGCGAGACACGTCAATTGCACAAAACAAGGGATGGCCTGAAACGTGTCAGTTTACCTCGCAAGCTAGCTCGGTGCGACTTCGGAAAAGATGGCTAGTGACTGAAGAAGACAACTTGCTCAACACATGAGTCTGTTTGAACCGTAAACGCCTGACCTCGTTGAACGGCAAACCTGATCAAGCATCAGCAATTTCGATGCGGTGATCAGCAACCAAAAACAGCCACAATCACTTTCATGATTGCGGCTGCGGATGAATCTAGTCTGACTAGCGAGTCACATTAACTACCGGCGTCGACTTGAACGCCGACCTGCCACGACAACACCGCCGATGGCAAGAATGGCAAGCGAGCTCGGTTCCGGTACCGAAGCAACGCTCAGACTGTCGAATTCAAAAGTCGTTAAACTAGATAGTCCGTGGAAGGTTTGGTTACTTCCAGGGGAACCGCTTAGTCGCAACCCCGTGACGAACCCCTGAGTGAATGAAATAGGAGTTGGAATATCGGATAGGTTTACTGTTGTATTCGTGATTGTATCCGAATAAATGGTAGTCCAAACTCCATCGAGTCGAATTGCGAGAGACGCAGTGTCTGAGTTGGAAAAAGTGTGTTCGTGGTAGATGGCTGGACCAGTGATATTGACCAACGAGTCCGCGGTGAAGCCTGCAAAAGCTATCGAATCCGTGTCAAAATCAGAGCCGCCAGTCCACGTCACGATATTGCCAGCGTGTACCGAAGTGGACAGCAAGGAAAGAAGAACAATTGCGATTGGAGCAAGTAAAGTTTTTTGAAGCATAAGTCTATTGGTCGTTTGTGGTGATAGAGATAATCCATTTCAAGACTTATGCAGTGATGGGGACTTTGAATACCTTCTCGCAAAAGAGTGGCAGAGAGCCCAACCAGTCGCTAGCTTGCATCGTTTGAACCAACCGATCGAATTGGAAAGGTGGTTGAATGCCAAGCACTTGGAGAAACTCGTTTGATGAACTGCCACCGAAGACTACTAGACCGGCCAGTTCCGCGGCTATATCAGCAAAATCTTCGTCAGGCACTATCGAGTGATGAAGTGGGCCGATTGACGGTGTCGCTAATGTTTTTAACGCGGATGACTGCCTGATCGAACAAATTAGTCCAGCGTTGCAGGATCCAGCATAGATGGATCCTGCCAAACACAGACAAAGTAAACTAAACCTGAACACGCTACCAACATCCTCGAATACGTCACTGAATTCGGGTCTGGGAAATACCGGAGTTCCCCATTTTGGCTGACACTGACAGGACCAGTCCCGGTGGAGGGGGCCGGGCTGGCCGAACGGGTGTTGATTATTTGACAGCAGTGGGGATTTGTCAACGGACGCCATACCCCCAAAGGAGCTGGATTTGGCTAGTGGGTCGGGAATCCGCCTAAACTGCCTGCAATGGCGGAGAATGCACAGAACATTTCAATTTTGGCGGTAGAAACTCGAAATGTTTACGCCACGATCTTGCTCTGTCTCTGTCCATATTCGATGACAAATCTCTCAGATTAGTTATCTATTAAACCGACCGTTTTGGCCACTGTCAGCGTTCTTGGCTAGCAGTTTTGGGCGCTGAGATGCAGATCTTGGGATCCAAGACCACGTCCGGTTTGTGGTTCAAGCGACACAATCCTAAACAATCCGCGAACCATTGGTGTCCCTGGGGTTGAATTTGCCTGGACGCCTAACATCAACCTTGGAGTAGGGGCAGTACTGCAGCAATCCAGCGCGGACGTCTCACGATTGTTGCCTTCGAAGGTTCTGGTTCTCCTCCGCCACCTACCGTTCCAGAACCGTCATCTTTCGCGATTTTTGGACTGATTGGATTGGCTGGATGTGTAGTTCGACGCCGGTCCAAGAACTAGGGATTTGTTAATAATTCTGACAAGCATCATCTAGCAAATCACCGATTCGAAAACCGCCCGAGGCAGAAGCATCTGCCTCTGGCGTTATCTCTAGCCTCGGTCAATTGCGATATCTGATGCTCCAAAGCTATCGATTCCGCGACGTTTGAAATCACATCGAGCGTAAGAACCAAGATACTTTCGATGCGAATTGGTCGATATCGGTGCCGACCCAGCGTTCAAAGTCGCTTAGGCGTGTGAACCGGTCGTAGGGCTGGTAGGTGCCGCGAGCATTGGTTCCCGCCAGCACTTTGGCGAAAGCTTCCGGCTCCCGCTCGGCCATGTAGAACATCATCGCCCAGGCAACCGCGTAGGCTTTGTCGGTGGTCTGAGGATTGTTAAACATCTCGTTGGTACCGACCAAGTCACGAACTGCGTCAGAGAACCCTGAACCGAAGTCTTTGCCGTATTCCCTGTGCAGCACCGTCATGCTATCCAGGTTCAGCCGGTCTCGAATCTTCAAACCCGCTTTTCCACTGACCATCGATTCGGGTTCGAACATTTGTCCGATGCCCTCGGTGACCCAGCGAGGTGTGATCACGATCCGGCTATGCACGTTGTAGTTGTAAGCCGATTGATGCGCAGCTTCGTGGCGGACAGTGGCTCCGATGTATCGAAGGTGTCCTCCGTCATGCGTCAATACACGGTTGCTTTCACGAGCATAGATTCCCGCGACCCGTTTGGCATTGATGTCCATCTTTCGCATTTCAGCGTACATGGCTGTTTCATCAGGCATCACGACTGCGACCATGGGAAAACGTCCGCGACGAATCTTGATATTGCGACGTGACATGTAGTTGACGAATGAACGATGCGATTGCTCGAACATTTCTGGCCAGCGGGTGCCACGACCGCGCGGTTGAACGATCAGAAAATGTTGCGTCGTCAAAACCTCGAAATCGCGACCAAACTCCTTCTGCAACTCCGAACGCATCTCCATGATTGTTGCGGGTTCGTAGACGGCATCGATATTTCGAATGCGATCTTTGTCGGGACTTCGAACGGTATGAAGCTGCCCATCACGTCCCAGAATGATGATTTCATCGCTGAAGTCCATAATCGGAATTCCTTGACCTTGCGACGAACCTTGGGGAAATTCAACCATGGTCGGCGAGACGGCCGCGATCGGATGGTTTCCTACAAGAGCTGCGAAGACGAAGAAGGTCGTCAATCTGACCCGTGCGCATGTGGGGCGAGCGAACATTGCAAAACGCATAAGGTTATGATGAGGCGGTGGGGACGTTCGTGGTGCATCGTGAACGGTTCGTGGTTGTTCAGTAAAATGAACCTAGCTCACATCCCCCCGACATCTGTTCAATGACTCACTGTGGTACGAAAATGAATCGGACGATTGTTTCGATTATGACGAGCAAATCGAACTCGCAGGTTGAGTGTTTCTCACCAACGAAGCGGCCTTCATTTTTAAGCACGGCTGCAAGCAAGCGTTGGACTGTTCGAGCCGCACTCCGCAGCACTGCATTGGTTCTTGTGGTCTTGTGCTTGTCTACAGATGCCCGATCTCAAGGCCAGGACGTTTCTTCCGAAAACGATGCTGGCGAGGTATCCAAGGATGACGTTTTGCGCTGGGTAGACCAGTTGGATGGCCGCAGGGCAAGTGACAGGAGAGGTGCCGAACGGGCATTGATCGAGGCCGGCCCCGATGCGTTAAGGTTCCTCCCCGAAGCTCGTCCAGATTTTTCAATTGAGGCGACCGAGAGGCTTGCCAGAGTTCGAGCCGCACTTATGGCTCGAAAGACAAAGGTCCAGGCGAAAGCAATCCGCATCAAACTTGGAAACGTAAAAACGCTTGGTGACGCATTGGAAGCGATCAGTCGTGAAACCAGTGTCGAGTTCGAACATTCCACTGATGAGTCCGCTCCGATTCAAGCGACCGCGGCACCACTTTCGTTTTGGAATGCGGTCGATATCGTGCTTGATCAGGCAAATCTAGATGTCAACCATTACGGCGGAACCGATGACACAATCGCGTTGGTTCCTCGTGACGAAAGTCGTCGTTCGCGAGTGGATTCGGCAGGATACTCAGGCGTTTATCGAATTGAGCCGATGTCCGCATCGGCGCGTCGCGTTTTCAACGACGGTCAACAGAGCGGCCTAAATCTCTCGATGGAGTTATCGTGGCAGCCGGGAATGACACCCATTGGAATTACGATCCCGGTAGACCAACTATCGGGAAAATTGGATGACGGGCAAACTCTGAAGCCGCAGACGACGCAGCGAACGATCGATATTCCTGCCAATCGTGAAATCAAGTTCAGTGAATTTTATTTGCCGTTTGAATTGCCAGCGGGGAACCCGAACAAGATCGAAACCTTGTCAGGAACGATCGAGTCTCTACTACCTGGAAAAGTCCATGACTTCGAATTGCCATTGAATGACATTGGGCAAGCACAAACGGTCGATTCGATGACGGTCAAGCTCGAACGTGTTCAACCCAATGGTGGAATTTACGAGGTTCGGTTTTCAGTCGAAGTCGAAGACGCAAACGAAGCGATGGATAGCCACCGACAATGGCTTTTTCAGAACCGAGTGTATGTGATTGATGCCAATGGAAACCGATCCGAAAACTTGGGATACGAGCTTTACCGGCGATCCGAGTCGGGCGTTGGATTGGGGTATCTTTTCGAAATTGAAAGCCTGGAAGATGCGAAGTTGGTCTATCAATCGCCGACCTCCGTGATTCGCAATAGCGTCGACTTCATCGTCCACGACATTGCCCTGCCATAATCCATACGCGGCGAGAATCGCAGCGTTTGACATTTGCACCATTCATTCCGCAGGCAGCACGCAATGAAGAAGTTCGCAACGAAAACTCAATTGTTGGTCGCAACATTTATTGCGCTGTTAATATCGATTCAACACCCGATCATCGGCATCGCCCAATCAACGTCCGGTCAGCCAAGTGAACCGATTGTTGCGGTTGATGGGGCCCCTATTTCAAATGGGGCTTTAAACCTGCTGTTAAAGTCGAAGCTAAAGATCGATCAGCCGAATTCCGCACCACTTGAAGTCCGACGTGCAGCGGTCGGGACGTTACTAAATCAGCATCTCGCTCTATCGGAACTCCGAAAACAAGGTGGTGAAAAACTGCAGAGCATGATCGACCGATCATGGGATAACTTTATCAACGGCTTGGCCGGAAACGGTGAATCGACTCAATCGCTATGTCGACGATTTGGCTGCAGTGAAGGGGACTTGCGTGACAACATCGCATGGGAAACGAGTTGGCGAGAGTACCTGCGTAGCAAAATGACGGACGCCAATTTGGCCCGATTCTATGCTGGAAATATCGAATCCTATGCGCCGACCAGTTGGGACCTTTCACATCTGTTTGTCGCCATCGATCCCAAGGACAGCCAATCGAGTTCCAAGGCTGTCAAAATCGTTCAAAATGCGTACAGCGAACTCAGCAAAGTGCAAGATTCGCCATCGCTACTGGCGGACCGATTTTCACAAATGGCAATCGAGTTCAGTGATGGCTCAACCGCGTCACAAGGTGGAAAGATTGGCTGGGTTTCCGAGTCAGGTGACCTTCCCGAGAACGTGATGCAGGCAGTTCGCCGAACATCATCCGGCAAAGTGACATATCCGGTGCGTAGTTCGCTGGGGATGCATCTGGTTCTTGTTCATGATCAACAAACCAAACCCGTCGCGTTTGAAGAACTGAGAGATCGCACCCGTTTGCGGCGTGATGCGGCGAATTTTCTATTCGAAAATTTGGTCGGTGCAGGTAAGAAAGAAGCCCGGATTTCTTGGTTCCAATCCGGCTTAAAGCCTGATACACGGAGTTCTGCAGACCCTTCAGTCACCGATGCGGCATCCGAATGAGACCGGCGTAGCGAAACCCCGGTATCTTGACTAAGCTAGCGACCGAGCTTTGCCCTTTCGGCGCATAAAAAACGCGTCCAGGAAGTTGGGGCAAAACCTCCTGAACGCTGCAGTGACAACAATTGTCACCGGTGATGAGGATACAAGGATGGAAGGCAGTCGTCGAGTACATTATTGATTCTTTTGTATGTTCTCGGGTGATTTGACTCCCCGCCCCTTTTGTTTGTGGACACTTAGGCAACAATCTGAGGGACTCCGTTGGCGGCTAACCAGCAACCTGGCAGTTGGCCGCCATCGAATTGCCACTCCATTCACCGCCACGCCCCGTCCGTGTTGTTCGATAGCGAAGTTAGGTCAAGATGAGGCACCGACTCGATAGGGCTTTAGAGATCCTCCGACTAGTACAATCGGGGGTTGCCGCAGACCCGCATGCGATTACGTCGAAGCTGAACGTCAACCGCCGGACTTTCTATCGCGACATCGCTTTCCTGAAGGAGTTGGGCGTCGAGATCAGTTTCGATCACCGTGAAGGTCGCTACCGAATCGATGGTTTAGCGGGAGTTGAAAATACGGACGGCTCGGAGACTTTTCAGCAAGTCATCGGCCAAGCCATTCGTCAGTCCGGCGAATCATCGACCGTTGTTTCGATTGTGCGGCATGCGGCAGCGATTTTGACCGGCGATGTTGAGGCACAAAGTTGCGATGGGCATAGCGATTCGCTTGTCGATCGAGGCGTTCCGGCTCGCCCGCTTGGATTTACATCGACATTGGGTCATCAAACCACCTTCGATGGGTGGGTTGAGACTCGTTCAAATCTCGGGGCTTTAACCAACGCCCTGGATCAGCGAAAACGGATCCAATCGATTTCAGGTGATCCGGATGGAAACAAAGAAGACTTAAAACACCTAATCATTCATCAGATTACGATCTCAGCTGAAAAAGTAATCGTTGAAGGTGTTGACCAAAATGGACGCCTTGTTCGAACAACGTCGTCTTATATCCGAATGGGTGACGATGGACCGATTAGAAGCATCGCTGCGGAGGCAGTGCGGAAGCTTTAGTTCGGTGTGACAAGAGTTATCAGCCATTGTGGGGTCTTTGTGGCTATCAGAAATTCGACTATCTCCTCGCATGTGAGTTTCAAGAACTCGCAAGGAGTCGCGGCAGACGGAACGTTGGTTCGGTTATCACGTCAGAACGTTGTCTTCGAAGTTTACGATCCGTATTCGATTGTCCAACTTTCCGAAGTCCTTAATGAGTTGAAGATTCATCAAGGCAATCGCGCCACATACGCTGGGCGTGCTGTCATCACAGGTTTGCTAAACACCGGTCTGATTTTGATTGTGTCGGCTTCATTGGTTGATCCATGGTCCGACCTCAAGAACCTGCATCCTGGCGAAACGCTCCGTTCGTTTGTTAGAGATTTTGTAAGCGACTGGGATGAAGCGAATATTCGAGTCGGCGATCGCTTTCGAAGCTCCGTTTCAAACCTTCGTAGCTATCTTCAAGAATTGCGACGTTGGCTTGAACATTGGGAAATGGAAGCCGACATCGATCGCGAAAACAACTCGCACCGCGTCTTGGACTTTGTTCGCGATGTCGATCGCGAAATCTATCCTCGCTTTGCCGATTTGAATGGCGAATTCGAGGACGCGACGCGGGAAGTTCCGCGGAAAGACGTACCTTTCCACCGCGCACTTGCGCAGCGTGAGTTGCATCCGCTGTTGATGGTTTCACCATTCATGAACAGAGCCTTCAACAAACCGCTAGGCTATGCCGGTGATTTCGAAATGGTTCGAATGATGATCAACGAGCCCTGGGAAGGTACCAACACCTACGCGAAATTGGTCAACGCGTCGGCTTTACGGCACGATGCCCCTGCCGCACACCGGAATCGGATCGATCTTCTTCAGCGAGCGATTACCCGAGAGACTCTGCGCTCGCTATCAGCCCAGTTCAACGGTTCCAATGGCTACGCCCCAAGAACCAGTTCCAACGGGGCACATCGCCGAGTTCAGATTTTGAATATCGGGTGCGGGCCTGCCGAAGAGATCAGCCGTTTTGTTCGTTCAGAATCGACAGCTTCCAACGTGGACGTTCGATTGGTGGACTTCAATCGTGAGACGCTCAATCACGTCGAATCAACACTTCTGCCTGAAGCGAAACATTTTCGTCCAGAAATGAATCTCGTCACCGAGCAGCGAAGCGTGCACGAGATCTTGAAAATGGCGCAAGAGGAAGGTCATGAAAACGCCTTCGATCAGAAGTATGACCTTGTTTACTGTGCTGGGCTGTTTGATTATCTCCGGGATGCGACATGCGGCTTTTTGATCGAACTGTTCTATGAATGGGTTAATCCAGGAGGTGTGGTCTTAGTGACCAACGTCACTCCCAACCATTCATCCGTCGCGATGATGGGAATGGTGTTGGACTGGAATCTTGAACTACGCGACCAGCAAGACATGCGAGATTTGGCACCAGACTTGGGAGTCCAGCATTCCTATGTCGATTCGACCGGGGTCAATGTCTTTTTAGAGATTCGGAAGCCAATCGAATGAGTAGCACCGCGGCGTTTCGCGACTATGGCAAGCCGAGTGAGAACGCGGCTTTCGTCCAAACAGAGCGTCTCAACCGCTGTTACTGGGCCGACATCGGCTTGGCTCTGGGAGCGATCCTGATGCCAGCTGGTGCGATCTTAGACTGGTTTCTCTACCCAGACGTTTTTCTGAATCTGTTTCTCGGGCGGATGTTCGCGACGATGCTACTTGTCGTCGGATTTGTTAGCCGGCGCTATTGGTCTGCAGGACGTCTGTTATCGCCGGTGAGCTTGCTTTTGGTCTTCATCCCTGGCGCCTTCATGTGCTGGATGATGTATGCAACCAATGCCGGACAATCGCGGTATTACTTTGGCTTGATCTTGCTGATGATCATTGTCCAAATGTTGGGATTTAGCGCAATTGAAGCGATGGCATGCTGCGCCAGTTTGATCGCGGTCTATCTAGGTACTTTGATCGCCTCGGCGGGGCTGTCGATCTTTGGCAGTGACGTCGCCATTGAAGGTCTCTTTTTCCTTGCCGTAAGCTCAGCCGCCTGCGTGACGGTTTGCTATACCTATCGCAAAAATCGGTTCGAAGCCTTTTGTCTCAATCAAGATTTGATCGAAAAAGAACGGCAACGCAGGGAATCGATTCTGCGGCTTCGCGACACTGAGCAACAACTCGTTCATAGTGAAAAGATGCGTGCGATCGCTGGCGTTGCTGCTGGCTTGCTACATGAGATTAACAATCCCGTTAACTACTCGCTGATGGCGATCAAGGTATTAAAAAAGAAGTTAGCGAAGGGCAACGATCCGGAAGAGATCATTGCGGATATTGAAGAAGGTGTCACACGCATCAGCCATATTGTCACCGACCTCCGCTCGTTCGCTCATCCGGAACAACTGGCTGTTAAAACTGACTTTGTACTCGCAGACGCGATTGATACCGCGATCCGATTTTTGACACATGAACTGCCGGACGGTCGGGTTCAGGTGGACCGAGATTCTGTGAATGTTTCGGTGTGTGGTGCCCAAAGCCAAATTGTCCAAGTGCTACTGAATCTAATTCATAACGGCGAAAGGGCGATCCGCGATCAACTGGCAAAAGGCCCGGCAGGTTTGTTAGCAGAACCGAGTTCCGATCGACGTCGGCAAATTCACGTCGCAGCTGATTGTACGGGAGACAGGGTTTTCATCACCGTTTCCGATGACGGGATAGGTATGTCTGAAGATCAAATCGAGCAAGCGACGCAGCCCTATTTCACCACACACGAGGGTGAGGGTTTAGGGCTGGGCCTAGGAATCTGCGATACGATCGTGCAGGCCCACGGTGGGGCCATCCAGATCGACAGTACCCCAGGTGTTGGGACAGCGGTAAGATTTGATTTGCCGGCCGCTGGTAAGTCGAACAAACCTTCAGCAACCTTCCGCTCGGAAATCCAATCTGCAGCGGCAATCGAACCAACCCCCTCTTCCTCAGGTTCTTAAGTATCCGCCATACGCGACCGCGCTAGATTGGATGCGAGGTCAATATTCTGTTGGTAGGTCAGGGCATTTTGACTTGGCTTCCATAACACGGTAACGCCCTTGAAGGAATCCGAATACACTTTCGGTTTCCGCTTTTCATTTACACTTCGTCAATTCGCAACACGTTATGAATCGCCCGTCGCCGAACGAAGACAAAGTCGTCCTATATGTCGATGATGAAACGACTGCACTGAAATACTTTGAGCAGCTTTTCGGAGATGACTTTCCTATCGCGACTGCAGCCAATGGCGAGGCAGGTTGGGACTACATCCAGCAGAATGCGAATCGAATTGCAGTCCTTGTGACTGATCAGCGCATGGGCGAGGTCAGCGGCGTCGACTTGATGGAACGTGTTCGGCATCGGTACCCACATATCGTGCGAATCCTTGTCACAGCGTACACGCAACTCGACTACGCCGTCGAAGCGGTCAATGAAGGTGGCGCGTTCCGCTACCTGACGAAGCCAATCGACGAAGGCGAGATGGTTGGAACCTTGAAACGAGCCGTTGAGTTCCACGAGTTGATGGTTCAGCGAGAGAGACTTCTCGATGAAAAGCTGAGCGTATTTCACCGCCTGATCGTGATGGATCGTGTTCGAGGGCTGGCCACTGCGATTGCAGCATTTGGTCATCAACTACACGATTGCTGGGGCGCGCTGGAAAGCTATATGCAGCAATCGCCGATCGAACATCGACTGAAAGTTCAAATGGATGATCTGGCTGAACTGAACGTAGCTGCCGTTGCAAAGAAAGAAGCTTTACAGATGGTGACAACGATCGACCAATTGCTTTCCGAGACGATCGAAAACACTTCAAATGGCAGGTCCACCGTCGACTTGGTTGCCCTAGCCAAAAGCGTGGCTGAACGAAGCGCCCGCGAGATGCTTGACGATGATTTGGATCTTGTTGTGGTTGCGAACGAACCGATCGAAATCGATTCCGACAGTGGCATGCTAAGAAAATTGGTCGAGCTGCTGATTCGGCGATTGGCCGATGTTCAAGAGCAGCCTACAAAGCTGACGATCAGCATTTCAAAGCGTGAATCCGACGTCTGTGTAGAAGTCAAAGGAATGTTCCGGTCACTCGACAGCGACCAACTTGCCTCTTTCTTCTCCGCCATCGCGCCGATTCGACAATGGCCGATCGGGATGGACATGGACTTGCTCAGTTCGTTCTTAATAGCACACCACCTTGGTGGTCGAATTCGTATCGAGCCCCAACCGCCGTCGGGTCCTTCGATCCGGATCACGTTACCGTCATCGCATCAGCAACAGGGGGCCGTCGACAGACGGATCACCGTTGAATCTTTCAACCAAGTCTATCGATCGTTAGAGACTTGGATTGATGAAAACAGTCGCCTGCTTGGGCACTGAATCCTCTAGGTAGGACCGACACGGAACCACGAAGCGATCTCGAAATCTGTTGTTTGACTAATTCGGATCGCTGATTCGATTGGTGCTTAACGGTCCGAGTGTTTCGCTTCAGGTTTGAAGCGATCGACTAGACGTTCGGTCGCGAACTGCATGAGGAAAACAGCGAGCAAAACGTTGGCAACAATCGTCGCAACCATCGACACGGCGGTCAGGCCCATGATTCCAGTAATGGACGCAATCGCAAAGAAGATGAAAGTTGCTCCAAGCATGGTTAACTCCTAAAAATCGAAATTCAAATGGGGTTGTTGTTCGAACGGGCCAATCGCGAATGACGTGCCAGTGAAAACAAGTTGCATTGGCAATGTGTCGCCAGGCTTTTTGATCGCACCTCAAGAATCGCTTCGGTGAAATCTCGCACCATAAGGCTTCTGAGGGATTCACTTCGTTATCGTGTCTTCACATCGCATTGATTGAATTCTGCCCAACGTCGATGCGTGAACGCATGCAAACTGTGCAAATCCCATCGAACGTCTGTTTTTCGCGTAAATAACGCCCCTCTTCAAATCGTCCGCTCGATAGGCTTGCTTATCGTCTGTGAAACGCGAACAAGATACCGGACTTTCAACGGTTAATTAAAGGCGGTTCACCCGCTCCATTCGCCGCAGAGCAAAGTGGGGTTAACCCCCGTTAAGGGTTTGCAAGCATCTGCGAGACGGGCAGCCGTCATGCACAAATGAGCTTTCGACATTCGCTCTTTGCTCAGATGCCCTTTGGGGCATTAAGAAGCGCGAATTTGGGACGATGTTCAGACAGAAAAACCAGAGTGGTTCGAGTCAACCTTCGAACTAGCAAATGCGCTGCTAGCTACCATTGCCGAGAACTTGTGGGGGCACTCCCTACAGCACAAGGATGTGCCCAAAAGATAGGCACACGCATGATTTTGAGATCCTTAATCAGGCGCCCTGAATGAAGCTTTGTGGCGGCGAGTGCAACAGAACATTCAAGGCGTTCGTGAGGGTCTGAATCCAAACCAGACGCATCGAACAAGACTATTTAAAGTCGATACGTTTTCGATCGCGCCCCTCACCCAGCATTGCATATCCCCACTCTGCAGCGATGCTGTCTTCGCCCGAACCGAATTCGCGGATCAGCCATCCACGCTTCGTTGCAGGCGAGTTTGCCGGTGGAGTCCGTCGTCGCTGTTCGATCCTTTCTGCCGGAATCAGTTCCAACGAAGGGTTTGCCGCAGCGAGCTTTTGATAGTAGCCCTCTGCGGATAGCTCGTGATATCGCAAGTCAGCTTTCTTTTTCGCTATCCATTGAGCACTCGGTCCCAGCTGATCGATCATCCAACGTTTCGACAGCCAATCGACTCGCCCAAGCGATGGTGTCACATTTCGTGCATCCCGTCGGAACGCCATCACTGCTTCCATCAAGTCGCCCCAACGCTCCAAAACCAGTTTCGCTTCGCCGCGTTCGCTTTCCGGATGACTTTCCACGAAATGCTTTGCAGCCTTCAGATAGGAACGCTGCATTTCCAGAGCATTCATCGCGCCTCGATTGGTCGGTACACGTCGGATCAAATGCCAGTCCTTTGTAATCTGGTGCAATGAATCGACAACTCGTGGCATCTGCAGCAACCCGTCAGTTTGTCCGGCTTCGATCATGTCCAAGACTAAAGAAACCTGGCCGACTTTGACATATTCGGCAAGCTCTGAAAGATTCGAATCGGAAAGACCGATTTGCAAACGTTGCCGTCGCTTGAACATCGCTGCTGTTGACCGAAGCGACAAAAACGATCGGGCGCAGAATTGCCCCAGCCAATGCCCGTAAACGTAGATCGGACGTTCTCCGTCGTAGCTTCCCATATCGGCAATTGAGTCAATCGCCATCGCTTTGGCACTCAGTCTGAATCGTCCGTCATGGTCTAAATCTCCTGTTCCGCAGAGAGCCACACGCGACACGAGCAGCGGAGTTAGAAAGCGGCGTTGCTTGCGAAATGCGATATGCCGCCCGACGACCCGGAGCATAATCACCGTCGGCCAATGGATCAGCCGAAGCAGTTTTGTCAGGCTTTTTTTAACCCACTCGGGTAGCGTTTCGAAAAGTTCACCAGCCGACTGTGGTGACTGGATTTGTTCCACCGCATCTTCGGAAGTCGGTGCGGTTGCCCCAAACTGACGCTGGCGCACGCGGATCAAGAACACCAATGAAACTGTCAGGGCGATAACTGGAAGGGTCAGCACGAGGCTCAAAACTTGTGCCGCCCAAAGTATCGCAATGCTTATTCGGTAAAGCCCCAAGAACAACCCGTCCGCAACGACCGTTTCATAATTCTCCTGGCATCCGTAGATATGCCCGAGTGCGTCGGAGCTGTTCTTTAAGATACGGATATCGAAGCGCGTTTTGGCTTTGCAAGCGGCGTCGGCGACAAGTTGATCAATCGATCTTTGACAGGCAAGCAACTCATCTGGGCTGGTGACCTCCGGGGTTGCGATTTCGACTAGACCACCGGGAATCGCATGCAGGGAGGGGTGTGATTCAAAGGTAACAGCACCGCCGCTTGCCAAAAAAATCTGCGACTCATCGAAATAGCCGCGAACAGTCGGTTGGTCCTCGCGAATCGCCTCGCAAATTAAAGAAAAAACTCTTTCGCTTGCAGGAAGATCCACGCTGGACAATTCCGCCCGGTTAGCGATTAAGGTCGCATACTCAGTCTCCAGTCCCATCAGACGGGACACGAGTTTTTTCGTCGGAGAGCCCACGTTCGTCGATTGGTTCTCGTCAGCCATTCGATTACACCGATCGAGAAATTGACCTACCCGGCGAACAACGGTGCCCCGATCAGAGCCCCGTCCGCCACGACTCCATTGTATTGCAGATCAAAGGAGCCCACACGGGGATCGTCATCGACAATCAAATGGCAGGCCAGATCGATACCGTCACGGATCGAGAGGCAACGATTGAAATTGAAGAGGCTGCTAGGCGATTTCGAAATCGAGTCCCTGAAATCGCAAATTGCCAGTGCTGATATTTACTTCGTGTGCCGTGTCGGTTGCCGATAGGATGACTTTGTAGCTGCCGGTACTCGGAAAGCTATCGAAACGGTAGACGCCGCTGGCGTCTGTTTGAACATCGGCAATGAACTCACCTTGAGAATCCAGCAGTATGACCTGGAGGCCTTCTCGTAGGCTATCAGATTGCGAACTGACAGTGCCGCTCAGCTCACTGCGAAAGAAAAAGACGTTTGTTTGTAGACCGGTGACATCGGTATTTCGTTCGATAATGTCTGCCAACGTGGTGCGTTCGATCATCCTGATATCAGAACGCGAGAAGACGTTTTCGTAGTAACTTCGGTCGCCTTCACGAAGACGCCGAAACTGATCGGCGATGATCCGGCTTGCTAGTTCGCCAACGGAAGCTCCGTACCGATGGTCTTCAGCCATGATCCCCACCCATGCATCGATATCATCGACGCTGTGGTACAAGCTCTCTAACTTCACTTGCAGTTCTACGTCCGAGGTTATCTCTGCGAAGCCCGTGACGGCAGGTAATCCATAGGCCACTCGAAGCTGGTTGTAGTCGGCAATCCCATGATCACGCCCGCGCTGAATGTTTAGCGAGACCAAATCGAGACCGCCTGCACCAGGTGGTCCGAAAAGGAAATTGCGAAGGGGATCGATCACTTCCAGGTCAATTTCCATCGACACGGTTGACGCATCGAACTTCAAGATTTCGTCGATACCGGCTTCATCAAGAATGGACGGATTGAAAAACGCATCGGTCAGCGAAACCGCTTCCGCAGTGGAGTGTCCATCGTTGCCGATAAACCGTATCTGCCGATTGATTGCACTATGTCCAAACCGAAACGCCGCGGTTGCGAATTCATTTGTAATCGTCGGATCGACTTCCGGCGAGTAGCCCAAGTAGGGCTTGATCCCACGAGTCCCCAACAATGCGGGGAGAAATTCGTTGTACGTAATCGATTGCAGCTCCGCCGTCACGATAGCCCGAGCACATTGATAGAGTTCTTCGTCATCAAGGCTAGGGTTTTCTTCGGCCAACTGCTTTGCAATGCGGTTGTGTTCGCGAACAAACAGTGTGTGCATCGCCGTCAAACCGATGTTTTCTGCGGCACGCTTATCGCCTGCCATAATTTGATTCATCTCGTCGACAGGCAACAATCCGTTTTCACGAATCAGTAGCCGGCCTCCGACAAACTCCCGAAGTGAATCGGCGACGGCTTTGTTGCTGCCATAGATTTGTGATCCATCAATGAAACTGGTGATCTCATTGATTTGCTGCCTTGGTTTTTCTGAAGATGTTCCGCTTCCTGGAGCTGCTGCACTGCGCGTAAACGGCATCGTGACATCAGTTCGGCCCATCGGGTTGAACCAAACATCGTCAGTTGGAATCTTAATATCAAACGACTCGTGAAAGTCTTCTGGTCCGGGTTCACCCGATAAAGTTATGTCGTGATCTAAAAACTGTCCCCAGACATAAACGAAAGGCGAAAGCGACCGACGGCTCGGCGTGCCCGATTCGAACTCGGCAGACAGCGTATTGCTGATCTCGCGCGGGCTTGGTCTCGATGTCCCGGTTGGTGATCCGATCGAGTCCGCGTAGGCGGCGTCAACGTTTCGTCTAAACTCAGTCCCGGCAGATCCCCACAGAGGGTTGGTGGCGTTGTTGTCGGAGCCGTCGTAGGTGCGAAAACTGAATCCAAGGCTGGGCATTTGATCGATTAGATCGCTGGCATCGTTGCCGGTGGCCAATTCGCTATCGAGCGCCAAACGATTGATGACCATCAAGGCGTCGAGTGGGGATTCTTCGCCGTTGTTATCTACGTCCGTGTACATCGTGCTTGCGGAGAACTGGACACCCGACATCGCATTGATGACTGCCAATGCGTCGCTCGGCGAAACCTTCCCGTCGTCGTTGACGTCCTCGGGCTGAAAGAAGTTATGCCGGAAATCGGCTGCGAGTAGTATTCGTGATCCGAGCTTCTCGGCACACAGCTTTCGCCGCACCGTTTTAGGAAGCACTGCGTTAGCACGTTCGCGTTGCCTACGGAGCGGCCTAACCGGTAGCTTCTCGAAAAGTCGACACGCTCGGATCCCATCCGGTAGTGCATTCATCGGGGCGGTTGACCAACAGGATTGGGCGGGTTGCTTAGCATCATCCAGAGCTAAAGACTAATCCGCCTCCGGCAGGGGTCAACCTGGATGATGGCTGGGATCGCTGTAGCGAACCAAATACCAATCCGGCGCAATGGGGCTAAATTGTTGCAGCTGATAGTCCTCTTGAAGCCCGCCGGTAAAGCTGCGAGGACGACTCGCCCCTCCGTGCCACTCGATCCAATCACCACCGTCCTCTCCGCCGAGTTGGAATCGCAAAATCCCGTTCGGAGACCGTTCGATCGCCGCGACAACGGTCTGCGTCCCGGGCAATGGATAGGGCGTCAGCAAAAGAAGGACGGATGGGCGAACCGCGGGATAGGCATTGAAGGGTCCCAAGCCTTCGATTTCGCCGTCCGATTTAGGCCAATCACTTTCAAGGGATTCCGCAAGTCGATCAAGAGAATTCAGTCGAGAAGCGGCTCGAAACCGTTTTCCGGTCCATGTGATTTGCTGTGCTCCGACGATCGCCGCGCACCAGGCTCCAATCAACGCGGTCCCAGTCAACAACTGCCGAAGTGAATAGCGTTGCCTGACAACCACTAGTGTGGTGCATAGCGACGACAACGCAATAAGTAGACCCGCGGCGATTCCGATGCACCAAACGCGTAAACGGCCTACTTCGATAAGCAACTGCCCGAGTGTTGCGTGGACGTTTGCCGCCCCTATTCCGTTGCGAACGATCACGATCGTTGGTTCAGCATACGGATCTGCCAGCAACCAGACGATGAAAAGCAGCAACATCCCAAACGAGATTGACCAGAGCAATCTTGCGTAGCAATTCTTGCTCGGCGTTCGTTCAAGTTTAGGATTTGCTGCTCTATTCATGCCAGCCTCAACTGCCTACTCGGACTTTGCGTGTGAGAGTGCGAGCAGAGCAAACGCTGTTGCTAGGTTCTTATCGTTTTCGAACCACCGACGGTTTTCATTGCTCCAGCTACCATCGTCGTTTTGTCGCTTAGCCAATTCGTTGACCAAATCAGCTCGCCAGTCGTGTTTAACACCGTCAGCATCTGTGACTTCGGAAAGTCCCGCCGCATCTAATCCTGCGGCGAACGTGTGATAGTAGTAGTACAGACCGGCGGAACCCATTCCCGGATTGCTGGTCACATCGTAATGATCGCTAACCCATTGAACGGCGGCTTTCACGCGAGGATCTTTGTCGGTCAGGCCTGCATAGATCATGCTCTTAAGGCCGGTGTAAGACATCGATCCGTAGCTGCGAAGTCCACCGTTGGCGGTGTATCGTTCTTCGGAAGTGCTCGGATCAATTTTTTCAGTCGGTATCTCGTAGTAGAATCCGCCGTCATCCACTTTGTCAGCGAACTGTGTGTCATTGAACTTAGAATTCAAATTCTGTGATCGAGAGACGAAAGCGAGCGCTGCTTGGATCGCCGGATCGTTGGAACTCGTTTCCATGCTATGCAACGCTTCGATCAAGTACCCCGTGTTCGATAGGTCGGGGCGTCCGCTGCCGCCGTAGCTGGAGCCTCCGTACCATGGATCGGACGCGTCACGATCAGCTTTACCGTATTGAACTCCCGTGACGAACTCCTTCGCTTTCATCAAAAGGTCGTTGTACTTGCCGTCGCTATTCGCTTCTGAAAACGCGACCATGGCGACGCATGTCTCGTAGTTTTTCAAACGACCGTTGCCATAGATCCCGCCATCGGGATGGACGAAACTTTCTAAAGCCTTCAAGCCACTTGCAACCAACGCGTCATCTCGGTCGCGACCGTTGCGCAGCGCCGCAGTCACCGCGAGTGCAGTAACCCCAGGACCAACGCGAGACGAAAACATGCCGTTGTCGTCTTGCCCTTCGCCAGCGAGATATTGCAGGCCCTTGTCGACTAGCTCTTTTTGTTTCGTCTGCGACGAAATTTTCGAGGGCGATTTTTCGTGAGACCGAGCAACAGAAGGCAGTAGTGTGGCGAAGCCGAGGAGAACAATAATCCGCCGTGAGCGATCAAAATTCCAGCGTCGAGTCATGAATGTGGATCCAGAAGTGAACGAATTTGCTTAGTTTTAAAGGTCAAACTTTAAAGAGCATTGACCTTCATCAACTGTTGCAGGCATCGTTCCAATGCGTCGGAAAAACTTCTGGATTGACGCAGACTGCCCCTATGAAGAGTCTCAAAAGATACGTACCGGACTTACGATCGAGGGATCGCAGGAGTCGGCGTTCGGCCAAAATCGAAGGGTTCCCCAACAAGTTCATTCCAAATCTTTCGCTGCTCATCCGTCAAAATCTTTTTGATCTCGCGGACGGTGATTTCGGTGCCCGCTGGTGGTCCTTGCGAGGGTCGAAGCGATGGTCCCCCTGAAGATTCCTGTGAACCACGATCTGGGTTGCGGCGGTTGCGATTTGGTGGTTCCGGCGGTTCGCCTCCGCCACCTGGAGGCATGAATGGAAGCTCCGGTCGGAATGGGTTTCGACTGCCCCGCGTCCGACTGGGACGTGTCTCTTCGATGATTCGATTGATCTGCACCACCTGTTCGCGAGTGATGCCAAGCGTCTGAACTACTTCCCGAGTTTTAAAAGTGAATGGCAGCCAACGTTGTCGGTGGATTTGCCTTAATCGACGAAGCTGGCTCTCATCGAGATAGGAACGAACCTGTTGGTCAAAGTCGCGCAACATCGATGAAATTGCAGGGTTGTCTGAAAGCAATCCGCCGACATGCTGATTGGCAAGTTGCTCCCGTTGCAGTCGGAATTCATCGACCGCTGCCACCAATCGATCGGTCGATTCGTCCGAGAGTCCCAGTGCGTGATCGACGTGAGGGTCGGCCAACATCAACATCGGCTGGATGTTTTCTAGGACGGTCAATTCGTCGACGAGTCGTTCTACCTTAGCGGCGGTCAGTTCGATTTTTTTCGAAAGATCCGTATCCGAGGAACTTTGTGCTAACAGCTCCTGGTAAAAGCCAAGCGAAGTTTCCAAAAACTGCCTCCGCAAGTCCTGTGTGTCAGGCCGATAGGCAAGCTCCTGTTCGCTTAGCTCGCTAAACGTGTCAACAACCGCACGAGCCTGTGCAAAGTTCGCTTCGGCACGAAGACGCTCGCTTGTCTGAGCGTCTAACGCCATCTTGGTGATTCTCTGCTGTCGCCAGATGAAGCCGGTTGTACCCGCAAGCACGATCGTACTTACAAGCCAGACGATACCGGCGGCAGTGACCAAACCGCTATTGCGGCGGCGCCACTTGTTTGCCCGTTCAATGATCGTTGGCGGTTTCGCATTGATGGGCTTGTCGTCGAGCCATAGCTGCAGATCTTCCGCAAAAGCAGTCGCAGTTTGGTAGCGTTCGGCTGGCAGCTTGGCCATCGCTTTTCGAACGATCGTACTCAATTCCTCGGGAATGTGATCGTCGATCGTCGAAAGAGCTGGTGGCTCTTTTTCGACAACTGCATTGAGCAGCGTCCGATAGTTTTCACTTTGAAAAGCCGGTTGCAACACCAACAATTCGTAGAGCGTTGTTCCTAGAGAATAGATATCCGTTCGATGATCCAACGACATGCGGTTGCCGGATGCTTGTTCCGGGCTCATGTACCGCAATGTCCCCATCGGGTCACCGGTACGTGTCAAGTGAGACGCATCGCTTTCGACCTGCGCCAAGCCAAAATCCGTTACCCAAATTTTCCCAACGTGGTCGCGTATCAAGTTCCCGGGCTTGATATCACGATGGATGACGCCGTAGGTATGGGCATGTTCAATTGCGATCGCCGCCTCGACGACCATTTTGACCACACGTCGATAATGGGAGCGACGATGGTGCCCGGTGGAAAAGGCTGTTTGGGTTGTCGAGCGTGTCGGCCGAGAATCGTCCGTCGAATCGGTCTTGGATGTTCGATCAAGCCGAAGCATTCTTATGACTTCTGCAAGCGTCTCGCCGTCGATCAATTGCATCGCATAGTAGTGAACCCCGCGATCGCTTCCGACGGCATAGACCGGAACGATGTTAGTGTGGTGCAGCGCCGCAGCGGCATGCGCTTCGTTACGAAAACGCTGCAAACGGACTTCGTCCAACCCACTGGCAAACGGCAGAACTTTTAACGCGACTCGGCGTCCTAAAGAAAGCTGCGTCGCCTCGTAAACAATTCCCATGCCTCCACGACCGAGTTCGGAAACGATTTGAAAATCACCGACCGGCTTGCCGATAAATTCTTGGTCGTTCGATTCCGGCTGTGGCGAAACAGTCGCACCGGCCCCCTGTAGCAGCAGCAAGCCTTCAAGTGCAGGTCGCAGTTCGTCTGCGATCTCTGGATGCCGACCGACGAATGAATCGATCGATACCTGCTGACCGGCTTCCATCGCAGCGGTGAAAGATTTGACTGCTGCGACAAGAGGGTCTTCTGCGTCAGTTTCGTCGAACGCGTTCATTGGTCACCAACCGAAACGCGAAGTTTAGCGAGCGCTCGAACCCAAAGTTTTTCAACGCTGTTAACCGTCCGGCCCATTTCTTTGGCGACGTCAGCAAAGGGCAATGCTTCGACGTGACGAAGAACGATGACCTGTCGGTAGTCCTCCGGTAGGTTTTCAATTGCGGCTGCCAATTCCAAAAAGCTTTCTTCACGTGCAAATTTGCCGCTTGGTGAAGTCATGTCGGCTGCGATTTGCGAATGCAGAAAGCGAGACGCACCCGTTAAGCTCTGATTCAGGCTCTGCTCCAAACGGGCATCTCGTTTCTGAGTGCCTAAGTACCGACGGACATGCATTGCGAGCACGTTGGAAAGAATTCCACGTAGCCATCCGGCGAATTCTTCCGCCGATTGACCGCGAAATTCGCCGATGCTTCCGTGGGCCGCCAAGCAGACTTCTTGAGCAAGGTCGGAAGGGTCGGCTTTGACCTGAAGATGCTCGTGGACTTGAGTCCTTGCCAAGAAGACGAGGTATTTTCGATAGAAGGTCAACAGCTCACCAAGCGAGCGACTGTCACCTTGGCGCGCCAGTTCGATCAGGCGTTCGATGCCCCCTGAATCAGCGTCCCCTGATTCAGATTCGGCATTCATTGGAGACGTCATCGCTGGAACCTAGGTCATGAAATTCGAAAAGCAGGGCCGATGAGTTACCCTGCATTCTACATTGACTTCATGAGTTCTGTGGGCGGCTACCACTCGAGCGCCGTTTGGATCTCAAACGCCCGCTGCGCTGGCCAAGCCATAAGCCAACAGTGTTTCTTGAAGTTTGACTTCCGAGGCCTCATCAAGAGGCGTCATCGGCAAACGCAGGTCACCACTGTCGCGACCGACCATCCGCATTGCGGCTTTGACAGGGATTGGGTTCGTTGCCAATCCAAGCATGTTCGAACAGAGGCCGAACAGTTTATGGTGCATCGCCTGAGCGGTTGGCAGATCCCCAGCTGCGGCAGCATTGACCAATTTGATCATGTCCGAAGGAACCAAGTTGCCAGCGACGGAGATGATGCCTTCAGCACCGACACTCATCATCGGCAGCGTCAATGAATCGTCGCCACTCAAGACGGTTAGGTCCGTTGTCCCGACAATTGCCGAGCACTGATCCAACTTGCCTGTGGCCTCTTTGACCATCGTGATACCAGGCAGTTCGCTCAGTCGCTGGATTGTGGAAACGTCAATTTCCTTTCCGGTCCGACCTGGAATGTTGTAGACACAAACTGGGATGTCGACCGCTTCAGCTACAGCTTTGAAGTGCTGATAAAAACCTTCTTGTGTCGGCTTGTTGTAGTAAGGTGCGACCTGCAATGTCGCGTCTGCACCTTCTTTCGCAGCTCGCTGAGTCAAACGCAGTGCTTCGGCAGTGCTGTTGCTGCCCGTGCCCGCCATCACCTTCACTCGCCCAGCGGCACACTGAATCGTTTCGGCGATCACGCGTTCGTGTTCGTCGTGTGTTAGCGTGGGGGATTCCCCAGTCGTCCCAACGGGGACCAAGCACCGCGTGCCGGCATCGATTTGGAATTCGATCTGCTCTTTCAATCGATCGTAGTCGACTTCACCATCTTTAAACGGCGTCACAATGGCGACGGACAGGCCGGCAAAATCAGATCCACGCCGAGCAGTCATCAAAAATTCCTTGAGTTGGTCGAAATTGAGTTCGCGATTCAATTGCCGTAGCGTAACGGGCATCGGCAAAATCAACAATCACCGAGTTTTCAGCATTCGGAAAAGACCTTCTCCCAACGCCACAATTCGCGCGACAATCCGCCGAATTTTTACGACGCACCGTCCAGCGAACCTTCGATGACTCGCTAAGGCGACATTTTTTTGGCCGATCGCGAGATGGCAACGGAGCTAAGCATCCCGATCGAGAAAATTGCCACGCCTAGACAGCTGGCTACCAACGAAGGTCCTTTCCAAAAAGGCCGGTAAGTGAATTCGACTTCCCAATCTCCCGGTGGAACCTGGACGGCCTGGTTTAGAAAGCTACTTTGCAGGACTTCAACAAAGCGTTCTTCACCCCTGTCCTCAGCTTCGGATCCACCCAGCGACCTAATTGTGGCCGTCCAGTTTCCGTCTTGGAATATGCTTCGCACCAGCAAACACGTAACATCGTTGGTGACGCGGAAATGGTGATTGTTGATCTGCGTCAGTTGACAATCCTTTGGGCGATCGGGTTCGCCGTCCGACTGTGAGTTAACATTGCCACCTTGAAGCTGCCCATTTCCCGCCGATCGCTTTTCAGGCTCAGGAGCTGGATCGTTCAGCCTAGGTACGGTCGTGACATCGCCGAGAGCCAAATCGTGAACCAGAGCGTTCATCGTTGTGGCCTGTTGCCAATTCGTTGCCAATCGTGCCATTGGTTGACTGTTGATTTTGCGTCGCGTGACGAAGACATATGCCAAACCGTCCGCTGCCATCGACTTTCGACCATCCACTTGGGATATCGCATCGACGGCAAGCCATTGCTGTAGCGATCGCCAAAATCGATCACGTTCGCTTGCAGTTAACGCGGGCAACACCTCATTGGCCTCTTTCCAAAAGTCCGACCAGTGTTTGCTCTTGATCGAAACCATGCTGTTTAGCACCGCTTGGTTGTCCGCAAGATGCCACCGTCCGAACCACGCGACGCGTTCACTTGCGGCAACTTGAAGTGCACGATTTGGCGAATCTGAACCGCGCCAACCCTCAGGCCAAACGCCTGCGTCATTGTCCTTTTGAGTCCGTAACGCTCGAGTTGATGGCACCTTTGGTGGCGTAATTTGATTGGCAACTTGCCTTTCACGCTCGATCGACACCATGGGAATTAAGTTGTAGCCGCTAAAGGCGCAATCGACTGCGATCAAAGTCAACCAAGCCGCCGATACAAAATATGGACGGGCACGGCTTGAACCACTTTGGCTCGTTGCGGACTTTGGTTTTGTAAGCCACAGAACGCCAAGAAGCATCAACAGCGACCAAAGCAATGATGTGCGAATGAGTTGAATTGCCAACGCAATGTTGAGCGGCCCCCAGTACTCGTCACGTGGAACAGGAACTTTGTGTGCTAGAGCTTGCTGAGTCCAATACCAGCTGGCGAATTGAATCGCACCAACGGAAACTAGTAATAGGCCTGCCAGAGCTAGCAACAATGACCGTTCACGTTTGATTCTAAAGTGGCTCATTTGGAAAGTTGACAACCATCGTCCCGTTACCATCGATGCCGCGATCGCAAACACAGGCAACCACTTTGCCGGATATCGAAAGCTCTCGTAGCCCGGCACGATTTGACAGAGCGCCCAGTAGAGACCTCCGGCAGCGCTGTTTGTATCCTGTAGCGTTCCAGGCAGTTGTTGCAACAGCCAAACGAGTCCGAAATGTCCAAACGACAACAGCATCGCGATGACCGCCAACATCGCAAACGGGTCCGTCGCTTCGGACCGGCGAAACAGCAGGCGACAGATCAAAGCGAAGCCGACGATGAACCCGGCGTATAGGCTGGGGGTCCACATCCTTCCGTCACCAGGAATCAGCTTCGAAATTCGCAGGTTGATTGGAAATGGATGTCCAAATGGACGTGGTGAAATGAGTTCCGCCAAGTGCCACGGTGGTACCGAAAAGTCATACAAATCGACTCGTTCAGTTGCCGAACTCGCTCGATCACTTTGGCGGCTCCAATGCCATGACGCGGCGATCTGCGGTGCGGCTATCAGGGCAGCCAAACAACATGCAGAAACTAACTGCGTTTGTTGCCGAAAAAGCCGTTGCCAATAGCCGCCCTTTGATTGCTTAGTAATAGCCTGACTGTTGGCATCATCCGATATCGTTTTGCGGCACTGCTTTTTGAAACTCTGCACAAACGACAGGAAGCCACATACCAGGACAACATGTAATGCGGTTTGTGGGTCTCCGCCAAGTACCATCATCGCCAGCGAAGCCCCGCCAAAGCAAATGCTCCGCAACCAAGCTGCCGTGCGTTTTCGTTTTTGCATCTGAGAGCAAGGTGCCGGCCCCAGCAACCATGACAATGCCCACGGCAGGTACGCGGCCCCGACCAAGAATGGCGGGTTAGACATCAACCCGAGTACGCTTCCAGACAAGGGGTAAACCAAGCTTGCAGCCGCAACCCCGAGGGACGTCATCGACCATCTGCGGGCCAGCCATCCGGCGCCGGCACTTGCCAACAATAGATGAAAGATCAGGTACGCATTCAGAGCTGCTTCCGGCGAAATTGGCAGCGAATATGCCAAATGTCGTACCGGGTATAGAACTGCAGTGGAGGACTCGCCGATTAATGGGATCCCTGTTTGATCTAGGGGATTCCAAAGCGGCATCCATTCATGCTGCGTCCGTTTTGCGACGTACTCATAGAGCGGCAGGTAGAAATGACTGGAATCGCGAAACGCGATTCGCTTGCCGGACAGAAGCGGAGAAACCGTTGCCAGGATAACCCCAACAACGAACGCAACTCCCGCGATCTGGATTCCCGAGATCCGGGGCTTCACGTCACAAGACCTTTGGTTACCGTCATAAACACATCTTCCAAAGTTGGAGCCCGATCATTGAAGCTTCGCATCCGGACCCCTTCGGCGATCATCGCCTCCATCAGTTCAGCTAAGCCTTCGTCATCGGTTTCCAACTCTGCCAACACATAGCTTGGCGCTTCCTCGATCGAACGCAAGTGTGGTGAACTTCGCAAGATCGACAGCCCAGCCTCTTTGCCTTTTACAAATTGAATCTCGACGTGGCGATTCCGGCGAATTTGACGGTAGACCTGATCGATCGGCCCGTGCATCAACAGCTGACCGCGCTCGATGATTCCGATCGAGGTGCAGCAGTCTGCCAACTCCGTCAGGATGTGGCTGCTGATTAGGATCGTTTTTCCCATTCGCCGCAGTTCTTTGAGCAGCTCTTTGACTTCGACGCGGGCACGTGGATCGAGACCGCTAGCCGGTTCGTCAAGAATCAAAACCGGCGGGTCATGAACAAGCGTTTTGGCCAGACAAAGGCGTTGTTTCATACCACGTGATAAACCGTTGACAAAGTCATCACGCTTATGTGTCAGGTCCAGCAATTCCAAAACATTGTCGATGATTTGTTTGCGATCCTTTCGACCGATGCGATAGGCCACGGCAAAGAAATCGAGAAACTCCCAAACCCGCATTCCGTCATAAACGCCGAAGTTATCCGGCATGTACCCAACCGCCTGACGGACGCCAACTGGATCCGCCATCACGTCGCAGCCAGCGACTTCGCCGCATCCACGCGTTGCCCGCAACAAGGTCGCCAGAAATCGAATCGTTGTGCTCTTTCCGGCTCCGTTGGGACCGATGAAGCCAAACGTTTCGCCTGCATCGATGTGCAGATCAAGTGACTGAACCGCGGTGAAATCGCCGTAGTCTTTTCCGAATCCGGTCAGTGTGATCATCGATTATCGTCGTGGCTAGTTTTTCGTGTCGTCAGTGCCGGATGGCGTTTCGGCAACGTCTTTGGCTTTAACCGATCTGGCGAAAGATGAAGCGAGGTTGCGATCGGTTTCGAGCGTGGGGAACGGGGGCTGTTCCAAATGAACCAGCATGACTGTTTGCGTGATGCTTTGGCTAGCACTGGGACTGATATTTAGCCCATCAATGCGACCTTCGATTCGGCAAACCAATCGTGTCGAATCCAACGGAAGAGAGTCCTTTGCGATCAACCGCTGCATCAATGCGTCGATTTTCAAGGGCAAATCGACCGTCGGGCTGATCTGATTAATCGGCACGTAGTTGACGGCAGTTGATTCACCTTGCGAAAGTGATCCGATCACCGCAGCCTCGGTGCGTCCGTCAGGTCCGCGTCGCACGACGACTCCGTCCATCAGTTCGTGATCGGAATCGTTGACCAGTTCATCATTGCTGAACGTGACCTTGCCACCCAAATCAACCATCTCTTCGCAGTGCACAAAACGCATTCGGTTACTGGCGACGGCAAAATCGACAAGTGCGGGACCCTCGGCGAAGGAAACATGAAACGCAGGTTGAATGCCAGTACCTGGATCAACTTCATCAATCAAGGGCATCGCTATCCCGTCAGCCGTTGGGAATTGCAACTCGTATCGACTGCTCAACGAATTATAGATCCCCATCAATCGAGTCAGGTGGGCTCTTGGATATCCGGCGTAAACCTCGGCAAATGCGATTTCGGTATTACTGCGTGCAAACCCGATATCCAATCGCGCTTGTCGGGCTGCCAAAGCCGCACCAATCACCGCGATGACCGGCACTGCAAACCAGGCGTATTCGAGTCGATTCATCAGTCGAAAAACGATGTAGTTGATCGGCACCAAGACAATCAAGTAGATCAACAATGATCGAATAACCAACGCCGAATCAGGAATCTCGATCCCCGCTTCACTGGTCAATGTGTCCGTCATTTGTTGCATGATATCGCTGTTATCGTTCCAGCTTGCCAGGCCCCCGACCCCGTCAACTCGATATGTCCGGTCGAAGATGCTTCCCGCTTCTTTTGATTCACCCTGTTGATTGTCAAGCTGCGAAAGGATCGCGTCTCGACTGGACAAGCGAAACTGTGTGTTTGCCGCGGCGTCAGAACCGATTCGCGTTCCGGTGAATGTCAGTTCCAGATCCTCCGGAAAGACTTCATTTTCGTCCAAGCTACCAACACCGTCAGAGAACGATGGTGCGGACTGCGAAACAACAAAGTTTCGAGCCGGCCGGTTCAGGATGACATTGTTGACGAAGCTGTCATAGGATTCCCAATCTTGAATCCAGCTGTCGAGTAGATCAAATCGTGGCTGAATGACGGCGCCTCTGCCGAACGGCTTTCTCAGAACCAGTGATGCCGTGCCTTCGAGGGGTTCAGCACCAGAGTTCAGACGCCCATCGACTGCGATGCGGCTCGATTCAGAAAGCACCAAGTTTCTTTGCTTGGCCAGGGAGCGGTCAGATTCGACAGAGTGGTTCTCCATCATCTCGGCTGCGGATTTTCCATCCAACTCAATATTGCTGGTCGGTTCGAGCGGCATCAGTTCCAGCAGCGATGTGTTTGCCACCGCGTCGCTGCCATCGGCACCGTTGATAATAAAACGGCCGCCAAACCGAACCCAATCAGCGATCGCAGACTGTTGCATCGGGGTCAACGCGTCGGCGGAAACGTCGTCCCAGAAAATCACCGCGAAGCTGCTCATATCCAACATCGTGTCGGGCAATGGCAGAATGCTCCCGTCAACTTTCGGAACGACGACGCGGTAATTGTTGTAGCGAACTTCACGATCGACATTGCCGGACTGAAAGCTGGCCCAGTTTGCCGTCTGAAAACGGGTGAAACGATCGGGACGAGTTGTCAAAACGACGAAGAAGTATTCGCTTGCATCGAGTGCGACGAAGGGTTGGCCACCGGTATCAAGGATCCCACCACTGCTCGGGACCATACGGCTTGACAAGCTGATTCGGCGTGACGATTCAGAAGACGGTAAGGGAACGTGAAAGCGGAAATCGAACCCTCGCATCTGGCCTTCGGGCAACACAACCGGACGCACCGTCTTGATCGAATTGACGGTGCCGATTTGATTTAAGTCACGGTCACGCAGGATAGCCGTCGCTTGCGTATGAAGCTCGCCACGTTGGTCACCTTGATTACTGCGCAACGATTGTTCGGCGCTCATCCAGTGCCCGGGCTTCAAAGCTCCAAAAGTAGCATTCTGATCAGCCGGATAACCGAGTGTCGCTCCGACCGAATATGCCTCTTTAGGTGCCTTGTCGTTTTCGGACGGTCCGCCGGACGTCGAAACCTGGCGACATCCCTCGCATCCAACGATTAGGGGAACGGTCAGCAGGATGTAGAGATAAAACGCGAATCGCGGCATTCGAGAGATCAGTCGCGAAGAGTAAATCGAGTAGTCATTCGGTCAATCGGCAACGCATGCGTCCCGATCGCAAAAGTTATTCTAGGCGAGTAGGCACCAAGTCGGGGCGAAGTAGTGGCTACGTTAAAGTAATTTTGTCTATTCAACAACGATACGGCTGCCGGTGTCTCGGTTGCAGATTGCTACAATGGCGTCATGCTAAGACGGAAGCAGTCGATTACTCGGCTGTCCGTAGGGAAACCAGTGGAAATAATCGTAGCGGCTGATGTACATCCTTGAGAATCCTGTGCTGCAGCGAGAGTTGCTTGTCAACCTTCGCACCAAGCGAGCCTTTGTGTTATTGGGATTGTACCAATTGCTTCTCGCGACGGTCGTGATCGCCGCTTGGCCCAACGATCAGCGTCTGGACCTGACCAGTACTCCGCCTTCGGCAACCAAGTTGGTGAACCTGTTCTTTCTGGGCCAATATGTGATCGCATCGTTGATGGCGCCAAGCTTTGCTGCCGGAACGATCGCGGGGGAGAAGGAACGCAAAACGTACGAGATGCTGCTTGCCAGTCCCCTGCGTCCGGGCGCCGTTGTGCTGGGGAAAATGGTGGCTTCGTTAACCCACCTGGGCATGTTGATTATCGGGTCGCTGCCGATCATTGTGCTATGCCTGCCTTTGGGTGGCGTCCACGTGTATGAGGTGCTTGCGGCCTACTTCGGCCTGATCGTTTCGGTGGTCTTGTTCGGAGCGATCGGCGTGTTGTGCAGCAGTTACTTTCCTCGAACAAGTAGCGCCCTTGTCGTCAGCTATCTCGCAATTTTGCCGCTGGTCATCGGTGCCTGTGTGTTTTGGGCATCCCTGGGTGACGACGGATACTTGCGTCTTCGAATTGCCACCGTGGTCTTCCCTGCTTTTGGACTGACCGCTGTGATTTTGATGGGTTCCGCTGCGGCAGGCCGGATGCTTTATCCACCTGATGTCGGCAGCGAAGGCAAAGAAGTGATCGACCTGGAGAAGGAGGCCGAAGAAGCAGTCGGACTTGTGATTCAGCCTGACCAATTTCCCGATCGTTTGTTTGCGCCGCCAAAGAAAGACGAGATGATGGCCGATGGTGCCAACCCGGTCTACGACAAGGAACTCCACAGCGAGATCTTTAGCCAAGGGACGTTGATGTTGCGTCTGGTCATCCAGATCAGCATCCTGCTAGCGATCCCGATGATGGGTTATTTCTTGTTCTTCCAACAGCATCAAGCACCCTGGTTTTGCGTTTACGTCATCGTTTTCAACATGCTGGTCGGTCCGTCGTTTTTAGCCGGTAGTATTACCAGCGAACGAGAGCGTCAGACCCTGGATTTGCTTCTGACCACTCCGTTGTCGCCGGTCCAGATTCTGTGGGGCAAGTTCATCGTCCGATTCCGTATCTCGCTTGTTCTGACAGGTTTCCTGCTTTGGCCGCTGCTGTTGGGCGCGGCACTGAACACTGCGTTTTGGTCGAACCTGATTTCGGTCGGACTGATGTTCTTGATTGTCGGAGTGGTTTGTTTGGTCAATTGTGTCGTGGCGCTGACATGTTCAATGTTCGCCCGCAAGACTTCGATCGCATTGTTGACGACTTATGCTGTCTTGTTACTGCTGTACGTTGTCCCGCCATCCCTGTCCATCGTCACTCGGATGCTGAACATGCCGGACGAAACGATCACGAACATCGACTGGACTGGGGTCACGAGTCCATTTTCGACGTTGTTTTGGCTTCCATTGAACGAAGACCTTGTCCCCGATAACAAGCTTGTAAACGATGGTTTCGTTAGCGGTGTCATCGGTTACTTCGTTTTCAGCGCAATCCTCGTGCTAGCCGCCTCAGCAGCAATGCTGGTTCGACTGCGGGGAAGAAAAGGCCTATCAGACGGCTAGCAGCTGTGTCTCTCGATTGTTGCCCTACACTGCCTGTATGCAGCATTCTTCCCCGCTGGCACTTTGGCGTCCAATGCCACTTTGTAAGCGATCAATCCCGCAGGCCGACAATTGAATGGTCCAGCATGGGCAATGCGTAGTGGCCATTGGATCATATTTAGCCACGGATCAGTCCATAAAAAAAACGCTGCAACCCTCAGTATGGAGGCTGCAGCGTTTCGCTGTTTGTCTGTCAGTTGATTGATGATCAGTGATAGATGTAGAACGAACCTCGACCACCACGATGATGATGGTAGTAGTGTGGGCGAGGATAGGACCGCAATACGTGCTCTTCGATGATGACCGGCGAAGGCTGTTGATAATGGCGCTCAATCACAACTGGCGATGGCTGCACTGGAGCCGGACGCGAAACCTGAACGGGCGCAGGTGACGTGTTCGCTGATTGCAATGCTGTGATCACGTTCTCGCTGACACCTTGTTGATGCAATGCGATGATGTCACTGACGCTGATCTTGCCAATGAAGCCGCGTTGGCGGACTTGGTTCATGATCACTTGGTCGCTTAGACCTGAACGGCTCATGCTGATGACGTCTTGCAGAGTAACCGCGGATTGCATTGCGATCGCCTGCTGCTGAGCCGCGGCTTGTTGCTGCTGAGCGTGGTAGTAGGCGGAACGCTGTTGTTGGATCTGAGCTTCTTTGTCAGCCGCGTTTCCCAGGATGCCACCGGCAACCGCGCCGACGACACCACCGATGGCAGCTCCCGCACCTGCTTCATCATTATGGTCGCCAATGATGCCACCTGCGATCGCGCCGGCAAGCCCACCCAACGCGACACCACGTTGCTTGTTCGCCTGTCCCATCGCTGTTTGGATGGTGGAAAGGCACAGAACCGCGGCAAAGCCGAACCGTACACAAGGTTTCATCAGACTGGTCCCTGATCGAATGCAGGAGGATCGAATTTCAAAGCGCCGGAATATCAAAAATGACTGGCCGCCGTCAATTGAAAAGTGATCGCGGCCAACCCGTCGCATGACATCCAGCTAGACGGACCAGGAAAGAGCCCCATGCCTGGTCGAAAAATGCGCGTCTGATTCTGTATATCGGCGAATTTCGAGATGCAAATTGCTCGGGGTAGCAAAACCCGCATAAACCTCCTGCTCACCTGCAACCCGGCGTACGTGCTAACGACGCAACTGGCTTGAAACCCTTTTCGCAGACACGAATTTGGCAGCGAAAGGTTTGACTTGGCGTTTCAGCTGTTGCCGCGTGTATGCCCCCTCCACACCACGAATGCTTCATTAGGTCGCGGTAAGGGAAACGCTATCGCCTTAGGCCGCCTCCCCCCAAACCGTGGAGGCTGATTAGCCAAGGTTCCGTTAGGATTGCACTGAAAGCCGACTGGGAAAAACTGTGCATCAACGTCTCACCAACGATCAACTTACATTCTGACCTGATCCGTTGCATGGCGGATTGAATGCACGTCTGAGGTAGGTTCATATGCCGCCCAGGTTGACCTGTACAAATACTGGCCTTCAGCAAGAAACTGATTTCGATAGCCTCTGGTAAACGTGAAATGAATTCGAAAGCGAACGACGAAACTCTCGATCATCTAGTTGAGCAACTTGACTTAGTTGTGCGCGAACAAGTCGGCGAATCTCTGGCCGATACGATGCATCGAATCCGACGACTCGCTTTCGAACGCCGAGCCGGGTTTCCGGAGGCCGAATCTCGCCTCGTGGATGAGCTAAAGCGATTGACGCCGATCGAAATGCGGTCGGTCATTCGCTGGCTAAGCCTGTTCTTTGACTTGGCAAACGTCGCCGAAGAACAACAGCGGATCGAAGTCTTGAAACAACGCGACGATGCGGCCCGAGTCAACGGCATTCCTCGGAGCGAGTCAATCGCCCATGCGATTGATACGATCAAGAAGCAGGGGATGCCAGCTTCGGAAATGCAGCGTTGGCTTGACCGATTGCAAATCGAACCGGTATTCACCGCGCACCCTTCGGAAGCCAAACGCCGAACCACGCGACAATTACTGCGACGTGTTCGAGAACTGTTGGCCCAAATCGCTGCGGAAAACTCCGAATCCGCCGAGGCCGAGCTGCTTGCCAATCTAACGGTATTGTGGCAAAGCGATTTGGTTCGCCCTGACCGACCACCAGTGATGAGCGAAGTAAGTCGGGGTGTTTATTTCGCGTCGACGCTTTGGGATGTCGTGCCGAAGACTTATCGCGAGCTCCGATCGGCGCTTCAGAAAACCTACCCGGATCACCATTTCGAAATCCCCCGTTTCATGTCTTTCGGGACTTGGATCGGTGGCGACCGCGATGGGCACCCCTTCGTGACGGCTGAAGTATCACGCAATACGTTTGCCCGTCTTCGTCGCGCGGCACTCGAAGGACATTTGGCGGAGTGCAAGCGTTTGCACAATCAAGTCGTGATGTCGGATCAACAAGTCGCATCGGATGGCGAGCTGCAAGAACGCATCGAAAGTTGCATCGCAAAAATGCCGGAACTTGGCGAACGAATCGAACCGGTTTCGAAGTCCGAAACGTATCGACGTTTCATGCGGATGTTGCAATATCGCTTGGAGCATACGCTCAATTCACTCGAAGCCGGCAACCAAGATGAAGCGGCATTCAAATCGCTTGCAGAATTTCGCGGTGATTTGGAGATGCTTCGGCAAAGCATGTTTGACCATCGTGGACGCCGCGTGGTGGACCAATACTTGCAGCCTTGGATCGATCTCGTCGACACATTCGGATTTCACTACGCATCGCTAGACATCCGGCAAAACTCCGAAGTCCACCGTGAATGTTTGCGAGAAGTCACTGCGCTGCAGCTTGGGCTGCAGTCTCCGCCGAGTGACCAAGATCTGCTGGATTATCTAGCTGACGATCACGCACCTACCACGATCGATGTTTCAAAGCTTTCGTCGACATCCAAGGAGGTGTTCGACACGTTTCTTTTGCTGGTTGACGAGTACACACGTTGGGGAATGCAGCCTATCGGTGGCTACATCATCAGCATGACCCACTCCGAAGCAGACGTGCTGACGGTGTTGTCGCTTTGGAAAACGGCTTGGATTCAGCGTCACGAAAGCGTCGATGAATTGCCTCACCTACCGATTATGCCGCTCTTTGAAACGATCGATGACCTGCGCAACGCGTCAGGAATGCTGGATCGATTGTTGGCGGACAAAGCTTATAAGCGATACTTGGCAAAGCTCGATCAGCCCAGCCAAATCGTCATGGTCGGATACTCCGATAGCACCAAAGACGGTGGCTATTTGACCGCTTGCTGGGAATTGCACCAGGCTCAGGAAAAGCTCGCTGCCGTCGCCGGCGAGAACCATGTGGATCTGACCGTCTTTCACGGTCGAGGCGGGGCACTGGGGCGAGGCGGCGGACCCGCTGCCCGTGCGATCCGATCGCTCCCCAAAGAAGCCGTGGACGGACGATTGCGTGTAACCGAACAGGGAGAGGTGCTGTCGGAAAGGTACGATGATCCCGTGATCGCGCACCGGCATTTGGAGCAGATTATCAACGCGACCCTGTTGGTCAGCGCGACACCCAGTGTTGCACCTGAGCCAAGCTGGGTTGAGGGCATGGAAATTCTGTCTGCCGAGTCGCTTCGCATCTATCGATCACTTGTCGAACATCCAGGCTTCCTTAAATACTTCGATTGTGCGACCCCGATTAGTGGAATCGAAAACCTACCGATCGGTTCGCGTCCGGCACGGCGTGGTCAACGTACCTCGCTCGCCGACTTGAGAGCGATCCCTTGGACGTTCGCATGGACTCAGTCACGGCACATCCTGCCCGCGTGGTTTGGTATCGGGAGCGCGGTCCGGAAGTTTGTCGACAGTAAGGACCCCGATTGGTCCATTTTGCGATCGATGTTTTCAAAGTGGCCGATGTTCCGTGCCTTGATCGACAATGCCGAACTCGCGCTGGCCAAGGCGGACATGCAAATCGCAAAAACGTACGCCTCCCTGATCAGTGACGAATCGAGCAACGAAATCTGGCAGCTGATTTCCTCGGAATTCGAAAAGAGTCGAGGTGCGATCTTGTTGATCAAGGAAAACCACGAGCTGCTGACGGACATCGAGTGGCTGCAGACGTCGGTCTCAATGCGAAATCCTTACGTCGATCCTTTGAACCTGTCGCAAATTCAGCTGCTCAGTCAGATGCGGTCCGGAGAGGACAGCGAGGAGCTGACAAGCTTGTTGCGTTTGTCAATTCAAGGTATCGCCGGCGGTTTACGAACCACCGGCTAGCACGGCAGGCATACTCAAGGCCGAACACTGATTTCGAAACGTCCCAGTTGTGATCGATCAGTGTTCGAACAGTGGGAAACAGGGGTTTTCAGTTCCAAATCTGCTTCGCGAAAGATTTCACGAGTGTGATTGACATTGACAACCCGCACCATTATTTTAATGCGAATCATTCTCAACTAGCTTTTACGTGTAGCAAGCAAGGCAGGCAGACCGGCCACAGCGAAACCGCTGATGGCCCGGCACCAACCCAGCAAGCGAGTTAAAGGCGCGGCGACCGCAAGTGCGGTTGGCCGACTGACCACTCGACTTTCAACTGGGAACCTCCCTATGGGCCTTAGCCTGCGTCTATCTGTACGTCCGATCCTTGGCTTGATCGGAGCCTTCTTGGTTTCAACCGCCGTAAAAGCGGACATTTACGCACCCGGTGATTCGGTTCCCGATACCAGCAGCGAAGTCTTCGGATGGCTGCGTGGAGACGCGGGCAGCACCTACAGCGGCTGGGATCTTTTTGAAAACAACACGAGCCCGAACGATCCAATTGCTGGATACACCGACGTCACGCCCGATGCCCCTGGACAATTCGGCGATGTCGCTTCGTTTACGGTTAGCCCCGGATCGATCGCGACCGGAAGCGGAAACATCTATTCACCTTTCGCGGCACTGTCGTTCTACAGCATCGTGCCAACGGGAACGGCCGGATCGAATACACGAATCGTTGCGCAGTTCCGTTCGATTGGCGAACTCGACTATGACTCGATTTTGCTTTCCGCCAGCACTGGAACTGCGGGCACGATCGCACCGACCATGATGAAGGAAACCGGGCGTGGAGTCGGTGGCGGTGGCGGCTTCTCTGGCGAGAGCGTCGACTACCTGGCGCTTTGGGACATTTCTGATAGCCAAGCAGAGTACCGAATCGATTTCGCGACACCGGCTCCCCACGTGTCACTGGATCAATTCCACGTCGATTCGTTCACATCGAACACTGCGTTTGTCTCGCCAACCGCTATTCCTGAGCCCAGTTCGTTTGCCGCGATCGGCATGATCGGTGGGCTACTGACCCTGCGTCGTCGTCGCCGGAAAACGGCCGATCGCTAAACGCACGTATTTCTACAGCAACACGTTCACTCCATTGCCCACGCGGGGGCTGCAATGATCGGATTGAAAACTTCGCAGCGTGCTGAAACATTCCACCATCGGCACGGATTCACATTGGTCGAACTGTTGGTCGTCATCGCGATCATCGGGATGCTAGTCGGACTACTGATGCCAGCTGTCCAGGCGGCTCGTGAAGCGGCCCGACGCATGTCCTGTTCGAACAACATGAAGCAAATCGGATTGGCAATGCATAACTACAACGACGTGCATCGCAAATTGCCACCGAGTGCTCTTGGTGTGCGAATCGGTGGGACGGAACGTGAACCGGTACAGGCGGCAGGGCTGACGGGATGGGTTTCGATTTTGCCTTATGTCGAGAATCAAGCGTTGTATGACGAGTTCGATTTCGAGTACAGCGCATGGGACCCGATCAATGCGGAACCGGCAAAGAAGACACCCGAAGTCTATCGCTGTCCTTCAGTCCCCTATCCCGATGGAAGCGGCGCGCTGGAAGGCTATTCCAGCTACGCACTTTCCACCGGAACGAAAAAGTACCGCAACGAGCTGCACAACGGTGCGATCGTTGATGCGATGAACGTGTTTCGAGGCGAACGTGTGAACGCGGGAATTGATCCGAATCGTTCTTGGATGCACTGGATCAATATCGCTGATATCAGCGCGTCAGATGGGACCTCAATGACGTTGCTGGCGGGTGAGTATGGCCGCCAGGTCCGTGACACCAGCAATCTGCCATTTCCTTACCCAGGCGGTGGTGGAGAGTCTTTCGGACAGTGGGCGGTCAGCTACCCGTATCATTCGACTGCTTCGGTATTTGGCAAATTCAATGCCTATCACATCTCCATCTTGGACATCCCTTCCTACGAATCCTTTCGCAGTCAACACGCTGGCGGTGTCCAATTCGTTTTGGCCGACGGCAGTGTTCGCTTCCTGACGGAATTTGTTGATGCGACGGTACTCGGCAATCTTGCTTCGCGCAACGATGGCAAGGTTCTAAATGGAGACCCTTGGTGATGAATGATCGAACATTCAAAGTTCGACGCAGTGATCAAGGCAACTTTTTGCGGACCAGTTTCGCTCTGTGCAGCCTATCCCTTTGCATTGCGTTGGCTGGTTGCACCAAGGAGCTATCGGTCGGCATTCAAGCCGGTGGCACTGTCACCGTTGACGGTAAACCTCTGTCGGGTGCCGTCATGACTTTCGAGCCGATGGGATCGACCACCGGCCCCAGCGCCTCGGCACCAATCTTTGGCGGTTCATTTCGTTTGACCGATGACAACGGGCTGCACGGTGGAAAATATCGGATTCGAATCTCGATGATTCCTGCGGGAATTTTGCGATCGATCCCAAAGGAACAGCAAGTCGGTTTGCCCCCATCTGACTCGGTAATCGCACCGGAGTACGACGGGAAAAGCAAACTCGAATGGACGCTGCTTCCTGACCAAGACAATACATTAGAGTTTGACGTTAGTTTTCTTTAGAGCCTTAAGAAACTGGTAGTGACATGATTCGACGTTGTTTTTCCTCGCGATACGGCCTGACTTCGCTGATGGCTCTGACCGTCGCGTTGCTGATCGGCCGCGCCGCCGATGCTCATATGGCGTGGCTCGGTTCGACTCCCGAAGGCGAGGTGATCTTTTGGTTTGGCGAATCAACCGAGGACCGCACGTACCATCTGCCCGAGCGAATTGCAAAGATCGCGATCCGAAAAAGCAGTTCGTCGTCACCAATCGCGATGTCGACGGTTGAGACAGATGACCTGCACGGTTTGAAAAGCGATAAAGCGATTGGAAAGGCCGACGAGTATTTCGGGACGGCAACCTACGGACTTTATCATGGCATGAAGCTAACCTATCACGTCGAACATCTACCGCAATCAAGTCCTGCAGACTGGCCGACCGTAGTTCGCGACGACGCTAAGTTGCAAACGGTGATTCGTGGTGAAACTGCTGATTCAATTTCAGTCACGGTGCTTGCAGATGGTAAGCCACTGGAAAACACAAAAGTAAGCCTTTATGGCGCCCACGGCGAAGTGAAGGCGACTGCGGATACCGATGGCAAGGGCCAGGTAAAGTTCAGCGCCGATAAGATGACACAAGGTCTCAATGCGGTGTTGGTCGGTGTGACCACAAAAAACATCGAAGGTGAACTCGATGGCGAGAGTTACCAAAGCACTGCCGACTATCTGACATCGACATTCTATTTCGAAGGCACCGACGCCGGCCCCAAAACCGAACGCGTCATGGATCGTCCTACCGAAGAGTCTTCCGTGAAAGCGGAATTGAAGTCTTCAGGGCTTGCTGACTTGCCAGAAGAGTTGACCAGTTTTGGAGCGGCCTATTGCGATGGCAAAATCTATGTCTACGGCGGTCACACCGGAGAAGCCCACTCTTACTCGATCGATGAACAATCCGATCGCCTCTGGAGCTTGGATCTAACCGACAACGATGCTCAGTGGACCAAACTTGCTTCCGGTCCACGTTTGCAGGGCCTCGCGTTGGTTCCTTACAAAGACTCGTTGATTCGAATCGGCGGTTTCACCGCAATGAACAAAACCGGAGACGAGCACAAGCTTGTCTCGCAAACCAGCGTTGCCAAGTTTGATCCGGCTTCGGGCAAATGGTCCGATCTGCCGGCTCTTCCCGAGCCACGGTCTTCGTTTGATGCCGCCGTAATGGGAGACAAGGTCTATGTCATCGGCGGATGGAAACTTGACGGCACCGAAGAAGGCCAACAGTGGCACCAGTCGGCATACAGTTTGGACCTGTCCGACTCGAATGCTCAGTGGCAAGCACTTCAACAACCGCCATTTCAGCGTCGTGCCCTCAGCGTTGCTGCGTTCGATGGAAAGATCTATGCGGTTGGCGGCATGCGTTCAGAACGCGGACCAACCACAGAAGTCTCCGTGTATGACGCTGCAAACGACAAGTGGTCCGAAGGGCCGTCGATCCCCGGCGGCGGAATGTCAGGCTTTGGCAGTTCTTCTTTCGCTTGCTCGGGCCATCTTTTCGTCACATCAATGGATGGTGGGCTGCACATGCTCAGTGCTGATGGCGACGCCTGGGAAACGCTGACGACGACCGATCCGGCTCGATTTTTTCACCGCATGATCCCAATCGCAAAGGACCAGATGTTGATGATCGGCGGGGCAAATATGGAAATCGGAAAATTCACCGAGGTCCAAACGATTCAGCTATCTGGACTATAGACAGACCAAACAGCCGCCCAGTGATTTGGTTCAGCTTGATTTTCGGATGAGGCGTTAGCCCCGGTTGTCCATGCGAGAACCGCCGCTAACGCGGTTCGGCTGATAGGGTTTTGAGATCAGCCGATTGGGCGTTAGCCTCGGTTGTTCCCGTGGGAACCGCCGCTAACGCGGTGCGGCTCATAGGGTTTTGGATCAGCCGAATGGGCGTTAGCCCCGGTTGACTGTAAAAGAACTGCCGCTCGTGCGGTGCGGCTGATAGTGTTCCGACCCTTCATTGCATTAGGTGCCGCGTCGGTTTCCGAACCATCGAATCTGCATGCGATCGCAATAAACGTAGCCATGCGATTCGGCGATCGGTTTGAGCCACTCGAGCGCGTCGTCCATTTCCTTTGTCGTTACGCCTTGCGGCATGATGTAGACATGGTTTGGACGAGAGCACAATTGCGACACGATCGTTTCGACTTCGTCAAACTGTTCTGCCGAAGCGACGACGAACTTCAGCTGATAGTCTTTCGCCGCCTCAATCAAACGTTTCATGACGCCGATCGGCATTCGTCGTGATTCGTGCAACTGGCTCCAACGCGGATGATCGACCGGATTCGGAGTGCTGCTGGCCAGCTTAGGACTTAACGAAAGCAGGTCGCAACGGATCGGCTTATCGATGGTTCCTGCGGTTTCGATTGTCAAGTGAAATCCACTCTGCTGCAGCGCATCGCAAAGGTCTCCGATGGCCGACGGCAGCAGAGGCTCCCCGCCAGTCAAGACGACGTGCTTGGCACCACTCGCATGTGCCGCTTCGAGGATCTGTCCGATGGACTGCGTTTCTCCGCTGGGGCTCCAAGACGCATAGGGGGTATCACAGAACCAGCAACGAAGATTACACCCACTGGTGCGGATGAAAAAACTTGGCGTTCCGGTAAGCTTTCCTTCCCCTTGACGGCTAAAAAAAGTCTCGCTGACGAACAACGATTTCGTCGTGTTGTCTTCGAGCGGATTCTGCTCATTTAGCCGTGGCGCACGTTGGTTTTGCCGACCGGTTGAGACCGATCCAGTCGAGTGCTCGTTTGGATCGACATCGCCAGTTGGGCGTCCCCTGGTCGAGTTAGCCGGGGCGTGCGACACTTGTGTTTTACCCAATGGAGATCTTGATCGTTGAGTGAGTCAAAGAATTTTCGCGAAATCCTGGAGGTGTTCGAGAACCCCAGCCAATCGCGTGATTTTAAAATCGTCCACCACTGCCCCGAATTCACGTCGGTGTGCCCGAAAACCGGCCAACCGGACTACGGCAAGATTATTTTCACCTACGTTCCGGACAAGGTCTGTGTGGAGCTGAAAAGCCTAAAAATGTACCTCCAAGCCTTTCGAAATGAAGGGATCTTTTACGAGGCCATCACCAACCGGATCATGGACGACTTTCTCGCCGTTGTACAGCCGAAAACTGCGACAGTGGAAAGCCAGTGGACCCCTCGCGGTGGTCTCCACAGCAACATCGTCGTTGAATACCCCACCCCCGAAGCCTCCTAATTCCCACCTAAGATGTCTGACCAGATTCCTGTCCTGTTGAGTGGCTTTGCAGATGAAGCCGCCAACGAAAAATTGGCTGTGCAGCAGTTTTCCGCTTTCGCGGCACTCGGACTACGCTACTACTCGATTCGGTTTATCGACGCCGGTGAAGGCATCAAGAACGTCATGATGCTCTCCGATTCGGAGATCGAGCATGTCAAAAAGATGCAGTCCGATTACGGACTAAAAGTTAGCAGCATTGGTTCGCCGATCGGCAAAGTAAAACTCTGCGACGTCGATGACGGAACTTCGAATAAGTTCATTCCGTTCGAACAGTATTTGGCAGAAGACGTCAAAACCGCGTGTGATCGAGCCGAGGCTTTTGGTGCCAAACTGATTCGCGGCTTTTCGTTCTATCATCCCAAAGGCAGCGACCCGACCGAGCACATCGATCAGGTCGCAGACCAACTAGGCCAGATCGCCGAAGCGTGTGATAAACGGGGGCTGACCTTCGGCCTGGAAGTCGAAGCCAATTTGGTCGGGCAAACAGGTGAGACCCTCGCGGCCATCGCAAAGAAGGTGAACCATCCGGCGATGCTCACGATCTTTGACGGTGCGAACATTGTCACTCAAGGCTTCACCGCTGACGAAACGTACGCGCAGTACTTGGCGATGAAACCCAGCATGGGCTGGTTGCATATCAAAGACTATCACGATCCGTCACCAACCGGACGCATCGAGCATGTTGATGAAGCCAGCTTGGCGAACTTTGTTCCAGCCGACTGTGGCGACAGCGGTCACGAAGCGATCCTTCGGGACCTGAAAGACTTCCTGCCAGAGCTTCATCGTCGAATGACCGATCGTGGTGCCGACGGAGTCTTTCTTGACCTCGAACCACATGTCAAAGGTGGTGGGCAGTTCGGCGGATTCAGCGGTCCTGACGGATTTGGCGTTGCCCTTCGAGGACTTTGCCGCGTCCTCGACTACGTGCGAATTCCCTATGACCTTCGCGGATTTTCGGACATCAAAGGCTGAGCCGCGTTAGCGGCGGTTCTCGTGCGGACAACCGGGGCTAACGCCCATTCGGCTAATCCGAAAATCAAACTGCAGTCCCATGAGCCGCACCGCGTTAGCGGCGGTTCACGCATGGACAACCGGGGCTAACGTCCATTCGGCTGATCCGAAAGCCTATCAGCCGCACCGCGTTAGCGGCGGTTCTTGCATGGGCAACCGGCACTAACTGCTAAACCGGCAAAGCGGAATCATCCACCAACCTCATTGATCCTTGGTGGATGAACTGGGAAACCACGACCTATTGCGGCTGTCGGATCGGATTCCAGTCATCGGTAGACTTCGGCCGATGCGCCAGGCGGGTCGGACGAAGGCGTTCGGGATGACCAGTATTTGAAGCTTCGAGCGTCGCATTTTGCAGGACCGATTTCCCAAGCGAGTGGTTCACACCCTGTTGATGCCGTGCTCGGTTGCCGAAGTACGGATTGACTTGGACGCCAATTTGCTGGTTCCCAGGATCGTGTTGATAAACACTGTCTTCATTCGGTTGAAGCAACGAACGTTCCTCGGCTCCCTCTAGCGTTTCTTCATCCGTATTTAGCACGTCTTCGAACCAAGCTTTGTCGTCCAATAAAATTTCCTCTCGCTGACTTGGAGCAGGAAGATTTTCGATGGCGCGTTCGGGCGGCGACTCCAGCACTCGCGATCCTGGAGTAGGTGGCAAAGTCTCTGGCGTATCAAGATCACTTGGCGAGATCAGTGGCTGATCATCGAAGTGTGGTTCAGGCTCCACACCCGGCTTCGGTCCAGCACTTTGTTGAGGTGGAGCGGACTGAATCGCAGTTGAACCCGAGTGAACCGGGTGCCCCGATTGTGGCAACTGCATCACCGGCGGGGGAACCGGCATCTGTGACTGGTGAGTTGTCACTGTTTGGTGCGTTGTCGATGGCCTGTAGTGATAATGCGTTGACGCACGATGCTGCACACTTGGCTGGCCGCCAGCATTTAGGTTGGCGAAGATCGACGGTGGTGGCATGACCACCTGGGTTCGAGCGTTATAGGGCATGGGAGGCGCTGGCCTGCACAGGCCCCTCGAACACTGGCCCCTCGAACAATCATCGCAATCCTGGCAGACATTTGCTTTCTTCGGTAACGCTGTACCCGACGGATAAATCTGGTTAGATGCCTGGCATGCCGGCGGCGTATTGAATTGGGCGTTGAATGAGGCCGGTGGAAGGTCAGCACCAGGGCGGCATCCCCCGTCACGACATGTGTGGTAACCGTCGCCCCAGCCGACTCCGATCAACCGTCCGACTCGCTGAATCGTTTCCGGCGTGTCCGCAACGACGCTACTTCCTGAAACGCAAACAAAGCCGACAAATAAGAGCTTTGCCAGACGTCCGACATCACCGCGCCGGAGTGGGTGCATTGGGCTTGGAAGTTTCATTGAATTGTGGCGTGCGTCCATTTCACGTCTCTTGAAGCAATGGCTCGTTCGGCTGGCTGATGCCGCTGATCGGTAAAATCGGCATTTCAGTCGCTTCTGGTCAAATCGGTGGGGGGCGGAAAGGCGTTGTCACCGGAAAAAACAACACGGTCATGCTGCTTAGTGCGACTTTGACGATTGTTTGCTGCCTTACGGGCTCAGTTGGGTGAAGAATGAACCTCGAATTGCTTGGCACTACATCCGCTTGAAAGCTACCGTTTCACGCCGACTTGTGCGGCAATCGTTGATACATCAAGCGTCTCAGGCTCGTCAAACTGATCAAATCATGCCAAATCGCCGCCGATTTCTAGTCGACCCACCTGTTCAGCTCGCCATCATCCGCCGAATGCTGATGCACTGGTGTCTCGCCGTCCTCGCACTGATGTCGATCGGCGTGTTGGTCCAGATGATGTACGCAACTGAAACAGTTTCTATCTCCGAAGCGATTTCGAAATCTTACGCGGCACAGGCGCCGCTGTTGGCATTGCTATTCGTCCTCATGCCTGTCTACGCGTGGGATGTGGTCAAGCTAAGTCATCGTTTCGCAGGCCCCATGTTGCGACTGCGCGGCATCCTCAGCGAACTGGCTGATGGTGGTACCGCCAGTACACTGCGTTTTCGTCCAGGCGACTTTTGGCACGAAACTGCGGCGGACTTCAATCGCTTCTATGAGACTCACATGGCGTTAAAGAAACGCTGCGAAGAACTCGAATCGCTATTAGAACGATACCAAGCGACAGAGCACAAAGAAGAGTCGGTCGAAGCCGAGACGGCTCAATAATCGCCACCATCTGGGTGCCTCATCACCAGTATCTATAACTGAATCATTCCGGTCGGTATCGTTCGGGTCAGTGTTTTGGGACTCGATCCTGATCCGGAATTGCAAACCCGGAATCACATTCACTGAGCAGCAACTGCCTCAGCCGCGTTTATCGATCACACCCTGGGCTCTGTCTTGCGAACGCTGACTTTTGTACGCCGTTAACTGACGTTGGGCCCGTCGTTGCGATTCATTGCGAGCTTGTCTTTTCCAGGCCGATGCTGCGGCGATACAGCTGCGAAACGTTCTGAGGCAGCGATAGCCTCCAGCTGGGCAGCCGCTTTTCCAGACGATTGGGCCAACAATTGCGCATTTTGCTGCAACGAGCCCGGCAAGTGCTAAACCGGTCTACGCACCGATTCGCCAGCGCGTCATAATGAAGGTGTTCCGAGAATATCCTTGAACGAGACCAGCGCCGATGCTTCGACTTCTAAAAAATGCCCCTCAGTTGGTCGTGCCGATTTCGGCCAGCGTTTTGACCACTAGCCTGCTGATTGCCAGTCTTTCGCCGATAACCGCTTCTGCGCAGGAAGTCGCCGACGACACTGCGGCTGCCGCAGCCGGCAGTGAATCAGCCAACTCTGCGGAAGGCGATTCCGAGAACGCAACCGAGGCAGCGACGCCGGATGCCGGGCAAGACGATCTGGACGAAGCTGCGATCCTGGGGATCGATGCAAAGCAACCGGCGGAACTCCGGCGCGTAGAACTGCTACTGCAGTCGGCCATGAAAAAAGGCCTCACGGGCGAGAATGCTTCTTTTGCGAAGAAGATGCTCGGTTCAGTATTGCTGAAGAAAGCTCAGCAGATGCTTGTTGCGATGCGTTCAGCTCAGCAGCGGACTCAAATCATTCAGCTTCGTGACGAAGCGCTACGAACACTGCAAGAGGCGCTCGAAAACGAACCGGAACTGGTCGACGCCCACCTGCTAATCGCTCAATTGAACTTGCTTCCCGGCGGTGACAAAAAAGCTGTGACCGAGTCGACAACTCGCGCGATCGAAATCTTGAAAGATCGTCCCGTCGAGCGTTCCGCTGCTTATGTCCTCAGGGCGCTCAATTGGGGTCCAGGCAACGAAGAAAAACGATTGGAAGATCTCAATTCCGCAATCAACGACGACCCCAAAAATTTGGAAGCGCTACAAGCACGTGCTGCATTGAAGCTGCAGGACGAAGACGTTGCGGGGGCGATTGAGGATATGGAACGCGTGATGGCGCAAGATCCGAACAATCGGCTTGTCGAACCGGTCGTCCAAAAGCTTGCAGAATTGAATCGCCTTGATGAAGCGCTGAAATTGCTGACCCAGGCTTTGGAAGCGAACCCTTCCGAAGCACTCTATCGCATGCGAGCCATCTTGTACCGCATGCAGTCGAAAGAAGACGAAGCACTTGCGGACCTAAACAAAGCCCTCGCGATTCAACCTCGCGATCCTATTTCGCTGCTACAACGCGCCGAAATCGCTATCGGTAACAAGAACCTACAGGGTGCGAAAGACGATCTTCGCGCAGCAGAGCGTATCGATCCGCGAGTCGCCTTGATCGAACAGGCAATCGCCGTTCGCTGCATGATCGCGATGGAAGAGGGACGTATGAGTGACGCGATCAATGAACTGAAGACATTGATCGAACGAAATCCCGAAAACACCGCATGGCAACTTCAACTTGCTGGCCTTTACATCCAAGACGATCGACCACGTCAGGCGGCCGACCTGATGACGGCGATCTTGGAACGCGATCCCGACAATATTGGTGCACTTCGTACACGTGCAGACGCCTATCTGAATACTGGAATGCATCAGAAGGCAATCGATGATTACGAAACCGCTATCGATATTTTGGGCGACAGCAAGGAATCACGTGAGCTGCCAGGGATCCTCAATAACTATGCGTGGGTCTTAGCAACCAGCCCTGAAGACAGCATCCGCAATGGTGCTAAAGCCGTTGAACTTGCGACCAAAGCCGTCGAACTGACCGACAGCTCCATGCCACACATCTTAAGTACTCTTGCGGCAGCTTACGCCGAGAATGGTGAATTTGAAAAAGCTATCGAGTGGAGTACAAAAGCTGTCGAAACCGGCAAGGAGCAAGATCACGAACAGGTTGATCAACTGCAAGAAGAACTCGATCAGTACAAGACCGGAAAGCCTTGGCGAGAGAAGCAAGAAGTCAAAGAAAACGCAACTCCGATCCTGTCTCCCGATGACTTGATCGACACCTAAGACTTCATCATGCCAATTGGCACAAACCTGCGTATGTAAAGGACGCCGGAGTCATCGAAGCGATTCGAACTCCGGCGTTTTTTTTATGCCTTCAAGAAGCGGTGGTTGCCAGTAGTCGAGCGAATTGGAACCTTGATGCGTCAAACCAGTGGAAAAGAGCGCTACCGCCAAGAAGTGACGGGCCACACTCGCAAACCAACGGGAAAGGAAGGCTATCGCTTCGGACAGATGAGCGACACTTGCAAACCAAGGAGAACCGAACGCTACCTTCACGGAGCGACGGACAACGTTGGATAACCATCGCTCTTCTAGCCGCTGCGTTGAATGTGCGCACAAAAAAAGCCTTGGAGATTCCAAGGCTTTTTGAGCGACGCGGACGGGACTCGAACCCGCAACCTCCGGATCGACAGTCCGGGGCTCTAACCAATTGAGCTACCGCGCCAAAGTATGAATCCGATTCCAGATTCAACTTTGTATTCAGTTGTGTTTCTTTCAGGCTACGCAGCAAACTGAGTCGCCTCGGGTGATCACACCCTGCGCTGCAAAGCTGCGCAATAAAAAAGCCCCGAGAGTTTGTTTGGGGCTTTAATCAGCCAGCGACGCGGACGGGACTCGAACCCGCAACCTCCGGATCGACAGTCCGGGGCTCTAACCAATTGAGCTACCGCGCCGAAGTGTGAGGTGGACAGATGCCGCTCTCAACTTCGTAGGTGCGGGATTATATCGCTGACGAATACCGCTGCAAGACCAAGCTTCGGCGTATTGTAAATGTTTCTTGAATGTTCCCCGACAGATTTTTTCGGCTGTGCGAGATTTGTCGATCACGTTCATTGGACACGAAGTGGGAAACCCCGGGAAAGACAGCATTTCGATTCGAGAGGTTCAATTTCAAACCTACATTTTGTCGCAAGAAATTCTTTCGCTGATGAACGCCATCGTCTCCAACCATTTGACCATCCAATGTCTGGCCTCCCTCTGCTGGTAGCATCTGTAAGTTCGCTGTTCCGGGACGTTAGCAACGAACTGACTTCCTACGCTAGCCAAATGAATACGACTCACTGGGGGATTGTTGCGGGATCCGCCGTCGCATTCGGTTTTTTGTGCCTGAAAGGCACGAATGTGAACCGATAACACGACTAGGTACGTACATAAAACATGCCTTTCAAACACGCTTGGTCAGTTGTGACTGATTAAAGTGCTTGGTGTGGTGTCGTTGCTCTGTTCCCAAAACTGTGTCCGCATCCCTTCGTATTCTTGCCAGTAGTCAGCAGGTGATCCGATGCCTCTGTTCGAAATCGAAACCAGTTCGCACATCATCATTACTTGGGCCGAAGACGAACAAGCGGCACGAGACGTGGTCTTTGACGCATATCCCAATGATGCGGTTGTTCGATTGACCAAACGCCCACGCGATACCTGGGTGATCAGCAAAGGTGCGCTGGGACTAACAAACACCACTCTCGATCCATGCTTGGTCGCGAGGGAATGCCTGAACCGTTCCGCGGGCGATAAGGTCAACGCTATCCGCTTGTATCGAATGGAAACCGGTAGCGACTTGGAACAGGCTCGAAAGGTAATTGAATCCAACATGGTGATGGGTTGGTAGTCGCCCACATTCACCAGATCTCTACATTCGCTGTCTGAAATTCACCGTCTTGAATTCACCGTCTTGAATTCACCGTCTTGAATTCACAGTCTTGAATTCACAGTCTGAAGGTGTGTTTCGATAAGCAGCTGTCAGGCTAAGACCACGCGAGATGGCGTAAAAGTATCTGACCTTCTAGTGCTTCGTCCCAACGCGATTTTAGGATTAGCCACGGTTCCAGTGCAATAACCGGGGCTAACGCGCGTCGGCTGATGACCTGAACCCGTATGTTCATATCGAACGAAGCACTAGCTTTCTGGACGGTAGACCAGACCGCCAACGTCTTGGGCATTCTTACCGGCCACGAACGCGGCAAACGCCGCGCTTTCTGCCACGGCTTCGCTGCTCAGGTATCGGTGCAGAAACGCACCGTGAAACGTGTCACCACAACCTGTTGTGTCGATAGCTTTTTCTGCATCCATAGCCGGTTGAAAATGACTGTGGCCGTCCTGGGTAACGAAGTAGCTTCCCCCAGCACCGCTGGTCACACCGACAAGACGGCACTTCAGTTCACATTGAAGACTTTCCGCTAGTTCAAGCCCGGTCATGTCCGCCGCGATTGAGCATCCGTTGGCTTCGGCATGACATTCAGCGAATTGTCTTGCCACGATCACAAGGTCCGCAGCCCGCATCAGTGGTATCACTTCATCGCGATAGCGAAAAGCACCACCATCGAACGAAACCAGTGTTCCAGTTTGCTTGGCCAGTTCGATCGCTTTGTTACACACCTGCAAGTGGCGACCATTTAGATGCAGAAGCTTGGCATTTGATACGTAGTCAGCTAAGTCTGAAGGCACCGAAAATTGATCGCTAGCGGTACCCGGTGAAAAAACGATGGTGCGTTCGGCGCTCTCAATCTCTGACCAAATCGAAGCGACAGATGACGTACCAGAATGCAGGATTTCCGTTCCATCAACATCAACGCCTTCGTCACGGAGACGCTGCAGGATCTGTTGTCCTGCAAAATCGTCTCCGAGATGATCAATCATCGCGGTTCGACTGCCTAACCTCGAGGCCATCGCGACGGCAACGGTTACTCCCCCACCGATACCTTCGACGACTCGCTGTGCTCTGACCACGGAACCGCGAGCAGGTAGCGATGCCACCAAACAGATTCGGTCCCAAACCGAAACGCCAATGCCAACAAGATCGAAACGTTTCTTTGGCAATCGATTCAAACTCAAGCTCGAGTGACAATTGGATGTGGACGCCCGGATTGAACGGACTCCGTCGCAGCTAGACACATTGCAACCGACCAGCATCCGTCTTCGGCTGTGCAGTGAAGTGGTTTTCCATCACGCACTGCGTCTGCAACACGAATGATTTGGTCTTCGAGTTCAAACAGTTCACCGGTGGGCTTTTCAATCGGAATGTCCGTGATCTGTTCGCCATCAAAAGCGCGTAAACGATATGACGGATGCCGTGTGCGATCCATGGCGCCGCTCCAAGATGCCCAAAGTGCGCCGCGGCTGCCGGTGATTTTTATCGTTTGGTGATGCTCAAAAGCGCTCAAGGTTTGCGAAACAACCGCGTACGCCTTACCGTCAAAATGCATGATTGCACTGAAGTTGTCTTGCAGTTCAGGACGACTCTCATCGCGACTGTTGGCCGTCGCATAGATGGTCGTTGGGTTACCAGCGGATTCCAGGTACCATCGCGCGAGATCGAAAAAATGAATCGGCTCTTCCAAGATCCAATTTCCGACACGATTGATATCGTATCGCCAGCCGTCTGATCCGAGTCGATAAGGATTCCTCGACAGTTCGACCAGGCAGTACTGGGGTTTGCCAATGAAACCTTCGTCAACCAGTTCCTTTGCCTTACCCCACATCGACGACAAACGAAGTTCGTGCCCCACACACAGCAGCTTATTCGCGGCTTGGGACGCTTCGATCATATCGTTGCACTCTTGCAGGTTAATGCCCATTGGCTTTTCAAGCAAACAGTGCTTGCCACTGCCTAGCACCGCAGTGGTGACATCGTGGTGAAGGTGACTCGGAACAACGACATCAACAACTTCGATGTCATCCCTCCCAATCAGTTGATGAAAATCGGTCGTTACAAATGCGTCTGGGTACGCCGACCTTGCTGCTTCAGCTGTCTTTTCACTTGCAGCCGCGATGCCAATCAATTCCGCATTGGGAGCTTTTGCAATTGCGTCGGCATGATGCTGTCCCCATGCGCCAAACCCAACCAAACCGTATCGAACCTTTTCCATCGCTTAAAAAATCGTTATGTGTAGTTGTCGCACAATTCGCGTTGCCGCTGATTGAATTGCTGTCTTCGGATTTGCAACGTTACCGCTAGAACGCTGCCCCAAACACCATTGGTCAGATTGTCGCGTTCACGTTATCGCAATGACGGTCAACGCTGTATTTCGTATCCATGGCGATACTCTCGCGAAAGAAGTGCATTTGCGACATCATCGCCGACAATCTGTTCTGCTTTTGGATCCCAGCGTAGTGACCTGCCGACGCGAATTGAAATGTTTGCAAGGTGGCAGGTCGTCAGTGTCCGATGATGAGACGCTATATCGGAAATCGGCTGTTTGCGTGAACGCAAGCAGTCGACAAAGTTCTGCATATGCGAACTGGCCGGTGTACTGCCATAAACATCTTCAATCGCGTTTGCCGGCAACGGGTTATCGGCAAGTTCATCGACAGGCTTACCTTCCAGAGTTCCGCGATTGACAAAGATCCGACCGCGGCTCCCCTCGAATGTGATACCGTTGCGTGACGAATCGATCAGCATCGTAATGTCGTTGTCGAAACCGCATTTTGCCGTGAATTTAACCGGCGTATTGTAGCTGTCTTTGCGCGTCGGCATCCCATCGGAGTACGGCTGGTTCAATTCGGCGCTGGTTTCAATCGTCGTTGGGCCACTGTGGTGCTGCCCGATCGCCCACTGTGCAATATCCACATGGTGCGCTCCCCAATCGCAAAGCTGGCCACCAGCGTATTCGAACCACCAACGGAAAGTTCGATGCGTACGTTGTGGGATGTATTCAGTCATTGGTGCCGGTCCGAGCCATCGTTCCCAATTCAGTGACGGCGGCGCGGCGGCCGATTCAAACGGGCCACCTTTCCAGCCTTCGTTTAGGCCGATCCGTATGTTGTCGATCTTGCCAAGTCGGCCGCCACGGACCATGGCGATCGCCTTCAAAAAACGTTGGTTGTATTCGGTCCGTTGTTGAGTCCCGACTTGAAATACTCTGCCGGTTTCGGCTGCGACATCACGCAGCCACTTCCCTTCTTCGATTGTTACCGCAACGGGCTTTTCACAATAAACATCTTTACCAGCTTTCATCGCCTCGATTGCGATCTTCGCGTGCCAGTGATCTGGCGTTCCTATCAAAACTGCTTCGATAGAAGGTTCATCCAAGACTCGCTTGTAGTCGTCAACGATTTTGGCCTTTCCACCACAAACATTTTCGTTTGCATATGAGGCAGCGACCGAGTCGACTTCGCATAGCATCGAAATGTCGCCCAGCTTCGCCGCAGCTAAGCCGATCGCAATGCCGCGTCCGCGCCGTTTCGTCTCCGGTTGGTAGCCAGCACCAATAAGGCCCAGGATCGGTCTATCGTTTTTCGCGGCGCCGAAAGCACCGCTGTTATAAGCAAGGGTTGATGCTGTCGCTGTCGCCGCACACCGTGCGATAAAGACACGTCGGTTTTGTGATTTGGACATCGCGGCTCTTGGGGAGAGAGTGTCACCGTTTTTAAATCTGCCGCCGTGACGACGACGAAGGCATAGTCTAACACTATCGGCACACACGGGGGTGCAGACTTTCGTTAAGCTGTTTGCGAGCCGGTTATCCGATAACTTGCCATCGAGAGTCGCAATCCCTGATCGATTGGCGAAGTATCGATTTACCGCCACGAATTGAGACAACGATGCGACGCATTGTGGTGACTTGTTCGTCGTCAATGAATTCTCCATCAACTTCGCCCCGTTCCCTCCTCCAATCCGCGATCCATCCATCGATGACTCCCCACCCATCCATCGTCCAAGTCGCAGTCGAAGGCCAACGCCAAGACGGCGGCAGTGTCTTTCCGTTTGCCTACGGGGCCGCGGATTCCAAGTTACAGTTACCTGAGTTCCTGGATTGGGTATCGCAAAACCGCGACGTGCTGCTGCAACAAGCGACCGAACATGGTGCGATCGCATTCCGCGGGTTTGCAACACCGGAAGTTGATGACTTTGATCAGGTAATCCAATCATTGGGTGTCGAGAACTTTCCGTACAAGAAATCTCTTTCCAATGCCGTTCGGATCAACCGCACTCCCCGCGTCTTTTCGGCAAATGAGGCGCCACCTGACGTAAAGATCTTCTTTCACCATGAGATGGCGCAAACGCCACTGTACCCGCGATACATTCTTTTCTTCTGTGAAATTGCACCGCAATCAGGTGGCGCCACGCCGTTGTGCCGAAGTGACGTCCTGTACGCCGAACTGCAAAAACGCTGCCCAGCATTTGCTCAAAAATGCGAAGACGTAGGGCTGCAATACACCAACGTGATGCCGGGGATCGACGACCCAAATTCAGGAATGGGACGCAGCTGGCAAAGTACGCTCGGCGTCGAAACAAAGGAACAGGCTGAAGCACGACTCGGTGAACTGGGGTATTCCTTTGACTGGCTGGAAGACGGATGCCTCAAGGCGACAACGCCACAGTTGCCAGCTGTCATGGAAGTTGGCCCTGGGCGAAAGACATTCTTCAATCAGTTGATTGCCGCTTACTGCGGCTGGAAAGACGAACGCAACGATCCGTCGGACGCAATACGCCACGGCGACGGTAGCAAACTTGATGGTGATGCTGTCGCAGTCGCGATCGAACTAGCTGAGCACTACGCTTACGATCATCAATGGCAGAAAGGTGACATCGTCCTGCTTGATAATACCGTTGCGATGCACGCTCGCCGTCCTTTCGAAGGGACCCGCAAAGTCGTCGCTTCGTTGGCCGAAATGCAAACGCAGTCATTCAGTCGTGCCGGAGTCTAGTCGCGATGCAAGAAACAGACTCAAGCAACGAAGACTTTAGTGACGCAGCATCTGGCAAGCCAATTTTGGACCACTCACAGGGCCCATGGTATCAAGGCGTCACCGGCTATCAGTGGTTGATCCTGGTCATTGCGTGTGCAGGATGGGTGTTTGACGTCTACGAGAGCCAGATCTTCAACATCACTCGCAACGACATGTTGAAAGAGATTCTGCAAGACGAATCACAGATCAAGCAATGGGGCGATAACTTTTTGGCAATCTTCCTCGTTGGTGGAACGATCGGAGGATTACTATTCGGGTCTTTAGCCGATAAGTTTGGGCGTCGTCCAATCATGATCGCAACGATCCTGATGTACTCGCTGTTCTCGGGACTGACATACTTTGCGAACGACATCTACGTCGTCGGAAGCCTTCGCCTGCTAGTCGCCATCGGTATCGGTGGTGAATGGGCCGTCGCCGCAAGTTTGGTCGCAGAGGTTTTTCCAAAGCGGGCTCGAGCCCATGCTACTGGAATCTTTCATGCGTCGAGCATCTTGGGAACGTTATTGGCAGGGCTATCCGGAATGCTCGTCGGATCACACTGGCGCTATGCTTATTTGATTGGTGTCTTGCCGGCTCTGTTAATCGTTGTCGTGCGCATTTATGTCAAAGAACCGGAGCGTTGGCAGGCGAGCCAATCCAGCGGTATGAACAAAAAGGCTGGCAGCTTTTCTGAATTGCTGCTGAACCCTCGATGGGGCAGCCTTGCACTACGTGGAATGCTATTGGCGGCAGTCGGGCTAGGAACATTCTGGTCCGTCACCGTCGCGGGACAGGATTTGGTCCGCGAAATGCTAATCCGCAATGGAGCCGATGCACAAATCGCGAGCGAGAAAAGTAAATTCGCTTATGCAATCGTACAAGCGATCGGCGGTGGTTTGGGGTTACTGTCGTTCGGCCCCCTGGCTGCCAGATTTGGTCGAAAGCCAACTTTTGTTTTCTTTCACATCTGCGGAATGTTAATCGTTCCAGTGATCTGCTTCGTTCCGCAGACCTACAACCAGATGCTTTTTCTATTGCCGGTTTTCGGTTTCCTGACCTTGGGAATGCACTCTGGGTATGCCATCTATTTTCCCGAACTCTTTCCGACGCACATTCGAGCCACAGGTGCCAGTTTTTGTTTCAATGGCGGTCGAATGTTGGCCGTGCCGGTCTTGCTGTTTTCGGGCTGGCTGAAAGCACGTGAAGGCATGCAATTGGAGTCCGCTGTGACATGGTTGTCGCTGATCTTCCTGATTGGGATCGCTGTCATGTTGACGCTGCCGGAAACAAAGAATCGTGATTTAGTCGAATCCACATGAGCGATCCAGCTACCTTGGTTGCTATCCTGGCGTTTGCGTTGATCGCAGGCTTCGTTCACAGTGCGGTTGGGTTCGGTTTCGGAATCGTCGCGGTAACACTGTTGCCATGGGCGATCGACGTCAAACAAGCCCAGATTGTCATCTCCACAGCAAGTGTTCCCGTGATGCTGGCGGCGGTTTGGAATTACCGCAACGGTGCAGAATTTCGGCATCTATTGCGAGCCCTTATCGGGGCGGCGATTGCATTGCCGATCGGTTTGTATGCGTTTGAAGTTGTCACGGCAGACTGGCTGGTTCGTGGCACCGGTGTTGCCATCTTGCTAATGGTCGGGCTGAACCTACGCAACCGCGCGAAAGCAAGAACTGGCATCAAATCTGGCGACGGTTCCGCGTTGATTGCCGGCGGAATAGGTGGATTTCTCGCCGGTGCCGTTTCTATCGCGGGGCCTCCCGTGGCGGCATTCGCGTTGTCGCAGCCTTGGGATCAACGGCAATTCAAAGCGTTCATGAACCAATTCTTATTTGTCGTTTCGGTCTACAAATTTGGCGGACTGTTGGTGCGGCAACTGGTTGACATGAACGCCCTAACGCAAGCCGCAGTGGTAGCCCCTGCAGCGATGATCGGCATTCAGTTGGGAGTGATTGCCAGTAAGCGTCTGACAACTTCGACGTTCCAGCACTTTGTCGCAGTAGCGTTGACGCTGGTCGCGTTCTACTATGTGATCGCCGGAGGTTAATCGAGAATTTCGATGCAGCTTTGCTTGGGGGCAAACGTGAAGTCTTCAGGATGCCGATCGGCAACTCAACATTGCACCAAACGTCGCAGATCGGATTCACCCAAACATGTCTGAATCGATCAATCCATTTCAAGCTCCGCCTCAGGTGGTCTCCGAATCGGGTTCCGTTGTTGCCGAGGAGGCTGTCGACCAGCTTGAACAAGGGATCTGGTTCGTGAGTGATTGGTCACGAGACGGGTTGGCTTCGCGCAATCAGCTCGATTCACGACAGAAGTACTTCGTCGGTTTGATGATCATCGCGTGCATCGCGGCCGCAATGGCGACTCTCTATTTACCGTCTCTGTTCGTCGTGGTGCTACCGGCTGCATTCGCGATCGCCGTCACTTGGATTGCCAATGTTGGAATCTTTGATGACAGACGGTTCTGGGGTCGGTATCCCGGATTTGCAACTCGCGTCGAAGGCCGCCTAACGCGACATTCTATTGCGGTTCGATCTGAAAACTGCGTTCTGACTGCGATGATGAACCAGTCGCAGGTCAAGATTCATCCGATCAACGGCATGATCAAAGTGCTGTTACCGTTCGCAACCGAATCAACGCGGCTGAGTCGCAGTGACATCCAGCGGCCACTCACCGAAGAGGAATTGCAGCAATCTGAAGTCCCCATAGAACTGATGAAGTCGTTGCTGGGGAACTCGCAAACAATCGAAGTTACAGGACAACTGTTTGATAACGATTTGCATGACCGGCAACGACAGCTCAAGCGGTGGACTGCGGTCGCGTTTTTCCAGTTGATCTGGGCGCTTCTAATCTTCAGCCAATTCATGCCCATCGGATTCGTCAATCCCAACGGCGCGTATTCTTGGCTAGCGTATCCGGCGACCTGGTTGGTCGTTTATGGAATCGGAGTCCTGCTGATTTTCGCCTGTTTTTACTCGATCCTGAATGCCGAACTGGGCGAATTTCACGTTCTGGTCACGAGCGACTTGGTAGTCATTTCACGTGCCAGCTACCAGAACTGCTACGGATACCGGAACCACGCTCTGCAGCATTTCGTCGTAAATGGCAAGGGGTTGGAATGCCGTCTGCGGAACGGAAATTTGCGGATGATGGTCCCGCGTCGCTGGTTCACGGCGGATCAGTTTGAACTGATTCAGCAGTGGTATCCGACAACATTCACGAAGCCAGATCGCGACTATATTGTTGGCCCGCTTGTATAGCGAGTCTCCGAATTGATCGCTGCGTTTCTTCCAATCAAGACCAGCCAGATGACGGTTTCGATTGATCACCATTATCTTTGATCGCGATCTCGGCCTGTGCCTTCGTCGGTTCAACGATGACCTGATTGCTTGGATCGTCGCCACGTCGAGTCAACTGCTGCTCTGGGCCGCGATCGGATGCTCGCCGATTCATCGGACTTTGATCACCCGCCCGTCGGTTTTGCGTTTGCACATGATCTGACCAGCGACGACGCCCGTGTGACTGCGCGGGGCCTGGTGCGACAAGGAACACCGTTCCCAAGCCAAAGATCAGCCCTGCCATCATGGCACCAAAGGTTGTGGTCACCGTCCCTGGCCCGATCGGATTTTCAGAAACCTGAGGAGGACCGAGTTCGGCGACAAGATTGGTCGCAAGTGCCGCCGAACGGTTTGCACGCGCGTCCGCTAGACGTTGTTCTGCGGCAGACAGCTGCTCGGTCCGCTGTTTCAATTCTGCATCGATTTCCGCGTAGGACGTTCGCGCGGTTGCCAGCATTTCTAACTTGCGCGACAAGTCGACAACCTTGGTGTTCAGCTTCTCGAGCTCTACCTTTTGCAGCTTTAATGACGGTTCCATCGCAGCGATCACCGACAACGTTTCTTGAACGATCCGCTCACGAATTTCGCGTTCGGTTGCCAATGCGGCGCGTCGCTTAGGGTTGAGCATCGTGTAGATGCCTGACAGTTGACTCGATTTAAGCTGTGCATCGATCAAGCCGTCTTTCAATCTCAAAAGCGAAGGCTGGCTTGTCAGCAAGTCTCCGCCACTGATCAGCAGACGTTGTGGATCGGTCGAACTAGCCACCAGAAGCTCGTACAACGCTTCCATCTTTTTCAGTTCAAGATCCGCGATCCTTTGTTGCTCTTTGGTGTTTTCCAGAATCCTGCGCAAGTTACTATCGCCACCATAGGTGTCGTTCAACTTCCGCAACTCGCCCAGATCGGCACCAAACTGGACTTCGATTTCATGCATCTGTTGCGCAACTCGGTCGAGATTGGCTTTCGCCAGGTCACGAGCATGGCTCAGTTCGATAATCACGCTGTCAGCGCGAACGCGACGAACATCACGAAGGTGTTTGGTTAGATTGTCAAACATGGCTCGGCAAAATCCGATCGCACGCTCCGGCGAATCGGCTTTCACGGCCAAGTAAACCACTTCGGTATTGCCAAATTCGGCACCCTGGGGAGCCAAAATATTGACGGACTTTTTGATGGCACCGTCGACATCAGAAATGGTTGGCCAGGTTGATTCGTCTGCACCTTCGGGAGGGCCGATTTGCCGGAGCGCTGCGGCGACCACTTCCCGGTTCTGCGCCATCTCCAGAATGGTTTCCTGTGCAGCTTTTAGTTCGGTTTGGCTGGCAAATCGGCCTAAACGGTCTACGGCACGCGTCGCCTCATCACGCACAACCAGCGGCTGTCGAGCAGCAAAGATGTCCTCAGACAAAAGCGCATAGACGCCGCCAAGGAAACCAAAAATCAAGACGGCTCCGATCCAGATCGGTGCGAAAAGCACCAAAACGTTGCGGATGTGCTTCCAAGGAATAGGCGGGGCAGACATGGTTTACCGGTAGCGGGTTTGCGATGCAGTCCCCAAAACCTAGGAGCGCATTTTCCGGCCACTAGCACCTGCCGCAATGACTGCGAGGCTCGTCCTCGCAGTCACGAAACAAATAATCCGATTGAATCAGTCGCAACGATTCCCGGTTGACTGTCTATACCGCCTTGGGAGGGGAATTCTTTCGGTAGAAATATCCGATCACCAAGGCGATCGCGTAGACCACCAACATCCCCATCACGGCTGGGAAGGCGACCGGGTCGTTAATCTTGTTATAGATCGCTGAGGACGCGGCCACGATCGCACCGGCAACAGAGACGATCATCAAGACATTCCAAATAATCATGCGACCGCCCGTTGGCTTTTCGTCGCCCAAGATCCGCTTGTTATTCATCATCAAAAAGAATGTGATGTAAGCGATCGGCAACAACATCATCCCGAAGTTACTGGCAAAAATCGCAAGCCAAAACTTTGTATCCGCGTCGGCCCAGAACTTCCACCACATCGCACCGCTGATTCCGGCGACCAAACAGCCGATCACGAACGGCGCTGTGCCGTCCGGACGGTTGAACATTTCGCGGAACGCAAAACCGTTGATCAGCATCAGAATCACAATCGTGGAAAAGCCCATCCCGAACACGCCAAGTCCGAAAACAAGGTTGGCCAACGATGCCCCCAGCAGAGGCTCAAGAGTTGTCGAGAGCTGAAAGGCATCACGCTTAACGAGTGACAAGGCAACTCGCTTTTCATCATTGGAAATCTCAGCGACCTGTTGCAACGCTTTGGTTTCGGGCAAAGCACTGACCGCAGGATAATCGATGATCGGTTCGATCTTTCCAAGACTGCTAATCACCGAAAGGCTACTCGGTGCATCTTCAGTGGCTTCGGTTGATGCGATCGCGTCGGACAAAGCTGTCGCCTCTGATTCGGATAGCGATTCTCCCAGAGCGGTTCTTGCATCATTTAACACTGACGCAATTTGGGATAGATCGGTGCCGTCTTCCTTGGCGTCGTAACCGACTCGTGCGATAAGCGAACCTTCGACACCGCCGTAGTAAGGGCTGGTTTGCATCGTCGCCAACTCGGAGCTGGCCAACTGGTCGTCAATCTTATTGTGTAGCGATGCCGCCGCTGCGATGACGACGCAGCTTGTCACCAGGACATAAGGGATTGCCATGCCGGTCGATAGATCGAACCGGGCCAGGCCACGGAATGGCTTGTCCCAGCCCCGTGCCAGCATGGAATAGGGCAGCAGGAACGTCATATTGATTCCGACCGCTGTCGCCGCAGCTGCGATCATGACCGTGCGCTGTTGATCGACAAGTTTGCCGGTCCAAAAGTCGGCTCCGGTGGAATCCAGCGACTCAACAACCGAACGCATTTGTCCGGCAGGATGTGACCACTGTGATAGATCGGGGATGAAGCCAGTAAAGATGGTCGCGAAATCCAATTGCCCCTTGATCGCCAGCATGATAACGACGCCAAAGAAGCAGATCACGACCATTCCGACCAGTGACTTCAACACAATGTCGAATGCCTTCGCTGCTTTGCCTTGCTTCGTATTAAGTAGAACAACGAAGCCGGCGGCCAGCAACAGAATGATCGAGAAAACGATTTTGGTGCTTTGCCCATCACCCAGGCCGCCACCACCACCAAGTGTGGCTAAGTTCTTATCGACGGCGTCATAACAAAGACTGAATTGCGGCATGCACCAGATGATGTTTGCCATTGCAGTTGCAATCACCCAGCCCCAGCCGAGCGCAGGGTTGATTTCACTATTGATGGCTTCGAACGGACGACGCCCCGTCGACAATGTGACGTAGCTGATCGCCGAAAGCATGACCACACCCATGATGATCGCGATCAGCTGAAGCCAAAGCATACTTGTACCGCCAAGCACACCGAGGAACAGTGCGCCGGCAAGTGATCCGCCGCCCAGTGTGATCGCTGCCTGCAGCCAACCAGGACCGGAAAGCTTGATGTAGGCCCCCAGAGGTTTCCCGGAAGCTTGCGCATCCAAAAGAATCTGTCGATTGGCTTGTACTTTTGCATCACCTGCGCCGGAATCGACTGGTGTGGCGTCGGATGACTGCGTCGAACGATCGGACATCGAAAAGAGAGACCTGGAGGGAGGAGGGGAGGGGCAAATTGCAGTGCCGAAATATAATCGATTGATCTGCAATTGTGTGGAAAGAAGCTGCGGAGGCCATGCGACGATTCGCTTTACGGAATGTCATGAATACTGCAAACGGCAAGCTTTCACGTCAGTTTTACGCCAATTCCTGGTGGTAGCCCAGATGGCTTGAAGATCGCCCTGCCAGAATCCGGTCCCGAGGAGACACGACTACCGGATCGCTTGTTCGACTGACTGCCGGATCAAGCGTGCCGGAACGACTTTTGAGAGTTTCGCGCCTGTCGAATCCGCCATCATACCGATGACGATTCCGACGACTTGGAATGTGTTTGCACCGTCATCAATCACCATTGCCGGTCCACCGCTGCACCCTTGCGCTATCGGCGGAGCGGTGTAGAGAATCGGCTCCTTCCCCCACTTATTTGAACTCTCGATCTCTTTTGAAGCGACGTAACTAACCACCACAAGTGGCGAAACCGGCGGCGTCGCTCCGAGAGCCAAGGGGAAACCAACAATCTCAAGACGTGTCGTCCGCCCCGGCGCGGTTAAGCTCAATTGATCGATGGAAATAGAGAGTTTCTTCAATTGATCGACATATGGAGAAGCTTTCTCGTTTGATGCGACTTTCGCGATCGCAAAGTCTGACACCTTGTCGTGGCTCCACGGATCCCCGTTCTCCGAAAGCAACAACGAGAGAAGCACCCATTGCGATTTACCATCGGCATCACGATAGATCAGCTTGCTCTTTCGATGAGTCTCTTCGGCTGCATGTCCCGCAGTGACAACGAATAGCTGGTCCGCTGCCTCAACCAAGATCGCGCTGCACAACTTGCTTGACGAACCGTCTTTTTCGTCGGGCGATCGAATGGCGACAACACGGTCCCAACGCTCAATCTCACTACCGACAGTTTGTTGTTCATCAGCGAAAGTTCGTTGAACGACAATCGCCAACAGCAACGGGATAACAAAAACTTGAAAACGACTCACGGTGAAACTCTTTGTGGATGACGATCAATAATGATCAGCAAGGTTTTATCAAAACTGTACCGGCAGTTGAGCTTGGCGAAGAAACCATCTCGCATGCCCTAATCGGCGAAGAGCCTCGTCTCCTGCTTCACTCCAAAGGTCTCTTTCCTTCTTGAAGTACCAGGCAATTGCCGGACCTTCATAGCCGTGATCACGAAGCACATCGTAGGCGGATTCGGCATTTCCACGTCTTCGCTTAAAACGAACTTTTGTCAGTACGAAACGCGAATCGTTAATCGGTACGATTTCGGCGAGCCAATGATACGCTTTCTCGTATGCCGCGTCTTGGGCTTGCTGATCTACAATCGGATGCTTGGCTACGACATCTGGCAGTTCTCGATAGCCAATTGCGCGGACACGGCGATATGCGGCGTCTGCAATCCATGCCTGCGTGATTTGATATTTCGAATTCTCGCTGTCAATTTTCTCAAAGTCATAGCTTTCCAAGACGGGATAGCCAATCACGGTCGCCCCATCTTTCTGGACTCCGCTGTGACCTAGTTGTTGAGCTGAGGTTTCTACAACCGCATCACACAGGCGGATGATTGCTTCTAGGTTTTGCTTTCGCAGTGACGGTTGATCCAGGGCCAACAGCCGCCTTCGCATCGATACGATTGATGCAGAATCCGACTCGACCCATGGAGACTGAGCAAGAATATGTGATGGCGAAAGTCCTGTTTGGAGGACAGATTCAATCTCGGCGGCAATTGGGTCATTGTCGTAATGCCATAGCCAGTCTCTTTCAGCTTGAATTCCGCTTCGTTCGTTTTCCAGAATTCCAATCAGTTCGCCAGTCTTCCAATCAGTCAAGCGTTCCCAAACAATGTCTGGAACTGCAGAGTCACTCGGTAGCAACTCACTTGTGTAGACCGCATTGTTCTCCGCTGCCGACCAAGTTCGCTTTGAGGTTTCCGCCAGACGAAAGGAACTGACCAGACGAGGTGCATTGAGCTGAACTTGTGCATCGTCGCAAACGTACTGCACTTGAATCCAATCGACTCTTGGGTAGGCGTGTACGACTTCGCCGAGACGGTATGGATTCATGTCACTCCATCCGGATTCGGAAAAGGCGTAAAATCGGATGCCATCCGGTGCAAAGGAAACTTCAGTGTCACCAAGTCGTTGATCGATCGTCAGCTGGACGTCGAGCGGGATCGGTGCGACACGATACCACCAGGACCGACATTGCGAGCTTTCGTTCGCATTGGTTCGATTGGCTTGCAGCAGATGTTTCGGAACATCTTGTTCGCTGGACAGCTTTAGCGGCACCTGATGCAACAGTTTTTCCCCGCGAAGTCGTTCACGACGCTCCGTTTTCGACGTCCGTTCCGACACAGATAACAAAGCTGTCTCATCACCCTGCTGTTGTTCTGTGTGCAGCTCCGGATGTGTCTGCCACTCGATTTGCTGCGAAGTCAATTCGAGACCATCGAAGACAACAAAGCCACCAGTGCATCGATGAGACAAAAACAACTGGCCTTGCTCAAAATGGCCTCTTGAAAGTGCTGCCCCGGTGGAATCGAAGAACGTTGCCTGAGCACAGTTTAGGACGTCAATACTTTCCCCACCGTTAACCCAAACTGTGCCACCGGTCACATTGGGAGGAATCCGGGCGACATACGCTGTTCCGCTACTACACGATAAACACTTGCCAGCTCCTAACTCCGACCGCAATGCATCAAGAGTCGTCGCCAGATCATCGTCTCCATTCGATTCGCGATCTTGGCCAATGCGATCCGATCGCAATGAGCCTGCAAGAACCCTCGATAACTGGGTTTCAAAGTTGGTAGCGTTCCCTCGTTGCCAAAGCGTGGCTTCCAATGCGTTTGCTGCCCTTCGGTCTTTGGCGATCCAAAAGTCTGGTGCATAAAGACTGGCCGACGTCAACAAGATTTTGACTTCTAACCGACTCGAAAGCTGAGCGAGAAGTTGCATTCCTTGGAAGTCATTCTCTGCCAAATCGACAATCATCAAGTCACAAGAAAGTTCGCTAGCCCGATTCACCGCGTCGCAAAGCTTTGAGGGCGAATGTGATCCGAAAGACACGACGAATTCTGTCTGGTCCGTTGCAGATAGCTGTTGCCACGTAGCATCCAGAGTCGATTCGCTTGAACCTCCCACGGGCATGAAATTTACTACAAGCTGATCCGCTGCTTCATACCGACTTAGATTTATCAACAGGCTCTCTTGGCCGAAATTAACAAGCGTCACCGATGGAGAAGTTTCACTTTTGAGAACTTGAAGCTCCGAATCGCTGATAACGAGGTCGCAATTCCAATCACAGCCAAGCAACAGCCTCTCGTCACTCGCGAATAGAACGACATCGCTCGGAATCCAATCAACGCTTGGTCGCGATTGATTGAACAACGCCGTTTCGACACGGTTCATCCCTTCCAAAGAGTGCTCGCGTCCTATCGCATTTGGCCTCCAAGATCCGCTTGCGACGCCCCGGAAAACCGACGCGTCTTTCCATTCGAAAAGCTCGGGGGGAAGGGTGACCCAATTGCCACATGCACCCATCAACCGATGATCCGTTAAATCGAAATTCGGATCCGACATCGGCAAAAGAACGACGCCACTATTCAACTCAGGTGAAACAGTGAACTCGACGACTCGCCCCGCAATCGACGCGGGAATCTGATGGCAGCCTTCCGGAGCGACCACGGCGATTCGCTTTGGTTCCGCTGAAATCGCGTGAAGACCTACCGAAATGAAGCTTATTGCGAGTGCCAACCTCAAAGAAATGGCTGGAAGCGGATTGCCAAATTTCTGCATATGCACAGGACTGCAAACGGAGTGCGTGGTGAAACTAACTCTGTAGCCTCAACCTTGCCCCTCAATTCACTATCACGGCAATCAAGAATAAGTTGGGCTTCACAGCACATTCTAGCAGTCCTGGGATTCAACCCAAGGGTTCCCGGCGCAACGGCTTTGACTAGAGGCCGAGTAGCGACTGATTGATCTCTGTCGACTTTGAAATCGAAAGCACTCCGGTCCGCAACATCGCTTTGGTGATTTGCAGTCCCTGCTGGAAACCAGATTCCATCGGCAAACCGACGTGATTGGAAAAATCCGCCAAGCAATCCGCGACCGTGCGTTGCCCATCAAATCGAGCAACGAGATTGCGGACGTATTTGTCGATCCCAATACTGACGGGGACTCCCTGATCCACGTGCAGTGTCATCGCTTCGCAGTCCCATCGAATTCCGTTGTAAACAGATTCCTCGACGATGCGGATGCCTTTGGTGATTCGCAATCGACTGTTCAGGATTTCTTTGTCTGCTGACGGTCCCAGGATCAAGTCTCGATTGTCAAAACCGGTTTGGATCGCCTCACCGATTTGTGAACGGATCGGTTTGGTCAATTGAGTCACTTCGAACCAATTGTCGCCCGAACGTTTTCGCATAAACACGAATCCGCCATGAATTGCAGCGACGTTCTGTTCGGCAAAATACTCTTCCCATATCGCTTGTTTCTGCTGAAGCTCCGCGGCATCGGTCGTGCTTTGACGCAATGTTGTCAGAGCGTAGGAGGACGGCAATTGACGATTTGCGGGTAGGACCCAAACGTCGCATCCGCAATCGGAAAACCAATTTTGCAGACGCTCTTCCCAAGGCTGATCCTGAATTTCACCCCATTCGCAAATCGATTGAAACACGCCTCCAGTTTCAAGATATTGTGGTGCCGCCTGGAATAGTTGACGCACAAACCCATCCAACTCGACAGGCGTGAATCGATAGGTTGTTGCCGCTTCAGGCGAGATAATGAATGGGGGATTGCAGAGAATCTGATCAAAGCGTTGACCTTCAACGGCATCGAACAGACTTCCCGTGACGGCAGTCAGATTCGAAATCTCATTCAGCGATGCATTGAAATGAGCGAACTTTTCAGCTCGAGGGTTCAGATCCGATGTGGTTACATGCGTTGCGCTTTCGCTTGCCAAAACACCATGCAACGCGAAACCGCCGCAGAGATCCAAGAGCTTCTTTACCGGCCTGCGAATCGCGACCGCATTCAAATGTAGAGCCGCATCACAAAGTGTCGGCACAAAGCCTTCTTCATCCTGGTGACGAATCAACTGCAAGTCCGACGCCAGTAGGTAATCACCGACAGGGATGACCAAGACGCGTGGCCTAAATCCCTGAACCCTCTCTTCGAGCATTCCTGATCGCAAGCCAATACGCACGAAATCATTGGGCAATAACTTGCGTACCGTCACCGAATCGAGTTCGAGGCCCAGAAAGAACACACGCACAAGACACTGAAACATGTCCTCACATTCTTCGAACCCCGCCAATACCGCCGGTGGAATGATCTCACTCGGCGGCGGTACCAACAAGCCAGTGCGTTCTTGCAGCGCCGCTTCGGTGTACCCGGCCGCACGAAAGACCTCGCGCACGAGTTTCGCTTCTTCGTTGAGCAGAACTTTTGGAGGTGCGGTCTTTATCATTTTCAGTTCGACATCGATAGAGAGCAAGTAATGTGCGATTTAGGGCAGACGCGTTGAAACGAGGTATCCTTGGACGTTCTCTTTGCCCTCGGTACGCACAATGTCTTCATGAATTTCGTGGTCGACAAAACCCGCATTGTTGAGCCAGCCAAGGACTACGTCTTTGCCATGTTGATAGCGGCCCGAGGGGCCCAAGCGATAGCCGACTGAATAGCGTTCTAGAAGTTCCGGTGCTATTTTTTCGAGGCTAAAGATCAATGCACCGCCAGGGCGTAGCACTCCTGCCGCTGCGTTGATGGTGGATTCCAAATCCCCGATATAAATAAATGTGTCTGCAGAAAGGGCAAGATCGAACTTTCGATCGCAACTTTCCAAGTAACCGGTCAGCTCGCCGTGCACCAGCTGATCGTACCCGCCGCGTGCCTCCGCCTTCGCCAACATCTCTTTCGAAAGATCGATACCGATCAACTCGTTTGTTACGCCTTGAATGTATTCAGCACATAGGCCTGTCCCACAACCCAAGTCGACGACGTCCAACCTTTCACGGTCGTAGTTCTCGGTGAACTTGCAAGCCAATTCACCAAGCAGCTTAGGCGCTTTGTACCGCAACGTATTCAAGACTTGGTCGAACGATTCGGCGAACTCGTCGAACGTTTTGGCGACATATGCGTCGGAAACTCGCTCGGGAACGGACGTCGAATCTTGGCAAACCAACTTAAAATGTTTGGCGATTTCGTCGTCAGGCTGAAGCCGCAAACATCGGTCATAGATGTCCGCCGCTTCCTCGATCCGATTCAAAGTTCGAAGTGCCTTCCCATATCGATGCAGGAATGACACCCGCTCAGGCTCGATCGCAATGGCTTTTTCAAACGCCTCGAGCGCCTCTTCGGTTCGACCGATTTTGTCGAGTGTATCTCCAAGCGAATCCCAGGCATTCGCATTTTCTGGGTTTAGTTCCGTCGCTTTGTTGTAGGCTTCTAACGCACCAATCAGTTCGTCCGAACGACTGCAAGCGTGACCGAGATTCATTAAAGCTTGTTCATAATCGGGACGCAGGTGCACCGCGTTCTGATATGCCTTGATCGCTTCGTCGAATCGATCCAATTCGACGAGCATGTTGCCAAGGTTATTAAATGTGACCGGCTGATCCGGATACTTTGACAAAGCCAACTCGGTTCGCTTGATCGCCAAGGGAAGATTGCCCAGTTGAGCGGCAATGACGCCCAGCAACTGCAGCGCATCGGCCTGATCGGGATCAGCTTGAAGGACCGATTTATACATTTCCTCGGCGTCGGTCAAGCTGCCAGCACGGTGCAGCTCAATCGCTTGATCCAATTTGCTTTTCATCGACACGGTCTCTTGCTGATCGCTCATCTTGTCGCTCCTAGCTTCCCTCGTTCGGTAATGAACCTGCTGATTTTCACGTGTCGGCCTCTTGCTACCAATCAACTCCGCTTTGAACGCTAAATCGACGTTTATGGCACTTCGCTTCAGTACCAGCGTTCTCAGAATACAAACTTCGAATAACTTGGTCGTACATGAATCCCAAATCGCAGCGGAGGTGTTGCTAGCATCTCGCAGCTCTGGCCTTCACCATCGATGCACCCTGCTCCTTGCTAGCAAGCGGTGTTTTGATGAAGTGGGACATGAATTGCCGATAGTTTGGTTGCAATCGAGCCTGAAACACCGAAATGCAACCGAAAACTCCGATCATGCCAATTCAGATAGCCCCCATCATTCAATCTGGCGGAAAGCCGTTGATCGATCTTTTGAATCATTGCGTTCAATCGATCAACACAGACGTGTTGTTCCTCTACCTGATCGGCGAGTTCAAGCTCCGCCCGCAAGCACAATCAGCGGTGGCCCTCTTCGACGTGTTTTGTTCGATCCAGTCGCCCGCATGCATTTCTTGTCATGGGATGATCGCTCCGAAGGATCTTCGTTTGGCGAATTCAATCTCGCCACTTCGCGCGTCACTCGAAGCCGCAAACACCGCGATTGAAGAAGCGGCGAACAAGACTGAACTTGATGAGTCGTCAGAGGAACCGGGCGACGAGGTTGAGAACTCCGATTCAGCGGACACGCCTGCGTCAGAATCTTCGTTTGAAGCGCCGCCGGTATTGCTACCGGCACGATATCTTTTTGATCAAGTCGCTGATTCCATTAGGCAGTCGCCTGCGTCTGGTTTCAACAAATTACAAGGCTACTATGATCCGCTGAAGAGCCCCAAGGAAAACCTTCCTGGCGGAGACATGAATGCTTCTCAGCGGATGTTTGTTGACAACGTTTGGTCGCCGATGGTACGCCCGTTCCTTGTGTCCGCTGGCTTCTGGCGAGTCTCAACAATCGGCTAACCGCCTGTTAATTTTCCGTTATCGCCCTTCTATTGGACACTGATGACGGCTTTGATGACCCCGGTTTCGGGTTTGGTATAGGATTCAAAGTCGTTCAAGATGGTGTTCATATCAGATCGGTGTGTGATCCAAGGATCGGTATTGATCATGCCCATCTCGATCAACTGAATGATACGCGTGAAGTCGCCTGGAAGTGCATTGCGTGATGACAGGATTGCTGCTTCCGGCTTATGCATCGCTGGATGACGAAAGGTGATTTCATCCGTTGTGATTCCGACGTAAACCAGTGTTCCGGTGGGTGCCAGGTAACTGAGCGCACCGGCCATGGAGTGGCGATTGCCTGTCGCATCGACGATCGTTTGATACAGATCCCCACCGGTTAGCGATCGCATCGCATCGAGCTCGCTGCCATCGCCAACAAACTGGATCGTGTTTTCAACACCGTAGTTTCGACGAACGAATTCCAGACGATCCGGATTCATATCCATCACGCTCAGTTTTGCACCGGTCAACTTGGCAAACTCCAGCGTCGCCAATCCGATCGGGCCCATCCCGATAATCAGACTGTGGTCGGCGGGACGTGGGTTGGCACGATCATTGGCGTGGCAACCGATCGCGAGCGTTTCGACGAGGGCCAATTGATCGAACGACAGCTTCTTTGAAGGGTGGAGTTTCTCCGCACGAACTAAAAATGATTCGCAGAGTCCGCCGTCGCACATCACTCCGATGACATTCAGATTCTGGCAGCAGTTCGTTGCGCCACGGCGACAGGGGTAACATTCACCGCAATTCATGTAAGGCTCGACACTGCATCGATCGCCAGCGGCAACGTTGCTGACGCCCTCACCGACGGCGACGACTTCGACACCCAATTCGTGCCCGGGAATCCTTGGGAAATCAAAGAAAGGAAACTTCCCGAGGTAGCAACTGATGTCCGTCCCGCACACGCCCATTCGGTGCGTCCGTACGAGTGCCTGTCCGGGTCCCGGTGCGGCGGGAGGATCAATTTCAATCGGCTTTAAAGTCTTGATATCACTGATTTGAATCGCGCGCACGTTCAGCTTTGCTCCAGTCGATAGGTTTGAATCGCGGTTCCGGAAAAGATCTGTTGTTGTTCGTCGGATGACAGTTCGGCTGCCAGTTCCCTGACCGTCGCGAGCCAGCAGCCGTAGTCGGTTCTCAATAGGCAGACTGGCCAATCGCTACCAAACATCAGACGCGAGGGCGTGAACGCTTCTAAGACCGTGTCCCAATAGGGCCGAATCGTTTCCACGTCCCAAGTCGCATCACGAACTTCTGTCGCTACACCAGAGAACTTGCAAACGATATTGTCTTGTTCGGCAAGCTGCTCGATCGATGCCTTCCAGCTCTGATCAAACTGGCCGGCAGCCACGGCCGGCTTAGCAATGTGATCGAGCACCATCGGGATTGAAGCGTGATTTCGAACGAACTGAATCGTCGGTTTCAAATGCTTGGCGAAGATCAGAACGTCGTACACCAGCCCGCTCCCGGCGAGCTGAGCGACACCGTCGTTGAAGGTTTTCCCTAAAAGGAAATCGTCATCGGGCTCATCTTGAACGACATGTCGCATTCCCCTCAACTTTCGATGGTGGCGAAACCGATCGAGTTGCGCAGCAAGCTCAGGTGATCGAAAGTCTACCCAACCGACGACTCCATGAATCAGCGGCTCAGTTTCCGCAAGTTGCAATAGCGTCTCGGTTTCGGTTAACGACTGCCGTGCTTGAACGCTGACAAATCCATCCACATGGTGCGTCGAAGCGATCTCGCGCAGCTCATTGGACCAGAAATCACGGCGAAGCTCAGTCATCTGATCATCGATCCACGGATACTCGGTTGCCGAATATTGCCACAGGTGGTGATGGGAATCGATCAACATTTCGGGGAAACTCGAACCTTCGCAGCAGTTAATACCAACCAATATTGTTCCGGGTTGATCAGTAAACGAGATGAGGGCTTGTTCGGCAAGCCGTCACTGACCGACTGATCCTGCTTCAGCCGTGTTTTGTGTGCAATCGGAAGCAATGGAATAATCCGCACGGACAGCAAACCCATACGCATTTAAGTGCAACTTCAGTCCGCTGAAGCTTGCATCCGATGCATTGCGTACGGCAACACATGACACGGTCACGATCGCGGCGTTTCGCATCCCTTCCAGCGAATCACCATCGCATCGATCGCAGCTCAGTTGTCGTGGCACCAAACAACGAACAATTACTGTAAGAAGCTCCATGTCCGATTTTGCTGCTCCCCAGGTCGATCCCGATTTGGCTGATGTTAAGAAGGTCCGCAAATCGACTACTCGCCGAACCGACGCGGCACAGTCTCCCCTGGAGACCTATCTTCGAGAGATCAACGAGACCGCGCTGCTGACAGCGAAAGAGGAACTCGAACTGGCATCGCAGATCGAGCAAGGTGATGTGGAAGCTCGTGACCGAATGGTTCGCGCGAATCTGCGGCTGGTCGTCAACATCTCGCGAGGCTACACCGGCAAAGGGCTTAGCCTGCAGGACTTGATCGAAGAAGGCAACTTGGGTTTGCTTCGTGCCGTCGAAGGGTTCGACCCAACGGTCGGAACGCGATTCAGCACCTACGCCAGCTACTGGATTAAACAATCCATCAAGCGTGCTCTGATCAACAGCGCGAAGACGATTCGAATTCCGGCCTACATGGTCGAACTGCTAAGCAAGTGGCGTCGTGCGACGGCCCGGCTGAGCGAAGAACTTGGCCGCACGCCAACCAATGAAGAAGTTGCTCGCGTTCTGGGACTTCCAAAAAAGAAGTTGCCGATCATTCGCAAGGCAATTCGCATCAGCAACAGCACTCCGCAAAGCGATCAAAGTGAATCGGGCTGGTCGCTCGGCGAGATGGTGATGGACGAGCGTCTAAAAAGTCCTGACGAGATGCTTCTCGATCACGACATCTTGCACCACGCGATGGAATTGCTCGATGATCTTGAAGAACGCGAAGCGATGGTATTGAAACTTCGTTTCGGCTTGGACGGTTCGGAACCGAAGACGCTTAAAGAGATTGGGGCAGAACTCGGACTGACCCGCGAGCGTGTTCGACAAATTGAAACCGAAGCACTGCGTCGCCTTGCCGACGGTTTGACCGACCCACGGGAACGCTTCCCCGGCTAAAAATGGCGATTTCGTTTCTTTGAAACTTCGAAACGCCCAGCAGCCACGGTAAAACGTTTTGTTTCCGTGGCATGCTTCATCGGACCGCATTGGTTTCGTCTGTCAATCAAACTGAACGAACATCACGGGACCGTTTCGTTTTACGGGTACATTCTGTGCGGGCTTGCCGCGAACAACTTCTCCAGCCGACTTGTTGGGGAGACGCAAGTTGACTTGGCCCGCACGAGATCGTACAGCACTGCAGTGCGATTTTAGCTGAGCATGAACTCGGCTCCATTCTTGTTGCATCCGAACAAGCGAATCAAGCATCGGCTCCACCAATCGTTGCGATGAACGAGTCAGTCCACTGTAGATCGAATCGATTTGATCCAGCTTTCGACTCAGTTCCGCGAGACCCGCTGGCGGTTTAATATCAAGCTTCATTTTCTTTAAGACCGGCTGCAACACTTTGTCAGCGAGAGCCTCAAGCGGTTTCATCACAACGTTCATGATCTTGCCAGGCTTTTCCAGAATATCACGAACACTGAAGCTAACACTCTTCTTTGTGAACGGAATCTTCACTGTCAGTTTCTTTCCAAGCGTTTTGTCCAAGTTGCCGACGGTGGATTCGGCGGGCTTCAGTTTCTTGTCGAAATCTTTCAGCGATCGATCAACCGATTGATACGCGGCGAAGATCGAGGTCAAGCGGTTAACGTCCGACAATAGCCGTTGGCATTTCACTGAAACCTGATGAATCTGAGAAGACGCGGATCGGATTGGAGGGCTAATTTGCCCAGCAGCGGAATCAAATGCCGCAGACGCACCTGGGATCGATTGACTGGAAATCGCTAAGGAAGCCAGTTCTGTTTGCCAACCGCGAACGGACAATGAGTAACCATTGACCTTTGAGCGAGCCCCCGCGATCGACTGTTCCAGTTGCAGCAGTCTTTGCTTCATCGGTTTAAGAACATCTTTCTCACACTTATCCGTTTTCTTTCGTAGGGCGTGAACCTGTGTCTGAATCCGCTCCAAGTTCTTTGCCAATGTCCGTGCGACGGTTCGAACCTTGGGAACCGAGTAGTACGGTTTTAACTGGTCAACCAAACGATCGAGTTTGCGATCCATTTCGCGAATGGTTCTCGAAACGGTGATCGCATTGTCGACCTTTCCGCGTGCCCCACGAACATTGGATTGCAACGTCGACAACTCTTGGCTGATCTTAGAAATGTCGCTGCGTAGCTGACTTAGATCGGAGTCGATTCGCCGTGTTTGCGGCATGTTGTAAGGAATACTTGACGCCGAGACTGCAGAGGACAAACAGAGGGCGATTGCCAGAAATATGGTGGAGGTGATTTTCATCGATTTGGCTGCGGGTGCGAGTGAATTGATGCCTTTCACCCACACCTGCGAAGCCGCCACGGATTCCCCTTAACACAAATTCACCAAATTTCGATGGCAGAGAAAATCAAAGCCAGTCGGCTCACAGAAAGTCGCTTCCGAAGCCTTCTATGGGGCGGGAATCCGTAAAACCAAACGCTTGAAGCGCTATGCCGCACCATCTTGCTCGAGACGTTGCATTACTTTTTTCCATCCGAGACTTTTCGCCAGCGTGTAGGCGGTCATCCCATTGGGTGCCTCTTGCGATGGGTCAAACCCTTTCTGCAGGCAAACATCGACGCCGTCATAAGACCCTGCCAGTGCCAACTGGTGCAGGAAGGTGTACCCGTGGTCGTCCGCCTGGGACTTCATCTCGGGGTTTTCGTCGATGGTGTCCGAAAGCGATGACCGCATGTTGATGGACATCGGATGTTCCGCAGCGGCCACCTTGGTGTAATCCTGCTGGGTCACTTTGGGTTTCCCAAACCCAAACAGTCCCTTCTTCGCAGGAGCGTCATCGCCGATGTAGGTCGGGGGCACAAGGTTAATGATTCCGACTTCACCGAAGTCATATCCCCAGGCGTTGTCATGCTGCTTGCGTTCAGCCTTTCCCATTCTGGATCTCAACAAATCGACGGTGAATCCGCCATACACTTCCCCATCGAGTACGTACATCCAATCGCAGATCTGTTTGCCGCGGATGGTGACGCGGTCGCCTTCTTTGACTGATTTCAAGGAGATGGGCGAATTGATCAACGTGCCTTCGACCTCTCGGCCGTCAAAGTCCACATCGATCAGCCACATATGTTCGACTTCGAGGGCGTCGGGGTCGTCCGACTTTAACTCAGGCGGGTCGCGAAACGTTCCTTTGACCGCAGCGAGTTCCAGAGCAGGAACGATGCGCCGCCTTTCCCAAGACATCTCTCGCCAAAAGAAGCGAAAGCTATGCCTCGCCTTTTGAGATGCTTGTTCCATCTCTTTGTCATCACTGGGTGACGAGAAGACTGGTGCTGAAGCTGCGGATGAACTTTCAGATTCTGACATGGCAACCATCCACGAATGAGCAATGAAAACGTGAAGAACGAAATGTCGAACCTTTAAATGTTAGTAAATCTTCACACCGGTATGTTGCCCCATCCACCGCAATCGCAGCCAAAACGCGGTTTTCGGCCCCGCAGCGGACGGTAGCATGACGAGGATTTGCGTTGGTCGGCCTTCACTTCGCCCTCTTCCAGTTCATTAATGTGCTAAAGCGAGTCGGATTCACGCCTATCAAGTGATGAAAGCCTCATGCGACGCAAATCTAGCCTCCTCAAATGATCTGCAATAAGCTAAATGCAGACTTCTACTGGAACCTTAAAGTCGCCCAATCGCGTCAATCAGCATCGTTTCGGTCATCTTGCCTGACAGCACAATAGGCATCTGCGATTCATCCGCCGGATAGATAATGATTGCCGGTAACTGCGTGGTTGGTAGATACTCAATCACCCTCGGATCTGCGTCGGTTAGGTCGTCTTGCATCATCAAAACCTCTGCCGACATTGCCAATCGCCACACTTCTCGCGTGAACAGATCTTCTGATGGCGAAGGATCAGCACCTACACCCCAGTTTCCGAAATAGTAAATCAGGACTGGCTTCCCGGCAGCATGATGGGGTTCAAACCTCTGTGATGAATAGCCAGTGAAGTGGGGCAATTTTGGGACCGGAGCGACGATGGTTTCATTGATATCCGACTCGCCACAGGAGCACGTGAGCAAACCGAGAATACACACCGCTATGAATACTGCTGATTTTGCCATACCTAAACTAAACCAACTTAGTGGTGAATATTGAACTCGCTATTTTGCACCTATTCACGGAGGCTCATCGTCGTTTCAGGGTCAGGGCTTTGATTAACACGGTATCAAAGCGATTCCTGACACCGTTTTTGTGCGATGGCGTGAAGCCATTCTTCGAGGTTGGTGTATCCGTCGCCGTCCTCGTCTAAGCTTGGATTGTTTGGCAATTCGAGAGTGGTCGAACTTGCAGGCGGTTTGACGAAGCCGACTTCGGAAACGCGATCGATGATTCGTCCGGTTCGGTTCTTTATCGTTTCGATGATCCTTTGATCGTTCTCGTCGCGCTGGGCAGGGCGACTTCCAACGGTTGGAAGCAAGCGAGCCTCTAAGGTTTCGGCATCCCAGCGGGTGAGCGGTGACACCGTCACGGGAGCCTCTTTGACGATCGGACTCGGTTCCGTTCGACTGTCGACGATCCGCTCGTGAGGACTCACATTTCCCTCTTGGTGAATCTGACTATTTGACCGGATGTTGGTTTCCACAATCATTGCCAAGTGATCGAGCTGACTTGACGGTCCGTAAATGAAACGGTTGTTCCAGACCGTCGACAGTAGTGGACCAGATCCTTCGGGGTCAAAGTATCCCAGTGGCCAACGGCCCGGATTGTAGACCAGGTTGTTCACAACCAAGCTGCTTGTATCGCCCTTGATCGTGGGATTACGATCGTCTGAATGTGCGGAAACGTTGCGAATCAAACTTACACGGCGGCTGTGATCGCCGATCAACATAGCTTTTGAATGCCTTCCTTTCGGGTGAAGCGAATCATCAAGCTGTTCGGCAATCAGGCAATGACTTACCGTCACATCACGCACACCCTTGTACCAAGTTGAAAAGCCTTCATCGATTGCCCAGCTCATGCTGACGTGGTCAATGACAACATTGAACACATCGGTCTTGCCATCCTCGCTGCCGATAACCTGGACGGCATCGCGGTCTTCTGGCTTATGCCCTGCGCCGTCGCCAATGCGAATCGCGATATGTTGTGCCAGTACGTCGTGAGTTCGAATCGACAGGCCCGCACCGGCCAGCGTGATCCCCGGCGATGGCGCGGTTTGCCCAGCAATCGTGACGAAGGGTTCAGAGACAACGAAGTTGCTCGTCGCCTCAATGACGCCGCCAACGGAAAACACGACCGTTCGCGGCCCCTTCGCGGCAAGGGCTTCACGCAATGATCCCTGTCCGCTATCTGCGAGCGTATCGACCACGAACACCTTCCCACCACGTCCGGCTTTTGTGTCCGTTCCAAAACCTTCGGCCCCCGGAAAAACAGGAAGCGATTCGATGAGGTCTCGATGCGCATCGGCAAGGTTTGGCAGCGGAGAACGTTGTGGCCCGCGTATTAGGAAATAAGCCAAACATCCGAAAACGATCAGGGCACATAAGAAAAGAACTCGGATCGATCTAAAACCGTTGGTCACTCGCAAAGCTCAAAAATGGAACGGGTGTTAACTCAAATGCGATCATTTTGTTAGCGACAGTAAGTACGCCAAGAGGTCATTGAACTGCTGGGCCGTGAGAACCTCGTGAAAGTTAGCCGGCATCGGTGAGTTTCGGTTCTGCTGTTGCGCTTCGATCGTGTCGATTGCGATCGCTGACTCTTTACCTTTCTCATCCACAAGAATGATTTGGGCACCTTCGGATCGTTTAACCAATCCACTCAAAACTCGTCCATCGTCAAGCAAAACAACACTGGTACGGAACGCAGCGTCGACGTTGCGATTGGGTGCGATGACGTCTTCCAAGATTCGTTCCAAGCCCCGACTGCCAATGCCGTCCAAATTGGGACCGACTTCGGCCCCCTGTCCAGCCACCTTGTGACAGATCGCACACTGTGTTTTGAAGATCGCCATCCCTTGGGAACGATCTCCGCCATGTTCACGGTAATCGATTTGCCTTGCCGAAATGGCCTCTTGAACGAGCGGCGATTCACTGCCCAAATCTTTCGCCAGTCGTGCAATCTTGTCTCTTAACGTGTCGCTAGCGAGTTGGCTAAGTTTCGCTTCAATGGACGGAACTTTCAGCAGTCGAGCCGATGCGGCACCTTGTTCGATTAGATCGACCAGCATCGCTGCGCCATCTCTATCGGACGATAATTGCTCAGCGATTTGAGACTGCATCGATGACGTCGCAACCTTCATCACGTGCTTCAGCGACTCATTCATCGAAGAACGATTATCGGAAAGCAGCGAATCAACGATCGAATTGCGAACTTCGTCGTCCAAGTTTTCGATCGACAACGCTTCCGCCGCAGCTTCCTTGACTGCTGATGGCGACAGTGACACCAACGCCTTTGCATAGACAGCCCGATCTGTCCCCGAAATACCGTCGGCAGTTAGCAATGCACAAACAGCTTGCTCCAATTCACCAAGCTTGAATTCAGTTAACAAGCTCATCGCCTTTTCCCGTCGCTGCACTATGTCGGATGGATTCAGCGATTCGAGCGAAAACCTTCCGACTGCGATCCATGCATAGGCCGTCGCGGTGTCGGTGTCGACAAGTTCAACATAGACCTGTTTACCCGCATGTTCGCCGCTTGACCATTTCACCAATTGTGCAGTGTCATTTCGAAGTGGGCTCCAACGCTTGATTACTTGATCCGTCCCCGCTTCACAAATTTGCACATAGTTCTTCTGTTGAAGTGGCTTACCGGGTTGCCCGTCATGTCCGGCAAAGAAGAAACTGAACTGTGAAGGCATAGGAAAAGATCCGCTGCGGTAGAAACCCACCAGCTTTTCACCTTTCGGAAAACTGCTAAACAGCGACGAGTTCTGCTGCCCATCGGACGAATTGCGTTGGGTCGACACTTGCCAGGGATTGACTTGACTCGGTGCAGACGGATCCGCCCGATAGGACCAAGGCAATGGCGGCTGCTCGTTGGGTAATTCATCCGAAGGAGAATCAATTCCAAGATACTGACAGGCAAGATCGATCGCCCAGCTTTTAACGACCGGTGAAAGCGGTTCGCCCCGTTGTGCTCGGCCGGACCGAATCGACAGCAATAGCTCCTTTTGAAAGTCAGGATCCGCAGCAAAACGTTCTCTTGATAGTCGGACAATCGAATCAAGCTCTGCATCGCCACAATAGCGACTGGCAAAAGTAAGATATGCAGTTAGCTCGGAAGGAATTTGACGGGAAATCCGATCCAAGTTTTGAGCGACGTAGTAACCTGCGAAGTCCGTTTTGATTGCCAGACAAAGTGACAGCACTTCTGCAGTTTGAGCTTCGCTGAGATCCTTCACCGAGGATTCAAACCAAGTTTTTTTCCCAAGGTGATCTCGCAAGGCCATACGTATTGCATGGTGTAAATGTGGATCACCGGAGACCTGAACCGATGCATCCAGCAGAGGTTTAACGAAAGACTGCGAGGGGTGCTGAATCATTGCCATCACGACGGCTCGTCGAACTGAATTCGAGGGATCCACCAATCCTTGTTGCAACAGCTCTGTCGAAGCTGCATCAAATTGTTCGCCAGCTATCGCGCTGAGAATCTGATAGCCATGCTGGCGAACTCGACTTTCACTGGACTGAATGAGTTTTTCGACGTCGCTAAGTTCCAGAGCACCCAAACGATGAAGAACCCATGCGAGATGAATTTTCGCATGATCATTCAGTGGCTCAGAAAATGCCGCACGGACTTGGGTGATGGCTGCTTCTGCAAATTGATCCACGATTGTGTCAGCAGCAATCAGTCGAGCTGACAGTTCATCGGATGCCAATTGTTCAATTAATGCGTCAATGTCATCGTGTTTCGCTAGGCCTTTTGCCGGTTCGACAGTCGTCGCTGATGTGACATCACGTCGAGTTTCGGTTGGCTGATAGCGGATGCGCCAGATACGGCCGCGATCCCGGTCTCGACCAGGGTGATCGAGAGGAACTTCGTAGTGCCCGATGATTCGGTTGTAAAAATCAGCCACGTAGAGTGCACCGTCAGGTCCGATTTGCAAATCGACTGGACGGAACCAAGGGTCGCCGGAAATCAGGAAATCGGATTGTTCGATCGCTTCAATGGAACCGCCAGATTTAACAATTGCGTTCCTGTTGATACGGCTCGTCATCACGTTCCCACCGAACGCGCTGTTTTGGTAGACCGATGGGAACTGGCCACCATTGTAAAGAGCCATGCCGCCGATCGCGGTACTACCGTTGAGGTGCTCCATGACCTGCGGAACAAACCCCAGGCCGTCGTGTGGTTTTCCGAAACTCGGATAGTAACCGCCCTGCATCAAAAACGAGACAGGCTTCGTATGACAGTCCGCCGTGAATGCGTTGCCGTCTTCATCGAAAGCCAAACCGAATGGATTGACTTGGCCATGCGTAAAATGCTCAATCCGCGATCCATCCAGCCTCATTCGGAAAGTGTTACCGGAGTGCATTGTCACAACGTTTCCGTCTTTGCCAGCGACGGAACTTTGGTTATTGAATCCGTGGCATGCGTATAGCCAACCGTCATAGCCACGCGTAAACGCATTGCACATTCCGTGCGTATCGCGTGACGTATCGAAAGGCCCGTATAGAACTTCTCGCTTATCCGCTTTCCCATCACCGTCGGTGTCGCGCAAGTAATAGATATTCGGGATGCTAAAGCAGATAACACCGTCGCCGTATGGATAAAGCCCGATGGGGATGTTCAAGTTATCTGCAAAGGTCGTGACAAGATCGTAAGTTCCGTCGCCGGTCGTATCTTCCAACACTTTAATCGTGTCTTTGCCTTCGCCATCGGCCGCTGGATAGGGATATTCATTCGAACTGCTGACCCAAAGTCGATTTCGCGAGTCAAAGGCCATATTCATTGGCTTCGCAATCTGCGGCTCCGCCACGACCAACTCCGCAACGAATCCATCGGGCAACACAAAGGTTTCAAGTTCCTGTTCTGGTGTCAGAGGTTCCGTCGTCCGGACCCCCGAACGGAATTCAGACGTTCCAGCGGTATGACGAGGAGTTTGCGACATCACCGGTGGCGCATCTGACACGCCGCTATTGAGGGCGACATAGGTTCCCAGTTTGTTTCCAACCACGATGTCGACATGTCCATTGCCGTCAACATCGCTTGCCCATAACTGTGTCCCTACTCCCACGCGTCGGTCAATCAACATCGGTACAAAGTTGACTCCGTGAGCCGACCTCTCGGTGCGAAACCAATACAACACCGGCAACTCTTGGGCACCAGGGTCATTGCCGCCGTGCGCCCAAAATCGCTTTCCCGTAACCAGGTCTTTCACGCCGTCGCCATCGACATCGGCAAGGGCCAAAGCGTGAAGCTGAGAGATCGCCAAACCGTATGGATGCTTGCTGGCATCATTCCCCATGATTTCGTGTCTGACAAAGACCGGCTCACCTTTATTCTGTGAACGGTTTTCGAACCACGCTAATCCGTATCCGTGGGCGTTTTGCGATGAAACAACATCGTTGTCGCCGTCTCCGTCGAAATCGTACGCATGGATTTGCGATCCACCCGATTGCGCAAATGTGAAACGATGAAAGTCCCAAGGCTGTCCAGCGTGTTGCGTCGATTTCCACCAACCATCCATTTCCAATAGTTCCGGTTGACCATCGCCATCGATATCACCAACGCCTAGGCCATGTGTAAACCTGCCGTATCCGCCTCGATCGCTGATGGCGATAAAGGTCCACGGTGCCATTGGGTCGGACGGATTCGGTTTGGCATATCCATGCTTCCCACCGGAAGCACAAATCAATTCGTCGACGCCATCACGATCGATATCGACCAACGTCGGCGATTCATTGCCAACATCGCTTAGCACCAAAAACTTCTCCCACGCCGTTGGTTCGGCCGCGTCTTCGAATGACCCCGGATTTCGATGCCAATACGCCGGTGTGCCTGGCATCGCAATGGTCAAAATGTCGGTCCAGCCATCGCTATCGAAATCACCTGGAAATGAAAAGAAGTGATCCGAGTAGCCTTTGATCGTGTAGGGTTTTACCGCAGCGAAAGCATGCTTGGTACGGAAGTCGGGGCCGGCATACCAAAAGGGGCCTGAGATGATATCGTTGTTTCCATCGCGATTGATATCAGCAACCGACGCGCCTTCGCTGTGGAACTCTTCACTCAGGACAATGGTGGTGAATCGATGCGATGATTCGTTCGCATAGGCAGACTGCCCAAGTGCAAAGGCAATGACAAAGACGAGGGAGTGTTTCATAGGTGGGATGTCGTTGAAACGGTGGGGAATGGTTATCGGTATGATAAACCAAACCAACGCCCGGCATCACGGGGACCGTGATGGGTACTAATTCAGCATCCCAAAGTACCCGGCACGCTCCGCCGTGCCGAACGCCGGCCCTACCCAGCAAACCAACGCCCGGCATCACGGAGACCGTGATGGGTACCATTTGAGTTTCCCAAAGTACCCGGCACGCTCCGCCGTGCTGACCAACGGGCCTACCCACCAAACCAACGCCCGGCATCACGGGAACCGTGATGGGTACAAATTGAGTCTCCCCAAAGTACCCGGCACGCTCCGCCGTGCCGACTGCTCCCTATCTCGGTGTGACTTTCAACTGCACTGCTCTCGCGGCCGCAACTATGTCCATCAGCTATAAACCAGGCTTGCACCCTGAGCTTGAATTCTAGATTCTGTTCCTGCTCCGAAATCACCGCCAAACCGCTCCGCTTAAGAAATTCGCTTCATGATTATCTCCACCCTCGCAGACGCGTCTCGCTACACGCCGCTGCACTCACGGTTTGCCGAAGCTTTTCGGTACCTAGAAACAGTTCGTGCGAACGAGTTGGTCGAGGGAAAACACGAGATTGCCGGTGACGATCTATTCGCGATCGCTTGGTCAGGGATCGGCAAAGGCCAAAGCGAATCGGTTTTGGAAAGCCACCGCCGTTATATCGATATCCAGTATGTTGTCACCGGTTTTGACGTCATGGGATGGCGCCCGTTGGCGGACTGCCAACGAATTCGAGACGCTTATGACGAAACGAAAGACCTCGCGTTTTTCCACGACCAACCCACTTCCTGGACACGTGTGTCCGCTGGCAGTTTTGCAATCTTCTATCCCGAAGACGTGCACGCACCTCTTGGGACGACCACCTCGTTGAAGAAGGTGGTGGTTAAAGTTCGTGTTGATGGGTGAACAGTGTCCCCATCACGGTTCCCGTGATGCTGGGTATTGATTCTGGTGTGATTGGGTGCCGGTCGGCACGGCGGAGCGTGCCGGGTACTTTGGAAACTCAAATGGTACCCATCACGGTCCCCGTGATGCCGGGCGTTGGTTCCGGCGGGATCGAGGCCGGTCGGCACGGCGGAGCGTGCCGGGTATTTTGGAAAACTCAAATGGTACCCATCACGGTCCCCGTGATGCACGGCGTTGGTTCCGGCGGGATCGAGGCCGGTCGGCACGGCGGAGCGTGCCGGGTACTTTGGAAAACTCAAATGGTACCCATCACGGTCCCCGTGATGCACGGCGTTGGTTCCGGCGGGATCGAGGCCGGTCGGCACGGCGGAGCGTGCCGGGTACTTTGGAAAACTCAAATGGTACCCATCACGGTCCCCGTGATGTCGGGTATTGGTTCCGGTGGGATGGGGTGTCGCTCGGGACGATGGAGCGTGACGGGTAGTTTCGGACCACGATCCAGTTTTAGAATTTTCTTGTGAGTGAAATTCGTTTTCGGTCGACGTCGACTTCCAATACCTTGACTCGTACGACTTCGCCGACCGAAACAAATTCGTTCGGATCGGATACAAACTGGTCAGCCAGTTGCGACACATGAATCAAGCCATCTTGATGCACACCGATGTCCACGAATGCGCCAAAGTGCGTCACGTTCGTGATAACGCCTTCGACAACCAAGTTGGTTTTCAAATCTTCGATGCTATTGAGTGAATCGTCGAACTGAACCGCTTTGAATTCTTGCCGCGGGTCACGACCGGGCTTGCCAAGTTCCGTAATAATGTCCTGGACCGTTGGCAGGCCAAATCGATCACTGACATAGTCTTCCGGACGCAGCTTGGTCGATAAGGTCGCGTTGCCGACCATCGCTGTCAAATCTGCCTTCAACCGCTTCGCCATCTGTTCGACAACGGGGTAGCTTTCGGGATGGACAGCCGACTGGTCCAACGGTTGGTCACCACCACGTATTCGCAGGAAACCTGCGGCTTGCTCGAAAGCCTTTTTGCCAAGCTTTGGAACGGATGTAAGTTCCTTGCGGTTTTTAAATTGGCCTTGGGTGTCACGATATTCGACGATCTTCTCAGCCAACTTTGGCCCAATACCAGCGACGTAGGACAACAGAGAAACACTGGCGGTGTTCAAGTCGACGCCGACTTGGTTCACGCAGGACTCCACCGTCCGATCCAGACACTTGCGAAGTCGAGTTTGATTGACGTCGTGTTGATATTGGCCAACCCCGATCGACTTCGGATCCGTTTTCACCAATTCGGCAAGCGGGTCTTGCAGACGCCTCGCGATACTGATCGCACCTCGAACGGTAATGTCCAAATCTGGGAACTCTTTCACCGCGACATCGCTCGCGGAATAGATTGATGCGCCGGACTCACTGACCATCACCTTCGTGACGTCTAACTTTTCTTGCTTCAGCAGATCTCCAACGAAGGCATCGGTTTCACGAGAAGCGGTGCCGTTGCCGATCGCGATCAACTCCACCTGATGTTTCTTGATCAATTTCAAGAGTGCGAGGCCGGCACCCTTGATGTCGTTCTTCGGAGCGGTCGGATAGATGGTCACGTTCTCAAGAAACTTGCCAGTCCCGTCAATGACCGCGACTTTGCAACCGGTTCGGAAACCGGGATCGATCCCGAGCGTGACACGTGGACCTGCCGGGGGTGACATCAACAGTTCGTGCAGGTTCTTGCCGAACACTTCAATCGCTTCCGCATCAGCTCGGTCCTTCAATTCCGACAACACCGTCGATTCGGTCGCGGGCATCAACAAACGATCGAAGCAATCTTCGACACAATTGAGCAGGTCAGGCGTGAATTCAGAATCTCGATTGGGAACCAGCTTCCGTTTCAGATCCGTTAGCTCTCGATCGCCTTCGAGTTCGATGTTCAAACGCAATAAACCTTCACCGGCACCGCGCATCATGGCAAGCAAGCGGTGCCCCGGAACGCGGCTGACCGATTCCTGGCGATCGAAATATTGTTCGAACTTGTCTGCACCTTCCGCGGTCTTTTTTCCGCGTTTGACTGCCGAAGTGACCTTCCCGAATTTCATCGATTGGTCAGCCAACCACTGACGCGTTTCGGGAACTTCGGACCATTGTTCGGCAACGATATCCAGGGCACCGGCGAGTGCAGCGTCGGCGTCGGGGACGTCTTTGCCTGCGTCGACGAACGAAGCCAGTAGCTCTTTCTTGGATTTGGGCAGGCGTTTGGGGCTGGTGATCAAATCCGCCAAGGGCTGCAATCCGCGTTCACGGGCAATCGTTGCTCGGGTGCGTCGCTTCGGTTTGAAAGGCAGGTAGATTGCTTCGAGCGTTTTAAGATCGTTGCACGCTTCGATCTTTTTTCGCAACGAATCGGTCAGCAATCCTTGATCGTCAATCGACTTCAAAACGGTGGCTTTGCGAGCAGCCAAAGCGTTAGCCTTTTCGAGCGCATCCTCGATCGCCCGAAGCGCAATTTCATCAAGTGTTCCGGTCACTTCCTTTCGATAGCGGGCGATGAATGGGATCGTGTTGCCGGCTTCGAGTAGCTCTACAGCGGCACGGACCTGCTTGATGGGCAGCTGTAGTTCGTCGGCGATCTGCTGGAGTATTTTGTCGTCCATAACGCGGCAATAGCAATTCCATTGGAGAGAACGAATCGAAAGGCACTGACGGGCCGATCTCGTTATACCAATCGGAATTCGATTGTGCAGAGGTCAGCTTTGCCGGGAACTTTGTTTGTCGTTCGGAATTGCCAGCACGCCGGGAGGCAGGCCACCGACCGCTAGGCAAAGATGTCGTAGATCGTATCACCGCCAATGACGAGTGGACGATTATCGCGATCATAGATCTCGGTCAGCGGGTCGATTCCCAAAAGATGGAAAATCGTGGCCGCCAGATCTTCCGGTCGGACCGGGTTCTCGGCTGGGAGTCTCGCGTGCTCGTCCGATTTTCCGTACACGTATCCGCCCTTGACGCCACCGCCGGCCAGCAGTGTGGTGTAGCACCGTGGCCAGTGATCTCGACTAAGATTTTTGTTGATGTCCGGGGTGCGCCCGAACTCACCCATCCAGACTACCAAAGTCTCGTCAAGCAACCCGCGTTCTTCCAAATCATCTAGCAGAGTTGGCAATGTCTGGTCGGTCAAAGGCAATTGATAGTTATTTACAATTTCGTACATCCGCGTGTTGTCAAAGCCGTGAGTGTCCCAGCCGCCATCGTTGACACGTCGGCCGCCGATACTGGCTGAGAAGTATGCCGTCACAAATTTGACACCTGACTCGACAAGCCGGCGCGCCAGCAGGCAACTTTGACCGTATGTCGTCCGGCCATATCGATCGCGAACCTTCTCCGGTTCGGCGGACAAATCAAATGCTTTGCGAACACGATCGGATGTCAACATTGACATCGCTCGCTGGTAGTAGTCGTCGAAACCTTGTGCCTGACTGGAATAGTCCATCAGCTTCGTTTGCTGGTCAATCAGCTTTTGCATTTCGCGTCGTCGATGCAACCGATCGATCGAAAGCCCCTGCGGAAGACTCAGTTCGGGCAGCTTAAAATTTTTGTCATTGGGATCTTCCAAGAAACGCAGTGGGTCATGTCGCTTACCAAGAAAGCTTGCATGTTGGGCTGGCACAACCGAACCGTCACGGATCACGTGTGGATACGAGACAAACGTCGGCATGCCGTTGTCGTTTGGTGCTAGATGATCAACAACGCTTCCGTACGCGGGATACAGATCCAATGAGTCTCTTAAACGTTGATCGTCTGTCGGCGGTTTGTGTCCCGACAATGCATAGTAACCGGCGGACGCGTGATTGTTCATCGTATGCGTCATCGTGCGAATGAGCGTCACGTGGTGCATCCGCTTTGCCATTTCAGGCATCAGCTCGCAGATCTGAATGTCGGGGGCACTGGTCGAAATCGGCCGATAGGGGCTTCGCACCTTTTCGGGCGCGTTTGGCTTCATGTCGAACGTATCCAATTGGCTTGGACCGCCCCACTGGAACAGAAAGATCACCGATTTGGCGCGAGGCTTGATCGACTTGCTGCTTTCGGCCGCTCGGATCAGTTTGGGCATGTTCAACCCCAGCATTCCTGCGCCACCGATGCGCAAGGCGGCACGCCGATTCATTGATGAGAACATTGCGATGCGGCTCTCGATTGTTTGGGGAGATTCGTTATTGGCGAAACAGGAATTCTTTGGCGTTCATCAGGGCCCAAGCCAAATCCTGGAGCGCAACGAGACGTTCGTTGTTGGAAGGGTTTGTCACGATCGATCGCGCGAGATCGGCAAGATCATCGGCTCGTTCGACAGAGCGATCTTCTATCAGCGCCAATGCCGCGTTTAACTCGCTTTCGTTCGGCGCTCGCGTCAATGCAGACCAATACAATTGTTCGATGACCTGTTCGTTGCTCAGGTCAGACCGGGCAAGTTCTGCGATGGTATTGCTAGGCGATACGATCCGATCGTTTAGCCCCTCGCCGATAAGCATCAAGACTTGTTTTAAAGTCGTTTCGTTGGAGCGTTCGCAATCGCAAGCCAAAATACGTTCAGGCTTGCCGAATGTTTTCAGAAAGCGATCGCCCTCACTGGGCCCCTTTCGCCGGACTTGTTTGCTCAGCACCCCAGGTATCTGAATAGCTCGAATGCCTTCGGCTTGGCCAAGGAACTTGACCGGTGTGCCCAATACATCGCTTTGCATATCCAAGATGACTTCGGCCGGCAGACGACGAACCGAGGCATGGGAATAGCTGACGTGATCGAATGCGTTCGTTTCGTTGGGTTCAGAAGCTAATTGATACGTTTTCGACTTCATGATCCAGCCGACAAGATTCCGCAGGTCGAACTTGCCATCGACAAAACGCTTAGCCAAGGCGTTCATCAGTGCGGGATTGCTTGGCGGGTTCGTCAATCGAAAATCATCAATCGGGTCAACGATGCCGAGCCCGAATAGCTGGTACCAGACGAAGTTGACTTGCGACTTAACGAACAAGTCGTTTTCAGACGATGTCAACCAACGAGCAAGCTCTTCTAACCGTTGTTCTTTTTGCTCACCCGACAAAGTTGCTCCGCCAAGAAATTTTGGCTCAGCAACTTTCTTTGTATCAGGGTTTTTGACTTCATCATTTTTCGAGACCAGAACCGTCTCGTCGCCGGCGATCTCGTTTTTGTCGAGCTTGTCTTGGCGATCAGCGTCACCTCCTTCGTACTTCAGCTGGGAAAATAGTGACGCCCATTGGTAATAGTCGTCCTGTGTCCAGACATCGAATGGATGGTTGTGGCATTTGGCACATTGCAGACGCGTGCCGAGAAAAAGGCGCGCGGTGGTTTCGCCGCGTGTGGACGGATCGCGATTTGCGCGATAGTAGTTCGCTGGCGGATTGCTAAAGGTGCTTCCCGAAGACGTCACCAACTCGCGGACGAATTGATCGATCGGTTTCGCTGTAGCGACGCTATCGTGAATCCACTGGTGGAACACCTCGACGCCTTTGGTGTCCAAGACCTTTTCTTCGGTCCGTAGGATATCCGCGTACTTCAACGACCAAAAATCCGCGAACTCGGAACGCTGAAGCAACTCGTCGATCAGCCGCTGACGTTTATCATCGCTGCTGTCGGCAACGAAACTTTTCGCCTCATCGGCACTTGGGATCCGTCCGATCGCGTCGACATAAGCACGCCGAACGAAAACCGCGTCAGAGCAGACCGGCGAGGGGTTTAGTCGCAGTCGCTGAAGCTTTGCAAAGACGTGCTCGTCGATTTCATTGATCGGCGCTGGGTTGTCCCATTGAAAATCAGGACGCGATTCGATGAAGGCAATCGGAATCGGTTGCTGCATTTGCAGGTACCGAACGATCAGCGTTGTTTCCCCGTGCTTTTTACGAGTGACAATTCCGTTCGCATCGACCGTCGCTTTCAGATTCGACAGTTCGTAGCAAGCCGTGTCGGTCACATCGCGAGTCGAACCGTCGGAAAACGTAGCGGTAACTTTGATCGCCACATGATCCAGGGGATCAGAAACGATCGCTTGTTTCGGCTGGACATCAAGCTTGACCAACGTCGCGGCTTGTTCGGATGGCCCGGGCGCTCCACTACGCAGCCACCGAACCAGGATTTCATAATGCTCGCTATCCTCTGACAAACGTAACCCGCCACCATGAGGAACTTCGCCAATGGCCTTTTGCAGAATTAAGCTGCGTTCGGGGGCGGCAACATTGATGCGTCTGCCGCGGAGAGATCGAACAAGCTTCTGATAGTCGTACTCGGGGTCTTGGCCACGCAGCGAAAGCTTCAGCCCCCCTTTGCCATTCAAGTTGCCATGGCAAGTGCCAAGATTGCAGCCCGCTTTTGATAACACCGGCATCACATCGGTTGTGAATTCATGGTGAACCGCCAACTCATCGGAGTTCGGATCGTCGGCCTGAACAATGCAGATCGAATTCAAGCCAGACAACACGGCCACAACGGCGAGCGATATGAACGGCAATCGCATGTTTGGATCGGTGGGCTAGGCTGATCAACGGCGGGAACCACGAGGGCCTGGCGATCAGTACATTGGAAGGAGGGAATGCGGGACGCGTAGTCTACCATGTTTTCCCGATTGCGACAAAATCGCCGCGATTTTTGATCCGAGCCGTCTGAGATGAGCTGTGTTTAAATAGCATCCGGGGTGCCGTAGGCCTGTTGAACGCTCGAATTTTCACAAACTATCAGCTGATGGCGGTCGCTGGCCTCGGCGAGATTGTGCGGGCATGTAACCGCACGCTGGCGCGTTGCGGCTGATCGCGTCGTTGCAATACAACCATGCGGGCTCCCCTCTCCTTCAAAGTCTTCGCGCTGAGGACGCTGAAATCCCGATGGATAAACCCGCGAAGGGTTTGAGGGAGAGGGGCCGGGGGTGAGGGTGCCAGCAGCCAGCAATGCTGCAACCGAAAACCACCGCACGCATGTTTGCCAACTGTTTCTAGCGCCCATTGATCCTGCCTAGGGAACCGCACGCTGGCGCGTTGCGGCTGATCAGCATGAAGGCTGGGTAAAAAACCGGACGCTGGTGCGTTGCGGGTGATCGCGTCATCAAGCGGGACGCTGCGATGAAACCATAGGGGCCGGGGGTGAGGGTGCAAGCAGCCAGCAATGCTGCAACCGAAAACCACCGCACGCATGTTTGCCAACTGTTTCTAGCGCCGGCTGATGCTGCCCAGAGAACCGCACGCTGGCGCGTTGCGGCTGATCAGCATGAAGGGCGGGTAAAAAGCCGGACGCTGGTGCGAGGAGCGTGATCACGTCATCAAGCGGGACGACGCAATACAACCATGCGGGCTCCCCTCTCCTTTAAAGGCTTCGCGCTGAGGACGCTGAAATCCCGATGGATATAACGCGCGAAGGTTTTGAGGGAGAGGGGCCGGGGGTGAGGGTGCCAGCAGCCAGCAATGCTGAAACCAAAAACAACCGCACGTATCTGTTCCAACTGTTTCGAGCGCCGGCTGATGCTGCCAAGAGAACCGCACGCTGGCGCGTTGCGGCTGATCAGCATGAAGGGCGGGCGATAAACCGGACGCTGGTGCGAGGCGGGTGATCGTGTCATCAAGCGGGACGACGCAATACAACCATGCGGGCTCCCCTCTCCTTCAAAGACTTCGCGCTGAGGACGCTGAAATCGCGATGGATAATCCCGCGAAGGTTTTGAGGGAGAGGGGCCGGGGGTGAGGGTGCAAGCAGCGAGCAATGCTGCAACCGAAAATCACCGCACGTATGTGTGCCAACTGTTTCTAGCGCCGATTGACGCTGCCAAGAGAACCGCACGCTGGCGCGTTGCGGCTGATCTAGATAAATAAGGGCTTGCATCCGCACGCTGGCGCGTTGCGGCTGATGACAATGCACAAGAGACTCAGTGGACTACTGAACGTGATCCTGTCGTAGCCAATCAGTCACCGTCGCTTCGTCTTCTTCCTTGGGCGGAAATGGCGAGAACAACTTGCTAAAGAAGCCTTCAGACTTCGGTTCCGCAGGCTTTGTCTCCGTGCTCGGCGTACGGAATCCGGCCGGAATCAATCTCATCGGATTGAGTGTTTCTTTTGTCCGCTGCCAGCTCTTCTTCGCTGTAGTGGAAACCTCTGTGACCAAGCTGTTCTTTTTCGTGATCACACGGTCTTTTTCAGCTTTCGAAGGCAAAATACTGCCCATCGAAGGCATCTTCCAGTTTAGCGGGTTCAGGTTGCTAACCAGTTGAGACACCGGACTGGCAGGCGGCAGATCAGGAGTCGTTTCCTGGGCAAAGCCCGTCGAGGGGCTCAATACAAAAAGCGTTGTTAAAACCGCAGCGGCGAAAGCGGCAGAACGAATCTTCATCGCGATAGCTCTATTCTTCGAAATGCAAAATCGATCGGGCCGGTCACCAATCAAGCCCTATAACCCTTGCTATCGCACTTTTGGCCGCTCGGCTGCAAGATCAATCACAAAAGTATCTGGAAATCTGTATCGGAGCCCTCAGGTGGGGTTTGGACTCGTCACACAATGCCTCGCGCCCTCTCGGCTGAACTGCCATGCCGGACTTGAAACAGAGCTATCAAAACGCGTAAAAGTCGACTTGTTGCCGGGCATTTGCATCCGCCCGCACGACGAAATATTCGCTTCACAAGAATCTGACATCATGCTGGTTATTGCACGACGCTTTGGGCAATTGGGGAACCGTCTGTTTCTGTTTGCACATTTAATTGCGGCGGCAAAACATTATCAGGTTCGTCTGCGCAATCCATGCTTTGCCGAATACGCGGGGTTGTTTCCCCAAACCAGTAGCGATCTCTGGTGCGAGTTCGATGGAAGTTCAAACTCAACCGAATCAAGCTCGAGCCGCCCGGACGGTTCACCATCACTGCGAAAGCGGATGGCTTTGATGAAGTCAGTTGAGATCGGCACAAAAGCGTTGTACTTGTCCGGCTTGCGGCGTCGTCCATTCAAAGTCATCCGACTATCCAAACACGATGAATGTGATCTGCAAAGTGATCGTTTTGAAGACGCGATCCGCTCCGGCCGGACCGTGCTGCTGCAAGGCTGGCGTTTTCGTAGCGATCAATTGCTGATGGAAAACTGGGCGCGGATCCGCGACTACTTCGCGCTCTCGCAAGAAGACCGAAAAACGGTGGATGACTCAGTCGCCGAAGCCCGCGGCGAATCCGACGTTCTTGTCGGAGTTCACATTCGCAGAGGCGATTACGCAAATTTTTTAGGCGGTAGGTATTACTTCAGCGATCAGCAGTACGCCAACTGGATGCACCAAGTCCGGGAGCAATACCCGAACCGTCGCGTCAACTTCTTGGTTTGCAGTCACGAGAAACTAGACGAGTCTTCTTTTGCCGGTCTGAATCTATGCCGGGGTCCCGGTTCGGCATTGGGTGACATGTACGCATTGGCCGAAACCGATCTGATGTTGGGTCCTCCGAGTACCTTCACGGGATGGGCCGGGTTTATTGGCCAGAAACCACGTATCGAATTGGATTCTGCAGACGCCCGTATTGAACTGCCGGGCAATTCCGAAGGCAGCAGGCTTGCCCGAGTTGCCTGTTGATGTTGAACTACATGCGTTAGTGAAACTCTCATCGCGTGAATCCAAAAGCATCTCTTCTATGTCGATTTCGACTTGGCCATCCGATACCCCATCGACAGTTTTGATCGGTGCTGGCGTTGTTGGTACGGCAATCGCCGAAGCTCATTTCCTGAGCGGCCAACCTTTTTGTCTGTGTGACGTTGATCAAAACGCTTTGGATCGCGCGAAAGCTAAGTTCCAAAAATTCAAAGCGGATGCGTGGGACCTTACAGGGCCGATCGATGGCCTATTCGCGATCGCCGTTGTCCCTCCGGCCAATCCGATCCAGGCAACATCGCCGTCATCCGCAGAGCAGTCTGAGTCGGACGAATTGTCCGTTCCGATCGTCATTGAATCGATTGTAGAACAATTGCCGATCAAGCAAGACTTGTTTCGCAGGCTTTCAGCCGTACTGTCAGATGACGGGATCTTCGCCAGCAACACGTCCACGTTGCGAATCGATTCGATCGCTGATGCAAAAGGACTTGACCCGACCCGCGTCTGCGGATTGCACTTCTTTATGCCGGTCCATCAACGTCCAGCGGTTGAAATCGTCCAAGGCTCGCGTACAGCCAAAGAAACGACCGACGCGGCGTTGCGACATGCCGAACGTATAGGCAAGCGGCCGATTCGTTGCAAAGATGGCCCCGGCTTCATCGTCAACCGAATGTTGTCGCCGTACTTGAATCAATCATTGCAACTGCTCTGTCGTGGTGCATCGCCAGAGCAACTTGAGCGAGTCGCGATCGCGTATGGAATGCCTATGTCGCCTTTGGAATTGATCGACTGGATCGGCGCACCGACAATGTTTCATGCCGGACGGGCCTATCTGAACGCGTTCCCATCACGGCTGAATCCTTCGCCGATGATTCCTGCTTTGGTGAAACAGAAACTTCTCGGACGCAGCCATGGGCTAGGCCTCTACCGTTACGTCGCAGGGGAACGAAGTCGAACACTTTGCGACCAAGCTCTAGCGCTGGTCGAAACCTATCGAACCGCCAAAGAATCGTTCAGCGATGGCGATGTGCTGCGACTACTTTCGATCCCGATGTGGATCGAAGCCCAGCAAATCATTCGTGAACAAATCGCAAAGTCCATGGACGATGTCGATGCCGCGATGGTGGGGGGACTCGGATTTAATAGTTACGAGCGGTGGTCGGAACTTTTTGAGGAAATAGGCAGCGATGACATCAACGATTCGATGAACCGATTCGGCGAGTCGTTTCCCTCGATGCGCCCAATCGCCCCGACCGGATCGGCGTAGCCAAGCTTTGATCGCCAAGTTTTGATCACGACGCTTCCTGCGATCGATTGACCAAGCCGATGGCATCCAGGTTTCTTTTTCAACCACGGCATTCAATCAGCGGAACGAAAATGGACTCGACCGAATCAATCTGCCAAGTGTTCGTCTACGGAACCCTGAAACGCGGCCAGTGTCGTGAAAAGGCTTGGCCAGCTAAACCGCTGTCAGTTGATCCAGCCGTTGTGAGAGCCGCCTTGTTCGGTCGCGACGACTACCCCGCGATGACAACCGGCGACAATTTGGTACTCGGCGAAGTTTGGTCATTCTTACCCGAACAGATGCCAGTGGTCATGGAAGTGCTCGACGAGATCGAAGGCACTTCAGCAAACTCGGAAAATGACCTTTATCACAGGCATCTGATCGAAGCTTTGATCCCGCACCATGGTTCAGGCAAGCGGCAAGTCTCAGCCTACACGTACTTCTACAATCGCGATTTGATCCTCGATGGTTTTCAGCCTCAGCCGTTGATCGACGGAGTGCAGTCTTGGCCAACAGCTCGCTAGCTGTGACAGCAGTCGGAGGATTCAGACGGTGGACTTAATCGCCCTCGTCGGCTCGCGAGTCCCCGAGGAATTCGATGCACCTTCTTTTCGTGCATTTCGCACGCGTGTGTTTGGGTTTTGTTAGGATAGGCCGCTGCACTTTGATGTGTCCCACCTGCCACCGCGTCGGGCTGTCGGTTGTTATGCGAGTTAGCATGCTGGCGTGATCGAAATTGATCACAAAACCTCAGTCGGATCGGTTGGAAATCCCCTTCCTAACTCAATCTCTTCGAGGCCTCCACACGTGAGTGAACAAGACCAGCCAAACAAGGCATCGGACCGCCGTTCGTTTTTAAAAGTTGGTGCGTCCGCAAGTGCCGCTTCTGTCGTCGGTCTCTCGGGCAAAGCGAAAGCTGCGGCGGATTCCAATGAGCGACTGAGAATTGGCTTTATCGGGCCAGGCGGTCGTGGCTTCGGAGCCCACGTCAAGAACCTTTGCGCACTGCACGGTGAAGGTCGAAAGATCGATTTGGTCGGCGTTGCCGAAGTCTACGAAACCCAGCGAAACAAGGTCGCGGACTACATCAAGGATAAAACCGGGACCGATCCCGGACGCTACGTCGACTACAACGACATGATTGCCAAGGAAAACTTGGACGCTGTATGCATTGGCACACCAGACCACTGGCACCACAAACAGACAATCGACGCTTTGGAGGCGGGCTTACACGTCTACTGTGAAAAGCCGATGTGCAAGACGGTCCAAGAAGCGTTCGATGTTGAAGAAAAATGGCGTCAGTCCGGCTTGGTCATGCAAGTCGGTGTGCAATCAACAAGCTTGCCGGTTTGGAATGAGATCCGTTCCTTGTTGCAAGACGGAAAGCTCGGCAAGGTTCTCGGTTTTCAAACGGAGTACTTCCGCAACAGCGACCGAGGCCAATGGCGTTATTACAAACTAGAACCCGACATGTCACCCAAGACGATCGACTGGGATCGCTGGCTAGGCAAAAACGAAAACCTAGCCCCCGACATGCCATTTGACCGAGCGGTCTACAAACAATGGCGCCGATTCTGGCCCTTCGGTAGCGGAATGTTCACGGACTTGTTCGTGCATCGTACGACGTCGATGTTGAAGGCAACGGGGCTGCGTGTTCCGGCACGCGTTGTCGGTGCTGGCGGAATCTTTCTTGAGTATGACGGACGCGATGTTCCCGATGTTGCGACCGTTGTTGCCGACTTCAACGAAGGCGTCCAAGGTTTGGTGACCGCAACGATGTGCAATCAGGAATCTCGAGTCAACCAGTTGATTCGCGGTCACTACGGCACATTCATGCTTGGCAACGGCGAACAGTTCGACGGATTTGATTTTGTTCCCGAACGACGCGAAGTTACCGCCAGCGGTGACTCGTCGAAACGAACGTTCGAATCCGAGCGAATTCCGACAACGCCGGTGAAGAATACGACTCGGGCCCACTTCACGAACTTCTTGGACGCTTGCGAAGCGGGCGACCCACAGTTGTGTAATAACCCACCAGATTTGGGAGCATCCGCAATCGCGGTCGTGAACCTTGGTGCGCAAAGCTACCGCAAAGGCGAGGTCTATTTCGTCAATGGCGATACACGAGAAATCACCACCAAAGACCCTGGCTGGGCCGCCAAGTGGGAAGCGATGTCAAAAGACCGACAGAGCCCCAATCACATTCCCGGCTGGACCGCCGGCGAGTTCGGAAGCCGCTTGAACGAGCCCGAATACATGAAACTGGCGGGGGCATGGGTCGACGGCAAAGATCCGGCCAACTGATTGATGGGGCCGCTTGATTGGGCTGCGGTCAATCACGGTCCCTGATGATCAAAGCCCCTGTTAACCAAAGCTTTGTGTTAAACGTCTGGCTGGTCATTCCTTGCAGTTTGCGCGGACTTTGCCGCAGTGAATGATCAGCCTAGGGGGCGTCATACGGGCCAACTATCGGCAGTCCCTAGACAAAATGACGCGAACCGGTTTTGATAGTGAGTTGTCTCTCTGAAAAACTCCACCATCAGCCGATTCCATGACCACACTTGCGACACCTAGTTTTTCAACCAGTCGTCACCAAATCGCGGGCTTGTCCGTTGCCGAATTGGCGAAAAACTACGGCACGCCTTTGTACGTTTACGATCTCGCTGTGATCGAGCAGCGGATCACGGACTTGGCAAAGTTTGACTTTATCCGTTACGCGCAAAAGGCCTGCAGCAACCTGGCCATTCTTGACCGAATGCGTAAACGCGGTGTCGTCGTGGATGCCGTCAGTGCGGGTGAAATCCATCGTGCGATCGCCGGGGGATACACCGCCGAAAACCATGGCATCGTCTATACCGCAGACATCTTCGACGCGGCTGCTTTGGAATTGGTGCTCGAGCACAACATTCACGTCAACTGCGGATCGCCAGACATGATCGCCCAATTGGGTGAACGCAAACCTGGAGCGGAAATCACTCTACGCATTAACCCCGGCTTTGGTCACGGGCACAGCCAAAAGACCAACACCGGTGGCGAACAGAGCAAGCACGGTATCTGGCACTCACAAATCGACGAATGCTTGCGTCTTGCGGATCAATACGGTGTCACCATCACCGGTTTGCATATGCATATCGGTTCGGGAACCGACCTCGAACACCTCAGCGAAGTATGCGAGGCGATGCACCGGATCGCACTTGAAGTCGGCCGCACGGTAAAAACAATCAGCGCCGGCGGTGGCCTTCCCGTGCCGTACAACTCCTCGGAGTCCTACGTCGACTTGGACAAGTACTTTGATCTTTGGAATACGACGCGAAATCAGCTCGCCGAGGAATTCGGCCACGAAATTCAACTCGAGATCGAACCAGGACGATACCTTTCGGCCGAAGCAGGTTATCTGATCGCTGAAGTTCGCAGCGTCAAAAAGGTCGGTGATAACCTTTTCTTTCTTCTTGATGCAGGATTCAACGACTTGGCGCGCCCGGTCATGTATGGCGCGTATCATCCGATTTCCGTATGTGGGGCAGACGGGAACGCCGTCGAAGACCGTGAATCGGTTGCCGCCGTGATCGGTGGACCTCTTTGCGAATCTGGCGATATCTTCACACAGCGTGAAGGCGGCTACGTCGATCAGCGTGACCTACCGATGTGCCGTGTTGGCGACTACGTCATCCTTGAAAACGCCGGCGCATACGGCTTTGTCATGGCCAGCAACTACAACAGCAAGTTGCGTGCTGCTGAGGTGATGATCGAAGACGGTCAGGCGAAACTGATTCGCAAACGTGAAACCTTCGAAGACCTCACACGTAGCGAAGTCATTCCTCAGTAGCTTTACTGAATCACAGCAATCGACACGTGTGTTCGCCAAGCTCAATCAGCGGCGGACACATCGGAAGAACCGAAGCCTGCTTTTGAGAGGCGGCTTGTCAGCTGGTCATCCAGTCGAGAATCCTTTTGGAGGCTTGGCCGTCACCGTAGGGATTATCCACAGGTGACGTCGCGACACTGCGTTTGCCCTGGTCCAGCAAGCTTGAGACTCGCTTGACGATCAAATCGCGATCGGTCCCGACCAGCTCTGCCAATCCGGCGTCGACGGCTTCGGGGCGTTCTGTTTTATCGCGAGTCACCAAGACGCCACTGCCCAGCGACGGTGCCTCTTCTTGAACGCCTCCGGAATCCGTCAGTACCACAGTGGCCCTGTCCATCAGCCAGACGAATCCTGGGTAGTCCGCCGGTGGCACCAAGTGAATGTTTTCGCTTTCGGCCAGTAGCTCGTGGACCGGCCCTTTCACGTTCGGGTTCAAATGGACCGGGTAGATGAACTGAGTGTTTGGATAAGAGGCTGACAGTTCTAGCAGGGCGCTACAGATCTGTTTTAGCCCGCCGCCAAAGTTTTCACGTCGGTGTCCAGTCACCAATACCACGCTGTCAGCACAAGCCATCGGGTATTTTTCGCGCCAGCGCTGGTCATCCGCCCGTTCTTTAGCGACAGCCAACATCAACGCATCGATCACGGTGTTACCGGTCACCCGGATATTGTCTGACGGAACGCCTTCGGCCAATAACGCTTGCCGGCTGCGATCTGTCGGAGCGCAGTGCAAGGTGGTCACCAATCCCGCAACGCGACGATTGAATTCCTCTGGCCAGGGTGCCTGCATGTCACCAGTTCGCAGCCCGGCTTCAACATGCACCACCGGAAGCCGATGGAAAAACGCGGTCATCGCCGCAGCCATCACCGTTGTCGTATCGCCTTGGACAATCACGCAATCAGGTTTTTGATCGACGATGACGCTGTCGACCGCTTCGATACACCGTGCCGTCAATCCTGGAAGCGTCTGGCCGGGACGCATCAGTCCCAAATCGAGGTCTGGGCTGATGGAAAAGTACCCCAAGACCTGATCCAACATCTCGCGATGCTGTCCAGTGCTGCACACGATCGGATCAACTAAGTCGGGAAATTGCTCGAAAAGCAGAATCAGCGGCGCAAGCTTGATCGCTTCTGGGCGGGTACCGAACACCAGCAAAGGGCGCAGGCGATCACCATTTTGACGAGGAATCAGGTGGCTGGTCACGAGATCGAACGAATTTCCGATGCGAGTTGGCGTTTCAGGGAAACTTTGCCGATTAGGTCACAAGAACCAGTGGGGGGCAACCGCCAGGGGCGTATCGTTTCGCCGATACCAGCCCACCGCGCAGTTGGTTTGTTCGCAAATCCCCTTGGGAATTGGTTTCGGCGCGGCTATACATATAGTCCAAATGATGCCGTCTCGAAAATTTAGATGGCCGTCACAGAATCGAATACAGCCCCGTCGCAACGGAGATTGACCGCTCGGCAGGAAGCGACAGTGAGTGAAAGACGACTTTTCTTGACTCACTCCGCACGAGGAAGATGAATCAAGTCGGCTCCAGATACTTTTGGCCTCCAAACGTAGCTTTGGTTTATGCCACGAGCCCGACTGCACTAGAATTTGCCTCGATTTGCCGCCCGACCGAATTGAACGATTGATAAAAATCGGTGGTGAACCCGAATTTGGTCGATCGCGTTGCGATGCCAGATAAACCCTGAGTTGCCGCTACGAAAGCTTGGCGACTCAAAAACGATACGCAGAATTGATTGAATGTCAGACAATTGGAATCTTCTCGCAAAATTACTCGGAACGCCCCAACCACCCCAGCCTAAAGAGGAAAAGCCAGCCCCGGCGGAACCGCAATCGCCGGTCGATAATGGCAACTCTTTAGACCAACAGGCGACCGACCAAGAACCTTCATCCGATTCAGAACAGGATGAGCAGTCGGCGACACAACAGTTGCCGCCGGTTGCCGAAGCGGCTGTTGACTTCGGAGGCGATCTCGCTCCGCAAAACGAATCGCCCGAAGAAGAACCCTCCGCCGAAGACGTGCTACAGGCTTTGACGTCACAGACGGTGACGACGCAACTGCCAGGATTTGGCATTCCCACCCGCGCTCCTGGGATGGAAGAACTGACCGCCGGTGGTCCCCCAGCCCAAGAAGAAGTTGTTGTCGAAGAGCTTCTCGTTCAAGAAACGACGATCACCGCATCGGACGAACTATTCGAACCTGCCGCTGAAGCAGAAGAATCGCCACAGGAAGATTCCGGTGCATGGGCCGATCTTGCCGGACAATTGGGAATCGAAGACACCGCGCCGCCTCCGCCACACCGCGAACCGGTCAAAGTCGAAAACCGACAAAGCGGTGAAGCTCGCCCCAAAAAGTCCAAACGATCGGCAAGCGGTTTTGGTGATGGTCTGGGATTGGATTTGGGACCTGCTCCCGACTCTGAAGACACCAATTTGAGCGATTCAGATACCGAATCGGACTTGGTAGACGATTCTGTTTCTGCATCAAGCGAGACGGATTCATCAGCGTCTGTGTCCGAGCCAGTTGCAGCAACCGACACGTTTGAGGAGATCGATCCTCTGTCCTTCAAGTCTTTCCGTGACTTTGAAGACGATGATGATGACACATCGACAAACTCAGACGTTGCAGCGGAAGAAACAAAAGCCGAAGTTACCGACGAACCAAAACGTGAAGATCGGCCTCGCCGCCGAAGACGGAGCGAACGTTCAGACTCTCGACGTCGCAATTCATCCGAGCGCGATCAAGACGAGTCGGTTGATGGCACCGACGTCGCCGCTGTGGAATCGGACGACCGAGAGGAAACGTCTTCACGTCGCTCGCGTCCGTCAGACCGTGACGAGAGCAACGATCGTGAACGACGTCCGCGTCGCGGTCGCCGTGGACAGCGTCAGCGTATGGCGGATGGAGATTTTGACACCGATTCGGTTGATGCGGCAATTGACGAACTGGAGTCCGACGACCATCCCTTCGAAGAGGTCAGTGAAGAACCTTCACAACGAACGTCAGGTCGCCGCCGACGACGCGGCCGTGGTCGAAGCCGTCGTGACTTTGATGATCAAGAAATTGAAGTCGTCGAAGATGATGATGACGTCCTCGCATCGGACGCCGAAGATGCTTCGGACGATAGCGATGACGATGATGAGGACGAAGAATCGGGCACCCGTCGCCGACGTCGTCGAGGACGCCGCCGCCGTGGTGGTCGCAAACGTCGTTCGTCTGAAGAGATGCAAGAATCAAACGACGATGATGACAGTGATGACGTCGAAGACGCGCTGTCCAGCCAATCGGCATTTGACGACGATCACGAAGACGATGATGAGGTCGAAGCGATCCGTCGTGGACGCCGTCGTCGCGGACGACGTGGCCGAGGACGTACCAACCGTGAAGGCGATAGCGAAAAGCAAGACGAGCCAGAACAGTCTTCCGATGATGACGACAAACGTCGCCCACGCCGTGGCCCACGCAATGACAACGATGCCGATTCAGGTGACTCGCCGCGACGCCGTGCGGTCGTCCCTACCTGGAACGAAGTCGTTTCACTGTTGGTCGACAACAATGTGGAAAACCACAAAAAGACAGGCCCCACGAAGAGCAAAGGCCGAGGCAAGCGTCGGTAACGACAGAGGCACCCGGGCAATACATGCTTCGTCTCGATTAAGATTTTCCCCGATTCCGAAATCGGACGAAGACCTAATCTGACGAACAGCGACCAAACGTCATCGGCGGAAAGATTTTGAAATTTCAGAATCGCTGATCACGACGCTCACCCGGTCGACAAGTGCTACACTACTTCATAGGCAGCGTGTTTGAATTGCACGCTGCCTTTTTTACTGCCCCAAGTGACGTGCACCGGAACCAGCATGTTGAAAAGACGCCTCGCCCGAATTCGATCATCGCTATTGCCCGTCGCCGCCTTCGCGGTCTCGATGATTGCGTTTCCCGTCTCGCACAATTGCCTTGCTGATGAGTTCGACCTCTACTTCCTAGGGGGCCAATCCAATATGGAAGGCTTCGGCAAGGTTGATGAACTGCCCGAAGACCTTCAAGGACGTTTGGCGGACGTTTACATTTTCCACAGCCCGCCACTTCCCGACCAAACGGCTGCGGTCGGTGATGGATTTTGGTCCGGATTTCAACCCGGTCATGGGACGGGCTTTCAGCTCCGCAACGGATCGAACCGCTATTCAGACCGTTTCGGGTTAGAGGTTTCAATGCTGCACGCGTTGAAGCAACAAAACCCCGCTCGCAAAATCGCTGTCATCAAATACGCTCGCAATGGCTCATCCATCGCGATTGAAGCCGCCGGACGATTCGGATGTTGGGATCCCGACTTTCATTCCGAAGAAGGCTTGGACCGCGACGTCAACCAATACGACCATTGTTTGGCAACGATCCGCAATGCATTTTCAGACTGCGATATCGACAACGATGGTGAGATTGACGTCCTTCATCCTGTCGGAATTGCGTGGATGCAAGGCGAAAGCGATGCAACCATCGATGAAGCCACCGCGAATGCCTACGCTGCGAATCTAAAACGGTTGATGGACTTGTTGCGAGCAGCACTGCGAAAGGATGACATCCCTGTCGTGATCGGGCAGATCTCCGATAGTGGCAACACGCCGTCGGGCAAGGTTTGGGAGTTTGGTGAGCAATTGCGTGCTCAGCAACAATCTTTTGTCGAAAACGACAGCTGTGCCGCGATCGTGACGTCAACCGATGGCTACGAGTATTCGGACCCTTGGCACTACGACTCGGCAGGCTATATCGACTTGGGGCAGCAATTTGCCGCCGCGTTTGAACGTCTGCAAGAAAAAAGTCCGCGGCGGACCTACATCAGCGAATAAGCTCGCTGAAAAACACAAGCTTTGCTGACATTGTTAGACTCAATCGCGTCTTGTCGATCGACTCTGACCGTGATTAACGATGTCAAAATTTCGATTCTCGATACGTACGTTGCTTGTCCTAGCGACACTCGTTGCGTTTGGCAGCTGGTATCACAAAAGGCGGCAGCGGATCCATATCGCCATCGACTACATCGAAACACTCGGTGGCAAGGTCGAGTATCGAAGTAGCTTTCTGAACTCGTTCCACCAACGCACCAATCACTATTTTGCTACGCCGATCACCGTCCGATTGGCATCTTGCAGCGTTGGCCCTGGCGATCTTCAAGCACTGTCACCATTGACCGAGCTAGAACGTCTGTATCTGGAAAAAACTCAAATTCGTTCCAGCGATATCGAAGACATTCTGCATTGCAAAAAACTTCGGCGACTCGCCATTTGGGGAATTCGAGGGATCGGCGGCGAAGCACTCGATCAACTTGCCAAGCTGCCCAACCTCCAAGTCCTGGATATCCACCGAACAAGCGTTGATTCATCCGAGATCAAGAAGCTTGCCTCCTGCCCTAAGCTTCACACACTTATCTTTACGCCGAACCAGTCAACGACACAGTTCGGCCTGACCGGTGCGGACATCAACGCACTTCGCGGCATTCCGAACCTACAGCCAGTCTCTGTCTGCTACCTGTCCGACATCGACCGCGACACGCTGCTGAAATTCATCAGCAACGACCTCAGTAGAGTCTCCATGATGATGATCCGAAATTGCGATCTCGATCGACCGACGCTCGAGCGAATCGATAGGATCAACGTCTGGACTTTGGGACTTCAATTCTGCTCAATCTCAGCAGATGAACTGCGAGGTCTATCACTCCGCCCCAAACGAAGGCTGCAAATCTACTTAGAAGAAGATCCGAAGTCGGAGCAATTGACAATCTCTCAGTTCAGTGAGATTTTGCCAAACTCTGTGCTGTCCGCTACCGCCTACGAAAATCGTTTGTACTTTACCATTCGCGGGCAGAGACCATTGATGCTTTACTTCCCGGCCAAGACCAAAGATTCCCTTGGGATTGGGAAATGGATTCAGCATGATTGTGCAAGAATCGGACTCTATCGACCTTTGCATGTCTTGGACGACTTGCAGGAATGTATCGCGAGCAATTTCGACGGACATTTGACCGTCAATCACTCGAACGTGCTTTGGACAATGGTTCCGAAGCTCACCGAATTGAACTCACTGATGGTCAATAAGATCAATCGTGAACCAATTCGATTCTCACCATCGATGAAGCTGCAACATCTAAGTCTGACAGGCCAAGTAAGACTTCGTCCGGAAGACATTGCACAGATCGCCCAGCTAAAGCGATTGCAATCCATCCGAGTTAACAACGATCAGCCTTTGACACTTGATGACCTGGCACCAATTCTAGAACTGGAAAATTTGAAAAACGCGCACTTCACCAAGCTCACCGATGCGGCAAAGGCGGAATTGAAGCGGCGGGGCATCGTCCAACAACCGCGCTCTCTCTTTCGTTTCTAACCAGTATTGCCCCCTCAGCGGGCATACCGGATGAATCCGCATTCTCTAGTGACTGCGAAGCTATGAAAGCACGTTTGCCAACGGACCAGTGCTGTCTGCGAAGTGCTGTTGATGCCCGCCAAAAGCGGTAAGCATTGAAGTGAACAGGTTCGATAACGGAGTGTCACGATCGCACTTCAAATGCTGACCGCTTTGAATCCTGCCCCCAGCCGAACCGGCCACAACAATCGGCAAATTGTGTGGGCTGTGGCTGTTGCCGTCGCGAAGCCCCGATCCATACAGAATCATCGAATGATCCAAAACGGTGCTTTCGCCTTCCTGCATTGAGTTCAGCTTATTGAGCAGGTAGCCATACTGATCGACGTGCCATTGGTTGATCAATTGATACTGGGTCAGCTTTTCGGAGTTGCCTTGATGGTGCGAGATGTCGTGGTGTCCGCCGCTGACGCCATCAAGGAAGGAAAAGTTTCTACCGCTGACAGCATTGCCAAACATGAATGTACAGACTCGTGTCGTATCGGTCTGAAACGCCAACGCAATCATATCCATCATCAAGCGAACGTGTTCCTGGTGATCATCCCGCCGCTCTTCGTTCGGTCTTGCAGAAGAATCTAGCGGCACACGCGGCTGCCAAGCATGACTCGAATCCGAATCTTGCTGCTCAAGTCGCTTTTCGATCGAGCGCAAAGATTGCATGTATTCATCCATCCGCTGTCGATCGCTCGCACCAAGCCGATGGTTCAGCTGCTTGACGTCATCAAGGGCGCGATCAAGAAGCAACCGATTTCGCCACGATGACTGTGCCGACGGTTTGGAAGACCGCAGCAGACGATCAAAAACGGATCGCGGACTCAACTCTTTTGCCAACGGACTGGTCGGACCGTTCCACGCAATGTGCGATCCATAAACACGGGTGTAGCCGACGTTGGTATCCACCCCGGTTGTGACCGGATCGATCCCCAGTTCCAGGGAACGGAGCGGCGTAAACTTTTCACTGTAGTCCGCTGCAACTTGATCCATTGATCGACCGTTGCAATTCAGATCAATTCCAAGCGACTTATTGATCGTAGTGCAGGTTAAGTAACCCGAGCATTTGACGTAGTGCCCATCGCCAACATTGCTCGCTTGGTTCCATAGGTTTGAAACCACCAACAGCTTCTCTTTCAGCGAAGCCAACGGTTGCAGCGTCGGCGATAGTTCAAACGATGTCCCCTCACCCTCGGGCGTCCATTGATCTGCACGGACGCCATTGGGAACAAACAACGCTGCCATTCGAATCGGCGTGTCCTCCCGCTGTGGCTGCGAATCGTCGCTTTCAGCTTTGGCGGGTGAGATCATCGCTTCCAACCAAGGAAGCGCCAGTGCCATGCCCGACCCACGCAATAGAGTTCGGCGAGACAAGAAGGTCGAACGCTTATCCTGATCTGCCAAATAGATCGATTTCTTGTTCTGTGAATTGATGCGATTCATTGCTCAGTCAACCTGCAGGCAGAATAAAACGAGGTAGGACGTAATCGGGTTGCGGGGAGACGTGTCATCGTCAACCGATGACACGACTTTTTTAGGGGTGGGATGCGACAGGGGCTTTGAAACGGAAAGGCGTACTCCAAACGATCTCTTTGATCAACGTTTGAGCCTTGTAGCCATCGTCAGCCAGTTTCTTGGTCACTTCTTCGACAACACATTCATCTTCTTCGGTCAATCCGCGTGAAAGGGCGTATCCTAAAACCTTGGAAACGAAATGTCGGATGAACTGGTCTTTGCGATCCATCAACAAACTTTTCAACTCTTGATGACCGTCAAAGGTTTTTCCACCGGGTAATTCCCCTCGCGTATCAATGGGTTGTCCGGCAACCTCATCACGCCAGCGACCAAGCAGGTCATAGTTTTCCAAGCCAAATCCCAGCGGGTCGATCATGTCGTGGCAGCTGGCACAGGTCGCGTTCGCACGATGCTGTTCAAGTTTTTCGCGAAGCGAGCTAGGCACGTTCGCCCCATCGCCTTCTTCCAACGCGGGAACGTCCGGGGGTGGGGGCGGGGGCGGTGTTCCGAGCATCGTTTCTAAAATCCACTTACCGCGCAACACCGGGCTTGTGCGATAGGGATGCGATGAGACAGCCAAGACGGCTCCCATTCCCAGCAACCCGCCACGGTTGTGTTCCTTTTCCAAATCGGTTCGCTTGGGTTGCTCTCGAAAATCACCGCGAATGCGATAGTGCGATGCCAGCTCTCGATTGACGTATGTGAAATCTGAATCGATAAAATTCAAAAGCGAACGGTTGTCCGACAGAATGTCCTCAAAGAAAAAGACCGGCTCATACTTCATTCCGCCTTCAAGTTCAGAGTTGTAGCCTTTGGCAACTTTCGGGTCGGGGATGAACTCTCGGCCGAGCGCTCTCGTTCCGAGCCATTGATCCATAAAGCTTGACGCGAACTCACGTACCTTCGCATTTCGCCGTAGCCCTTCATCATTGATCCGGCTGTGTAGAAGCCTCTCGACTTGTCCATCCAACACTTCACGTTGGTGCAGCTTCCCAGCGGCAGCGAGATTCATTAACTCGTCGTCAGGCATCGACGCCCACAGGAAATAGGACAAGCGTGCGGCTAGCTCGTATTGGTCAACTTCGACAGTTTCTCCCGAAGCATTCGGCGTTTCATACAACATCAAAAACTTGGGGGACACCATCGCCGCTTGCATCGTCATCTCGATCGCACCTGCAAATGAATCCTCAGCTTTAAATGCGTTTTCGAAGACAGCGGTGTACTCGGCGATTTCCTGATCGGTCGCCGGTCGACGAAAGGCTCGCGTCAAGAATTTCTTCAGCACGATCTTTGCGGCTTCAACAGCTGTTCGCGAACCGTCCGGTTCGGCAACGAGTAGCCGACGCCTTGCACCGGGGTCATTGAAAGCGTGACCTAACGCTTCGCCAGCGGCATCAATATACTTCTCTGCGTAGATGGGCGAGATGAACAGTGTTTCGGATGCGTTGTCGAACCCTTCACCGCCCGCACCATCAAAGGGCAATGAGTGTGCGGCGTTGACATGGATACCAAGAAGATCGCGAACGGTATTGGCGTATTCCGTTCGATTGAGCCGACGCAACTGTGCCGGTCCGGGTTGAGCGCCGTTGTCACAGACGGTTTCTAACATCAGATTCCGGATGCTTTCCAAAAACGCCACACGCTCGCTTTCATCAGGCACATCAGCTTCACGTGGCGGCATCGAAAAGTTCTCTGTTCTAGAGACAACTTTCTTCCACGTTTCCAGATGATCACCGATGTTCAGACCAGTTTCGTTCAAACCATTTTCGAATTCCTCCAGTCGCAATCCGCCCTCGGCGTCTTCACCTTGGTGGCAATCAACACAGAATGTTCCGACAAACTTCATCACGCATTCTGGTGAGGCTTGGTCTGCAAACGCGAGCGGAAGCAAGCACGAATTCGAGAGCACAATGATCGAAGCAAACGCCGTGAAAACCGGCAGATGTTCGCGCACCGAGAGCATTATTCGGATCGATGACAATTGACGCATTGTCTGTAAAATTTGAGGCGGGCGGCACAAGTGCGGTAGTTGGTCCCCACCGCTTTTAAGTGCACGTGGTCATGGGATGGGTTGTCCATTGTAGACGGTCAACCTAAAAGAGCGACAGAGGCTTTTGCTGCCGAGCCAATGCGGCTCTTTTGCACGCGTTCAGGTAGGAAAATCGTTGCGTCAAATGCGAAGCCGGCTCCGCATACGTTTCGACACATGACCCGCACGCCACTCACCCAAATGGTGTAGGATTTTCTTCGCCTACCCGCTAAGCGAATTCCCATCAAATCAACGCCCACGCACCATCCCGCTATGAAAAACCCTGCCGACCAAATCGATCGCTTCGCCCGCCAAGAAGTCTCGCGACGAGGCTTTGTGAGCTTTTCCGGGTTGTTTTCGACGATCGTCCTCGCTTCCCAGCAAACATACGCCGACCAATCGGTGCGGCTAGACGTCAATCCGTTTAAGCTCGGTGTTGCATCCGGTGATCCCGACCACCGTGGTTTCGTACTATGGACACGTCTCGCACCGGAGCCGATGCAGCCGGGTGGCGGAATGCCTGCACAAAACGTGGAAGTCACTTGGGAAGTCGCAACAGACGACCAAATGCGCTCGGTCGTCGCAAAGGGAACTCAACTGGCAACCCCTGCGTTGGGTCACTCCGTCCATGTTGAACTGACAGATCTAAAACCGGATCGCTGGTACTGGTACCGTTTCCGTTGCGGTGATGCAGAGAGCACCATTGGACGTGCACGCACAATGCCACATCCGCAAAGTTCGCCATCGAAAGTACGATTCGCAGTCGCGTCCTGTCAAAACTTCGAACAAGGCCTGTTTACCGCCTATGAGCAAATGGCAAAGGACGAACTGGATCTTGTCTTTCACCTCGGCGATTACATCTATGAATACGAGGCCGGTCGAAATGGTAAAGTCCGTACCCACCACGGCCCCGAAGTCGAATCGCTTGAAGAATATCGAACGCGGTACTCCCAATACCGGCTTGATCCCTTGCTGCAAAACATGCACGCGCAGTGTCCTTGGGTACTGACCTGGGATGACCACGAATTTGACAATAACTGCGCGGGCGACATTTCGGAACAAAAAGGAGTCGACCCGGTCGACTTTATGATCCGACGCGTTAACGCCTATCAGGCTTACTATGAGATGATGCCACTTCGGCTCGCCCAGATGCCGACCGGTCACGACATGCGTTTGTATCGAACGTCGCAATTCGGCCAGCTTGCGAATTTCATGGTGCTGGACACTCGCCAGTACCGAAGTGACCAACCCAACAACGATAGAAAGTCTCCTTTGAACGCTGCCGCCTGGGACAAAAACCAATCGTTGCTAGGTCGCAAACAACGCGGTTGGCTTAGCAAAGAACTGGTCCAGTCGCAGGCGAAATGGAACGTGCTAGCGCAGCAGGTGATGATGGGGGTTGTCAACCGCAGCGGCGATGACGACTCGCCAGCTTTCTCGATGGATCAATGGCCCGGTTACATGTACGAACGAAAGCAGTTGGTTGAATTTCTACGCGACCGCGTCGTTTCAAATCCGGTCGTCCTTACCGGAGACATTCACTCCAACTGGGTGAATGAATTGCGAGTGGATGATCGCAATGAAGACGAAAACACCGTGGCAACGGAGTTCGTCGCGACATCGATTTCTAGCGGTGGAAACGGACCCGAGAAACCAAAGAACTTGGACGCGGTGCTCGCAAACAATCCTTGCGTGAAATACCACAATGCCGAGCGTGGCTATATTCGCTGCGAGGTGACGCCGGAACACTGGAAGTCCGACTACATGGCGGTAGACGATGTCCTGAAGCCCGGCGGAAAAACATTTGAACGTATCTCGTTCGTCGTCGAATCCGGTTCTGCGAAAGCCAATCGAGACTAGTTTGATTCGCCTTGCGTAGGGCTTTGAAGAAAACAAAAAACTGGCTCAATTGATCACGTCCAATCAATCGAGCCAGTCCGAGTCCCAATGTTGCTTAGCGGCCGGGAGGTCCATGTTGCAGCATTTGGGTCTGTTCTTCGGTCAGGATTTTTGCGAGCCGTTTATCAACAAGTTCCTGTAGCGCGGCAAGCTTTTTCTGCTGCGCATCGGTCAGGCCAAGCTGGCTGATCAAGTGATCCGGCAAAACGGTGCCCGGACGCGGAGGCTGAAAGCCGCGTTGTTCGCCCGCAAAAGAGCTGTCCGGACCGCCGGGACCGCCGCCAGGAGGAGGTCCGCCGAAACCGTTTGGTGGAGGGCCGTTGAAGCCTCCGGGAGGTCCGCCACCAAAACCTCGCTGCATCCTTCGAGGATCACTCTCGGACTGCTGGCCTACGACCGAAGCGATCTCTTCCCGCGTGAGTTGCCCATCGCCGTTTTGGTCGGCCCTTTGAAAAAGATGCTGCAATCGCGGATCGCTTAGCTCATCGCTGGTCAGAACACCGTCCTGATTGGCATCGTATTGCATCAACTTATCAATTGGCGAACCGGTTGACTGTCGATCCATCCCGCCAAAGCCACGTTGACCACCACGCGGACCAGGACCACCAGGCGGCTGTGCAATTGCAAACGCAGGTGCCATGCACACTGCGATAGAAAACAAGTAACGTTTCATTTTTCAGACTCGAATAGACGTAAAGAAAAGCTTGGTGAAGCGTTGGAAATCGCTGTCGGCAGAAATTCCAACGCGGTTAGCAGTCCGTGCACCCAAAAGGTGGTGACTTTGAACTGGCGTTGAATCCCTGTTACGAGTTGCGTGGCCGCTGCATCTGTCGATCGTCAGGAGTACGACCGAGGACGATATCGAATACGGCGCTGTACTCGTCCATCTTCGAATCAGGTAGCTTTTTGAAGTCTGCCTGAATCAATTCATGGTCTACAAGATCACCCGCACTGCGGAACACGCCATCGCGTGCGTTCCCTTCGTGCCCCCGAATCATGCACTGTGTTGTCAAGACTTCACGATCACCTTGTGAAACCTTGATGTGAATGTGCGGAGCGGGACGCCCCGGATACGGAACAGGCTTGATGGTTCGGAATCGATATCCACCATCTGAAGCGGTTTCGAACTTGCCGTAGCCTTGGAAGTGTTTGTCCTGCTGATCTTTCTTGCCGTTGCTGTCGGCCGAATGAAGATAGACGGCGTTGGCATCACATTGCCAAATTTCGATTGTCGCGTTTCGGACCGGCGAACCACTGCGGGTAAGGATTCGACCGGTGAAGTGTGCAATCTGTCCAACCGCTGGTGTTGTACTGTCCTTGATGAGGATCAGATCATTGTCCTGATCCAAAGGCAGTTTGTCTGGGTAGAAGGGGCCTTCCGTCAATCGCGGTGTCGGCAACATCAATTGCTCGGCGAACAATCCGCGAGTCGTCCATAGCGCCATTGATCCGGTCGCGATAGCACGACGACGAGAGATAAGGTTCATTTGTTTCTCCATTGAAAAGTCGGCGGGGAGGTCGACCACCTGAAAACTCAGTCACCCGCCCACCGTTATGGGCGATTTAGTTCGAGAGTCATCTTACCAAACCCTGCCTCACGCCAATGGTTGCGAGCCCAGCCCGAATCCGCCTAGAAAGTTTCAGAATTTATCCAACAGTTTGCAGCCCCAATTAACAGACCGATCGGAGCTTCAGATGACGGTCGCAAACTGAAATCGAACGGCCCCACGCCTGCTCTGACACACTGCATGGACGCCCATCGCTAGCACAAACGAAAGCTGATCGAGCAAACCAAACTTCAATCCCCGCAACGTCGAGTTCCTTTCAGCTGGCCCGATGCTCCGCCGATTTGTCCATCTCGTTGACGACCGGCAGCGATCGGGTGACAATAGTTGCCACTATTGCGCCCTTCGGCGCCCCCTGCCGCCATTCAGCCCCGCACCTGAAGTCCACCAGTGATGAACCGATTCTTATCGCTCGCGTTTGCCTTGTTGTTCGTTCTGGGTTGGAACGCATTTTGTGAGGCTCAGACACACAGCCTCTTCGATGGCGAGACTTTTGATGGCTGGGATTGCGATCAATCGTACTGGCGAATCCAAAATGGCGCGTTTGTCGGTGAAATCGCTCCCGGAACAAGGCTTAACAAAAACACTTGGCTGGTTTGGAAAGGCGGCGAGCTAGGTGACTTTGAATTGAACTTTCGTTTCCGGCTAACGGGAGGCGCGGGCGCAAACAGCGGTGTTCAAATCCGATGCCAAGTCGACAACGTTGACCACGTTTCCGGCTACCAAGCTGACCTGGATATGGGGGACACATGGCTAGGACGCATCTACGACGAACACGGCCGAGCTTTGTTGGTTGAACGTGGCACAAGGGTCAAGATTGATGCCGACGGAAACCGTCAAAGCGAAGTCTTTGCACCAAAGGAACAGTACAAGGTTCTGTTTCGCGAAGACCGCTGGAACGAATATCGAATCGTCGCAATCGGTCCTCGCATCGACGTCTATGTCAACGGAACTTTGTTCTCTCAACTGTCGGATGTTCAGAAGAACGAACACGACCTCACAGGGAAACTTGCCTTCCAATTGCATAGTGGCGGCGAAACGAAGATCGAGTTTAAAGATATCCGCCTCGAGAATCTAAGCAGTGCAAATCAAGACCGCCTGACCAATTTCAGTTTTAAGCCTGCAGCAAAAGTCGATTCCACAGACAAAAACACCGGAACGTTTCCCAAAGCTTCCAAAGGTGATTCCGCGAGCTTCGGTTTTGAAACCGGATCGCTCCAAGATTGGACAGCCGACGGCAACGCGTTTAAAGGCCAACCTGTCAGTCGTGATTCGATCGCTAGCCGCTGGGCTGGGCAACAAAGCAACAAGGTTGGTGAATTCTTCGTGGGAGGATTCGAGCTTAGCGGTGATGCGCCCATTGGCACATTGACTTCACCATCGTTTAAACTCGATCAACGCTATGCAAGTTTTCTGATCGGTGGCGGCAACTCCGATGCGACACGAGTCGAAATTGTCTCGATCGGAGACGACGGAGCCACGCAAGCAATATTCAAGGCCAGTGGCGACAATCGCGAGCAGATGCGACGTGTCGTGGCAGATCTAAATGACTACCAGGGACAAACGCTGGCTGTAAAAGTCATCGATGAAAGTTCCGGCGGCTGGGGGCATATCAACTTCGATGACTTTCGCTTGCATCAAACTCCGCCCGCTGAGGTCGAACGATCAACCGCCTGGCGTTCGACATTCAATCCTTTGCTGCATCACCTGATCCCCAACCAGCCTACGGTACGATCGGTCAGCAAAGATCTTCCTCAAGTCAACCGAACGGTTGAACAAATGGCGGTCCCCGAGGGCTTCTCGGTTGACGTTGTCGCCGCCGAACCGGATGTGCACCAGCCGATCGCGTTTACTTTCGATACGAAGGGGCGTCTATGGGTCGTTGAAGGACACTCCTATCCCGAGAAACGGGCCGAAGGCGAAGGGTTGGACAAAATCGTGATCCTTGAAGACTCCAACGGCGACGGTGTCTTTGAAACCAGAAAGGTGTTTTCGGAAGGTTTGAACCTTGTCAGTGGAATCGAGGTCGGGTTCGGAGGCGTTTGGATTGGTGCTGCACCGCAGTTGTTGTTCATTCCCGATGCTAACCGCGATGACACTCCGGATTCTGAACCCATCGTTATGCTCGATGGATTCGGCTATGGCGACACCCACGAAACGCTTAACAGTTTTCTTTGGGGACCTGACGGCTGGCTGTATGGGAACCAAGGGGTCTTCAACACGTCGATGATTGGTAAGCCTGGATCCGAAGATAAAGATCGGGTGCACTTGGCAGCTGGCGTCTGGCGATACCATCCGACCAAGCATCAATTCGAAGTCTTCGCCCATGGCGGCAGCAATCAATGGGGACTCGATTACGACATTCACGGTCAACTGTTCATGACGCACTGCCGAAGCCATTGGGGCCAGGGTTCGACCACGCACGTCATGCGTAACGGAAACTACTGGAATCAGGTGAACGGCGGTTATGCACCATTCGTGTCAGCTACAGAATTGCCTGGGATGCCACATATGAAAAACTACCTGCTCGCATCGTCTCGGTACGGGCATGGTGAAGGTGGCGCCGGAAAACGCGGCTCGCGAGAAGTCTATGGTGGACATTCACACGTGGGCACAATGATCTATCTGGGTGACAATTGGCCGGACAGCTATCGCAATCATCTCTTCACTCTGAATTTGCATGGACATCAGATCAATCACCAAGTCAACCAGCGTGTTGCCGGCGGCTATGAAACGGTGCATGCCGGAAATGATGTGTTGTTCTGTGGCGACCAACAATTCGTTGGCGTCGATCTAAAGGTCGGCCCTGACGGTGCTGTTTACATCAGCGACTGGTATGACCCACGGCACTGCCATAATCCCAACGTCGAACTCTGGGACCGAGGAAACGGGCGTCTTTATCGGATGCAGTTTGACTCCGGTTTCAATCCGGTTTCGATCGACTATCAAAATGCGGACGAAAAGGCACTCGTCAAAGCACTCTCGCATAAAAACCATTGGCATGCCCGAGCCGCTCGTTTGGTTCTGGCTGAGCGTTCAGCAACATCGGGCTTGAGAGCTTCCACCCTCGTGCATCTCAGGATGCTACTAGAAAACGATGATGAGTCCATTCGTTTGCAATCGCTTTGGACGCTCGCTGCTTGCGACGAAACAACATTAACTGTACTGACTTCAGCGTTGTCCGACGAAAGTGAATACGTTCGTGCTTGGGCGGTTCAGTTACTGTCTGATTACCCCGAACCGAAAAACGCCAGCAAGGCTATCCTGAACCACTGCGCGAATGAAGAATCGTTGCACGTCTGCCGCTCCATCGCCTCGGCGATACCAGATCTGCAGCCGTCTGACAGATGGCAAATCGTGGAACAGCTACTCAGCCGCGACGACTTATCAACCGACCGCGACCTTCCGATCTTGCTTTGGCAGGTCTTTGCGCCATTGATGCAAAGGGATTTGACACGTGGATTGGCACTTGCGATCGAGTCCCCCAACACTGTGTTCGCGGACTACGCATTTTGGTATGCGGCTAGGCAATCCGAAGTCGGTCGTGATGCGATTGTCAAACAAATCACATCAGCGGATCGGCCACGACAAAAGCAGTTGGTCACATTGTTTGCGCATGCTCTAACGGGGATGCGTAAAATCACACCACCGACCGGATGGGCTGACATTTCAGATCAGCTTTATGATTCAAACGACCCAGCGATGCGGACATCGGCCGAACAAATCGGCGCTAGTTTTTCTGACCCTTCATTATTCAAACGTTTACGAGCGGTTGTCGTTGATAAGACGGCGAACGAATCGGCAAGACGGAGGGCGATTCGGTTGCTAGAAGCCGACCCCGGTAAGGACAACGTGGCGTCTCTCCTATCACTACTAGACGAAGACGCGTTCGCATCGACTGCCTTGCCACAATTGGCACGATACGATCATGCGGACATTCCGCAACGTGTCCTGGAACGATTCGTGAAGTGGGATGCCGGCACGCGTAATTCGGCATTGGAATTGTTATCGAGCCGCCCTCGCTGGGCCGAAAAGCTGCTCGATGAGATAAAGGCCGGGCGAATTGATAAATCACAGTTAACCGCTTACTTCGCCAATCAGATGGCAAACTTAGGCGACACGACGCTGAATCAGCGATTGGCAAGTGAATGGGGCCGTATCGGTGGTTCGTCAGCTGAACTACGAGATGAAATCCGTAAAACGATCAATGCCTACAACGCGGCACCCAAATGGGCATTCAGCGAACGCCAAGGAGCAATCCATTTCAAAAAGCTTTGCGCCGCCTGTCATCAGCCTGAACTGGAACAAGCTCGATTGGCGCCAAAACTCGAAGGCACACGGACCAAAGGCGTTGAGTATGCGATTGAGAACGTCATCGACCCGAATGCAGTGATCGGCAACGATTTTCAAGCTCGTGTGATTCTGACAACCGATGGCCAAGTCGTCACTGGTTTGATCCAATCCGAGACAGAAACGGCGATCGTTGTAAAAACGGCAACGAAGACCGTGACGATCAACCAAGACGATGTCGAAGAGATCAAAATCTCCGAAAACTCGTTCATGCCGTCAGGCCTATTAAATACGCTCGATGATCGAGAACGCATTGAGTTGTTCAAATATATCCTGTCGCTTTAGCCTTTATCATCGTTGTTGTTTTTGACAGAGTAATCAACGATTCAAAGCAGTCGTACGAGATCAAACTTCCACAGGTTCTTCGCGTATCTCGCCCACAAGGCGAAGCAGCTCAATCGCCATATCTTCCAAGTCGGACGCGGTTTTCACCGCGTTTCCCGATCCGCTTGTCGTATTCATCGCTGCCGAGGATACCGCCGATACACTTCGTGCGATTTCGCTGCTTCCTGCTGCGACTTCACCGATACTTTTGGAGATCTCGCCGGTCATCGCGGACTGTTCTTCAACGGCACCGGCGATCGCATTTTGACTCTCGGCGATCTGGCCGATAACCGTGCTTGCCCTTGCAATCGCTTCGATTGCCATATGGGTATCGCTCTGAATCGCTTCAATCTTTGTAATAATTTCGTCAGCGGCGCGAGACGTATCGGCAGCAAGGTCCTTCACCTCGTTGGCTACGACTGCGAAACCTTTGCCAGCTTCACCAGCCCGCGCTGATTCGATGGTCGCGTTCAAAGCGAGTAGATTGGTTTGCGATGCGATCGCGCTAATCGTTTTGATGACCTCGCCGATTTCAGAGCTACTGGATCCGAGCTGACTGATACGGGCGCTCGTTTCTTGGGTGACCGATACGGCTTCCGAAGCGGTGCTGACAGCACTTGATGCGTTGTGCGAGATCTCTTTAATGCTGAGTTCAAATTGCTCGACTGCCGTAGCCAAGCTTCGCGTATTGACACTCACTTCTTCTGCAGCGCTGCTAGCCATGATCGCCTGAGCGGATGTCTCTTCGGCATCTTTTAGAAGTTCGGAGCGGACGTATTTTGACAATTCCTGCAATCGAGCAGCCGATGCGACCAGAGGGTTAACGGTGTCACGTGAGATGATCATTCCGACAGAAATCATCGACAGGGTCAGAAAGATGATTGCCGCGACCGAAATATAAGCTCGTCGCTGGACCAACGATGCCACTTCATTTTCGGCGGTCTTGTTGTATTCCTGCGCCATGATCACCACTCGATCAACGGCATTGCGGTGCTCATCGTAAAGCGACCCGAGTACACCGCGTTCAAGCTGTTCGACCAGTTGCACGTCACCACGCAAACAGGCCGGAATGAACTCTTCGTCTAGAACCCGGTAAAACTCTCGAGCGGGTGTGAAAGCGTTCACGGACTTGATGTGTTTCATCTCGCCCTCTGGCAGCGTGGCTTTCCAGTATTCGTGGCGTGCAAGAAACTTTTTCTCCAATTCCTTGCAGCGTTTGGCATCCAATTTCAACTGTGCTTGCGATGCCCCTTCTTCAACTTCGTTGGCCATGTGCAGCGCCATCAAGTAAGACTCGATGATGTAGTTTGGCGGTGGCAAGATGTCGGCAATCAGATCCTTACCCATCTCGATCCGATCGTAGTAGGGTCCGTGGACTTTGGCGACCGAAAGGGTGTTCCAGGACCAGACCCCGTACAGAAAGAAGGCTATCCCTGAGACGGCAACCAAGGCCGTTAACTTTGCTTTAACCGTAAGCTTCTGAAGATACATTCCGCCAATCCATCTGTTTGCTTGTCTGTTCACCGTTGGCGTTTACGGACGCCTTGTGAAAAAGTGGCTTACAGGTAAAAGCAGACGACAGAAGACGGACTCGGGTTATCCCTCATCCTCAGCAGCAAATTCTCACCGACAACAAAACCGAACCTAACCGGGGGGCATGATTTGACAGGTGCTCCAAGTCGCAAAGCAATAGGCAAAAGCATCTGCTGGAGTTTTCCGGCCTAGTTGTTTTGCTGATCGAGCCCTGAAGCAAGTGATTTAGCCACTATTCGAGCAGGTAATCTTCAAGATCTGAAGCTTTAGAAGATTAGCGTTTGGACGCTAGTAATCGATCGACGTCGAGCGAAACCACGGCGACACCTAACAATGTGTCATCGGCACGAAACATCGGGATACTGGCTTGAACCACCATTTTCCCAACCGTATCGTCGCGACTGGGTGGGAAAACTTCGATCTCCAAGCTCTCGAATGGCTTTTGAAATTTCGCTTCGTCACCTTGAAACCAGTCTGTTGTCCATGAGGCGAGCGCGACGTTGCCTCCGCGGCAATCGACCACGAACAACTCTAAAATGATTCCGTCGGTAGATTCGCTGAAATCACGCAGCTCTTGTGCGACGACTGACCGGGTGTGTTGGTTTCGGAAACTTCGATCTCGACGAGCGGACCAAATGTATTCCGCGTAGTCGTAACTTGGATTATTCATTTCGACTTCATGAGGGTACCACGCTTTCCAGCGATTGCTATACGGCTTCCATTGCTCCCGCTCAATGTTCACCGTTTCTAGCTGGTCGATCAGTCCTTGATGTGCAACCAGGTACAGTTGGACGTGCTTTTCGGCATAGGACTTAACAATCTCGTTAATGCGTTCTTCTTCGACTTGCTGCTGTGCAATATCATCGTTCGCAGCGATACAAAAATCTGAAAGCATCACCAAGACTATGAGAAGAGTGCTGATGCAGTTAAGTGGACTGTTCATAGACGGTCAATTTCCAATCGCTGCGATATACGGATTTTTCATGCCGAAACTCTCAAGCGAAGCAAACATCTTCGGAGCCATTTGATTGATCGGGAAATGGAAAGAGATTGTCGTTCCTACACCGAACTTTGACTCGACAAACAATTCGCCACCTAGGCTTCGACAACATTCACGAACCGCTGACATTCCGATCCCTCGACCGCTAATTTCCGAAGCGGTTTCACGAGTTGTCACGCCATCAAAGGTCAGAACGTCCAACAACTCTTGATCGGATTTGCAAGGTAAGTTGCGTTCCTGTGCCAACTGACGGATTTTGTCCCAATCGATACCGCGACCGTCATCGGAGAGTTTAATAATGAAGTGCTCATCATCGACGGTCGTGCTTAGCTCCAGTGTTCCTGATTGAGGTTTGCCAACCCGCACACGTTCCTCCGGCGTCTCCAATCCGTGATCGATTGCGTTTCTGATAATGTGAACGAATGCCGCCCAGAAACCGCTCCATTCGGTAGGCGCAAGTCTTAAATGTCCTCCGGTACAGCGAACTGATATCTCTCCTTTTCCAAGCCGATTGGCAAGCGCAATCGCCTGTTCACGCACGCGATTCATTCTGATTTCGGTCGCCTCAAGCGTCCAAGAAACCATTCGAGTGGCGATTTGTTCGTGAGGCGTTCGATTGAGCACCGCGATGACGGTTTCGTCATACTCTTTGTATTGGATCTCTAGCCGATCACTCTTGCCTCCCATGATCTGTTCAACATACTGCGTCACTGAGGTCCAGCAAGCGATCAACCGTTCCAGTGTGCCATCTTCGGGAAGGGCGTCCAGTTCGACGATGGACTGTTCCATCTCGTGACAGACACCACCCAGGCGTTCAAGTCCGAATATCGATGCGTTGCCTTTAAGCGTATGCAGTCTTCTTTGAGTCAATGTGATGTCGAGGCCTTCATCTGCAGATAACAGCGCCACGAGGCTATTTGCTTCCTTATAGAACTCCATGAAGCCGACTTGGTCTTCTGTAATCCTGGACACAATCGCCATCATTTCCCGCTGCCTTGTTTCCAAGACTTCCTGTTGGACAGCACCAGTAATGTCGCTTAGTACAACCGCGAGCTTCAGATTGTTGTCGGCATCCGTAAACGGCGAACAGCGAATCGCAAACGTTTGACCTTCATGTTCAAACCTTTTTGGAACTTGGTCGATGGTGACTTCAACCGGCAAGATTCGCCCAAACACTTCTTGCAACGCAAATTCTAGCCAATCACCGGTCGTCTCATCGAAGCGTCGAATGAAATCTGGGAAGGTCTCACCTTGCTTGGGAGCGGCAAGCATTCGTTCGACAGCACCGGATCGCTCTTCGCTGATGATGAAACCGTGATCAATAGTAAAGAACCCCTCATCGACCGAATCGAGTAGGGTTTGGATATCACGATTGCGGTTCGACAACGCTTCCAATGTCTGTTGTGATGCGGCGATCGCGCGATTGGTCGCTTCGGCAATTTCGCCGAACTCCCCTTGGGAATCGAGTTCAAGTCGTGCGGAGAGATCGCCATCGGCAACTTTTTTTAACGTCTGTAGAGTAAGCCGCACACGTTTGAGGATGCGTCTGGAAAGCAGCATTCCCAAGCCAAGTCCAAGCGCAGAAGTGAAAACGTTGCCAACCAACAAACTCTTTTCCGAGAACTCAAGCGACCGTTCTGCCGTCGCGTTCCGCTGCTTGACGCTGTTTTGATGATAGGATTTGAAGGCAGCAATGCTCTCGAACACTTTGCGTTGCAAAGGCGGTACGTCACTTGCAAAAAGCTCGAGGGCGTCCTCGGTGGCGAACACGGTGCATTCATCCAACAAGACCCAAATCGGACGATGAGTCTGCACTAGGTTTGGTGCACTTTCGGCGATCGCAACCGCTCGCCTACGCCCCTCTTCAGAAAACGGGATCTCCAACAATCGTTCGGAAGCTTGTGAAAGCACTTGCCCTTGGTGTCGGGCCTCCGCAAGATGTTTCCGACGCAGTTCCAAGTCATAGACGGCCGCCGCTTTAAGCGTTTCAACGCCCATCTTGGTCAGGGCCAATTCGGCATCGGACGAGGCATGCGATGCGGGCAAGCTGCTTTTCACGATGTCATCGAGGCTTGCGCCGACGCGTGCGTATGCAATCAAACAAATTGACGTCGCCCCAATCATCAGGACGGCCGGCGTGACAACAATGACCATGATTGCAACACTGGTGCGCTGCAATAGACGTCCAGGCGATGGGAGTGGCATAGATTCGCATTGTTAACGGGGATAACCAATGCACGAATCTAGCTCAGCCGAACTAGCTCTTCCGAGGCAGAACGCGATTCGACGTATAACCCAAACCCGATGTCCGTTCACGGGCAAAAACATTGAGGGTTCACTGCCGAAAAATCGATGTCGCTCTAATCCTATGACTTTTTGAAGTGATAGGACCGTTCAACCCGGCAGATGCGCACCGCGAACTCGGCGTACCACAAGCGCCGTCCAAGCTCTTGAACATTTTGATGCTCAGCGACTTGGTGCCAGGCTTCGATCGAATCCCGATCCCGCCAATAAGAAACAGTAATCCCTGTTCCGTCTTGCTCACGAACGGATTCAACGCCAAGGAAACCGTCTTGTTGAGCAGCTAGTGCCAACATCCGATCTGCTGCGCGGTTGTAGTCAACTCCAGAATCTTCATTGCGGATGGACGAAAAGATTACAGCGTAGTGTTCTTCATTCCGAACAGGTGCGATGTCAGATTCTTGCCGCATAACCACATCCGGAATAATGATGCTGATTGCCGGTCCATTGACTACAGCAACATTCGCGCGATGTTGATGTAAATGACAATCCCCAAAATATCGACAATACCGGCGACAAAGGGATTACTCATCATGGCCGGATCGAGGCCAAGCTTCTGAAAAATCAGCGGCAGCGAAGCTCCGAAAAAACAGCCGACGAAGATCACCGCGACGAGCGTCAAAGGGATTACAAAGGCAGCGATCAACGTCGGCGCGATAAATATCGCAACCGCGTATCCGATCACGGCGAGGAACGTTCCGAGAACGCTAGCGACGATGATTTCCCTACCCAGTACCGCTTTCCAATCCGACAATTCGACTTGCCCGCTCGTCATTGCGGTGATCACAAGCGTTGCGGACTGACTACCAGAGTTCCCACCGGCACTGATAATCAACGGGATGAAGGACACCAACCAAATGTAGGTGTTTAGTTCTTCGTGGTAGTGCTCGAGCGCAAAGGCGGTCAGCAAAGCGGCAAAGAACAGAATGATCAGCCAAATGCCTCGTTTCCAAGACAGAGTCAGCAGGCCGATCCGGAGGTAGTCTTCCTCTAAAGGCTCGACCGCCGCGATCCTTTGTGCGTCTTCGGCTAGCTCCTCACGAACAACGTCGATTACGTCATCGTGCGTGATGATACCGAGCAGTTGCCGCCCCGAATCGACAACGGGAATGGCTAGCAGGTTAAAGTGTTCAACCTTCTCTGCAACCGACTCCTGATCCTCGTCCACTTCGGCCACGATCACGTCGGTTTCCATCAAGTCGCCGATCGACTTATCTGGCGTTCGAAGCGACGAAACGAGTTGACGGGTCGAAACGATGCCTCTTAGCAAATTGTCGTCGTCAACGACGTAGAGGTAATAAATCGTTTCGAACTCGCTCGCTTGTTGCCCCAGTGCTTCCAGAGCACCTGTCACTGTCAACGATTCCGACAGCATCGCTACTTCGGAGGTCATCAGCGAGCCAGCGGTGCCCTCGTCGTAAGAACACAATCGCTGAATATCACGGCGATCGGCGGCGGGCAACAACGGCAAGATCGCCTGTGACCGAGCCGCGGTCAGTTGTTGAATCAAGTCGACGCGGTCATCCGATGGGATGCGGTCGACCAATTCGGCAACTTGGCGAGGCTCCTGCGACTGCAGGAGCTCGACTTGTCGCTGTTCGTCGAAGTAGCCGAAAATCTCGGCCCTTCTGTCTGGGTCCGCATATTGCAGAACGGCCCACAGATCTGAATCGTCCAACCCCTCCATGAACTCGGCGGTACGGCCTGCGTTCAAGGTATTGCAAAACTCCGTCAGCTCAGCCGAATTGTCTTCGGCCAGCATCTCGCGGAGTTCAGGCAAAAAGAGGGTATTAACCATCAATTACTGACGCGTTCGACGTATTCGCCTGTTCGAGAATCGACTTTGATCACGTTGCCTTCTTTGATGAATCCGGGAACCGTGAACTCGGCACCGGTTTCGACCGTTGCTGGCTTGGTGACGTTCGTCGCCGTGTCGCCTTTCGCTCCGGGGACACATTCGGTGATAAGAAGCTCGACCATCACCGGTGGCTCGACGATAATCGCGTTACCGTTGTAAAGCGTCATCGTGCAGATCATGCCGTCTTTGAGGTATTTCCAAATGTCACCGGCAACCTTCTCTTCGACTTCGTATTGTTCGAAGGTTTCCTGGTGCATGAATACGTAGTCTTGGCCCTGGCGGTACAAGAAAGATACGTCCGTGGTTTCAACGTCAGCAGATTCCAGCGAATCGCCACCCTTGTAGGTCCGATCCAAGCTAGTACCGCGGATCAAGTTTTTCAGCTTGCACTTGTAAAGGGCGTTTCCTTTACCAGGTTTGACGAACATCATCTCCGTCATCAGGTACGGTTCGCCATCAATTTGGACCTTCAGCCCTTTTCGAAAATCGCTTGTGTTGTAAGTTGCCATGTTTCATTCGGCTCCGTTGAATTCCGATCCGGCGAGCGTTTAGGGGAATGATTGGGCCGGCAGTTTACCGGCCAATTGCGTTTTTGTCCTCACCAGCTTTCCGCCCTGTTTTATCCGGCATCGCGCCTTTCGTCACTGGGACTCCGTCCATGTTCTCCAGCGAACCAAATTCCGGCACAACGGCGGCGACGATAATTCCGTCTAAGGCATCGTCTCCATCGCAATCTTGGCAAAACGCGATGAAAAACGCCATCCGCTGCTCATCGGAGCTGCTGCGTTTTGTCGGGTTGCCAGACCGTTCGGAAGACTTGAATTCGGCAGAGAAATTGTTTGCCGGCGGTGATCCCAAACCGTTTCCGACATTCGTTCCGATCGAATTTGCCAAGCGGATCCGACGGGGGGACCCCAACGACCCAATCCTACGTCAGGTCTTGGCGGTCTCCGAGGAATCTGTTGAATCACCAGGTTTTGTCTCTGATCCCGTCGGTGACTTACTTTCCAGTCAGTCTGGCGGCATTCTGCACAAATACTCTGGTCGAGCTTTGATTGTGACCCACGGGGCTTGTGCAGTTCATTGCCGCTACTGTTTTCGTCGTGAGTTTCCCTACGCGGAACACAACGCGCAAAAGACACAGTGGGCTGAGGCAATTGACTACATCCGCAATGACTCCTCGATCGAAGAAGTCTTACTCAGTGGCGGTGACCCGCTGACCTTATCGGATGCAAAGCTGGAGGAATTAATCAACTCACTTGCGTCCATCGAACATGTCAAGCGAATTCGAATTCACAGTCGCCTACCAATCGTGATTCCCCAGCGGATCACCGACAAACTTGTAGCAGTTTTAAAAGAAGCGGAAGCGATGGTTTGGTTTGTGATTCATTCCAACCACAGCCATGAATTTGACTCTTCAGTCGCCGATGCGATTTCCAAACTGCGACGCAGCGGTATCCCGCTGATGAATCAATCGGTGCTGTTAGCTGGTGTGAACGACGACATTGATACGCTGACCGACCTGTCAAATACATTGATCAATCTTGGCGTTCAGCCCTACTACCTGCACCAGCTTGATCATGTCCGGGGGGCGAGCCATTTTTGGGTGCCCCCGGAAACGGGGCTTCAATTGGTCGAAGAGATGCGTAGTCGCCTGCCGGGCTATGCCGTCCCGACCTTTGTCGTCGAGCAACCTGGCGAATCGAGCAAAACGGTTGTTCGCTAGACCGATTTTGACGTAAAGTGATCTTCGATGGCTGCTTGATTGGGTGATTCGATCACGCCAATTTCTGTGATGATCGCGGTGACCAGTTCGGCGGGCGTCACGTCAAACGCTGGGTTCAGGACTTTAGCGTCGTCAGGCACGATGCGCGTGCCGTGTGGACAGGCGACTTCGTCACGATCTCGTTGTTCGATCGGGATGTCGTCGCCGGAAACCAGATCCATGTCGAAGGTGTTGCTTGGTGCGGCGACGTAAAATGGAATCCCGTGGTGCTTCGCGAGAACGGCGACCGAATAGGTTCCGATCTTATTGGCGACGTCACCCGCCGATGTGATGCGGTCCGCACCGACGATGACTGCGTTGATCAATCCCTGTCGCATCAGGGCCCCGGCCATGGAATCCGTGATCACCGTCACGTCCACGCCAGCTTGCGATAGCTCCCATGCGGTTAAGCGACCGCCTTGCAACAACGGACGCGTTTCATCGGCATAAACCTTGATCGCTTTACCAGATTGATGCAGATGATAAATCGGCGCCAAGGCGGTTCCCCAAGTCGATGTTGCCAATCCGCCAGCGTTGCAGTGCGTTAAGACCGAGTCGACTTCGGCAAGTAAGGCAGCACCGTTTCGACCGATGGAACGACACATGTGCCGATCTTCTTCATGAATTTTTCTCGCTTCGGCAATCAAAGTCGCATGCAGGTCCGGTTCAGAAGTCGCTTCGACGACCGCTTTCATCCGATCCAGAGCCCAAAATAAGTTGACCGCTGTCGGTCGACTGGTGGCCAGATACTCGATCGCTTTTAGGTAATCCGCTTTGCTTGCCGGCTGCCCCTCAGTCTCGGATTTTGCCAAGCAAACCCCATAGGCGGCAGCAATCCCAATCGCCGGAGCACCGCGAACGACAAGACGGCGGATCGCATGGTGTGTCTGCTCGACAGTTTCGCATACCAGGTGTGTCAACTGCATTGGCAACTTTGTCTGATCGATCAGTTCCAGTTGATTTGACGTAAAACGCAGTGTTTCAGGGGCGTGCATCGCCAATAATCCAGGCGTTGGAGGGATCGGGTGCCATCGCTACATTAATGACCTTGTTAAGTACCGATGTCAAAACCAGATGTGTGAGCAAACCGAGTTGGACGCGTATCGCTTGCCCCACCCCATCGCGGAAGAACGCTCGAGGCGAGCAACGGCGTTGGGGCGGCATTGCGTGGCATGGTTTGCGAAAACGATTGCTAAAACAATAATGGTTTTGCCCTATTAGACGTTGGCCGTACGACGTTTGAAACCGCCCGTCCCATCGATGGCTCTGAACGAAGAACCTGTTCAAGATGACTTGGACCGAACTTTGGCCAGAGTGGAACTTCGCGAGTTTTGTTCTCTTGATCAACTTTTGGATAACGCTGCCGATCGAATTACGCGTCGGTTTAGTCAGCCTGACGGGTCTGTTGTTCGGCGTCCTTTGCAACTACGCCATCTATAACTTCGCCTGGAATGCTCGGCCCATCGGTCCGTGGGCCAAACCCTCGCCCGATGCCCCCAACCGCAACCTAAGCGACCGGCTGCCGATCGTCGGTTGGCTGGGCCTTCGCAGGGAATCAGCCATCCATGGTAGGGGGTTTTGGCTCCGGCCAGCCCTGATTGAAATCGCGATGATGATCGGACTGCCGTGCTACTACTGGTTCGCGACGCAAACCGGTCAGCTATTGCCGATCGGTTTCCGAGGGGCTGACGTGATCGCTTTGGCAGAACCTTGGTTGACCACGGTGTTTCTGTCGCATGCGGTGATGATTGCGATCATGGTCGCAGCCACCTTTATCGACTTCGATGAAAAAACGATTCCCGACACGCTCACCATTCCAGGAACCATTTTCGCATTGATCTGTGCATGGTGCTCCGTCTGGGTGTTTTTGCCTTGGGCAGGCCCCAACGGCCCGTTGCCGACAATTTTCACCGCCCCGGCGGGTGTGGGAAATCAATGGCAGGGGCCACAGGGATGGTGGACCGCGATCGCGATTTGGTCCGGCTGGTGCTTTGCATTGGCGAATCGTCGAGTGATTTTGCGACGCGGTTTGGCTAAAGCCCTCGAGTATTTCATGGCGTCATTGGTCCGCAATTACAACTGGAAATTGCTGCTGGCGATCTGGATCGTCGGCGCAGTGACCTTGCGAATCCTCTATTCGATCGGCGGCGTCCAGTGGATCGGCCTACTGTCCGCATTGGTCGGCCTGGGCGTCGGTGGCGGAGTGGTGTGGACAATCCGCATTGTAGGTAGTGTCGCGATGCAAAGAGAGGCTTTGGGGTTTGGCGACGTGACTTTGATGGCCATGGTTGGCGCGTTTATCGGGTGGCAGGGTTCCGTGATGGCGTTTTTTGTCTCACCGATCGCTGCCATCGTAATCGTGATGATCTACTCCATCGTGACGCGAAATGCTGAAATTCCCTTTGGTCCCTACCTTTGTGCCGGGACAATGTTGACCATTATTTGGTGGGATGACCTCGTTGGAGGCTGGTTCATAGGCAACTTCGCCATCCTCGGGCCGTTCATCCTTTGGCTGTTTATCGCCCTAGCGGGTATGATGGGTGTAATGCTGTTCTGCTATCGAATCACGTTGGAGTGGTACCGTGGTAAATAGAGACATTTCGAAAATGCTTAAACGAACCCTTTCTTTTGCGACCGGACACGCTTTCATTACCGCAGCGGTCCTCTTGACCGGATGCGATGATTCAACCAGACAAGCTGCGCTCGAGTCGTTTCCGGGAACCGAACTTATCGTATCGGAAACGTCCACCGTTGCGTTAGCCGTTGTGGACAAGCCCATTAGCGGCGACGAGGCCGAAAGCTCAAAATCTGAAAACAAGCCAGACGCTGCGTCTGAGACAACCGCGAAGGCGGAAGACAAGAAGGATACGAAAATGACCGACGAAGCAGACGAAGACAAAGTCGCGCAGGAGCAGAAGGCAGTCGATGTCTACAATTTTCTCAATGCGAAAGAAAACTACGTCATCATGAAAAAGGGTACCGAGCGTCCGGGTCCGGGCGGGTACACCCTCACCAAGCGAGCGGGGACCTACATTTGTCGCCGCTGCAACGCCGCGCTTTACAAGAGCGAAGACAAGTTCGACAGCCACTGCGGATGGCCGAGCTTTGATGACGAGATCAAAGGTGCTGTCAAACGTCAGCGTGATGCTGATGGCTTTCGAGTCGAGATCGTTTGCAACAATTGCGGCGGACACCTCGGACACGTCTTCGAAGGTGAACAGTTGACCGAGAAGAATACCCGCCACTGTGTCAATTCGATCTCGATGAAATTGATTCCAGAAGGCAAGCCACTGCCTCCAAAATTGGTGCTGGAATCGAAAATCAATTCGGAAAGCGAATCGCCTTCGAAAGAACAGCCCGCAAAGAAGTCTGAAGAAGAGTAAAAAGCTCTTCGGTTCGCATTTCCCCGATCAGCAGACCCCAATTGAACAGCAGATGCGTTTTGGCGCGTCTGCTGTTTTTTTGCGCCTTGTCGACATGATTCTGTGTGGATTGTTTGGCCACGGAACCCGATTGGCTGTGCTAGAATAGCCGCCCTACAACCCACCTCTATTCATCGTTCCCTCCATCGGACCGCCTCCTACCTGATTGACGACATGCCACAACCAAAAACGAATCGACGCCAAGTTCTAAAAAGGACCGGTGCTGCAGCCGTTGCCGCTGCAGGCTGGATGTCCGGTAGCCAACTGATTATCACCGGTACTAAAGCGAGTGGCCAAATCAACGGAGCGAACGATCGGGTTCGCATCGCCGTTGCAGGTTTGAACGGTCGCGGTCAGTCACATATCGGCGGATGGAGCGAGCAAAAGAATGTCGAACTAGCCTACGTTGTCGATCCGGCCGCCAAGGTGCTCGAGCGAACCATGGGCTCGCTCGAAAAGCGTTCCAAAGGAGACCTGGTTACCAAAGGCGTTGACGACATTCGTAAAGCTCTCGATGACCAATCACTCGATGCGATTTCGATCGCGACCCCAAATCACTGGCATTCGCTGATGACGATTTGGGCTGCCCAGGCAGGCAAGCATGTCTATGTCGAAAAACCGATGAGCCACGATATCGCGGAAGGTCGAGTCGTCGTTGAAGCTCAAAAGAAGTATGGCGTTGTCATTCAGCACGGAACACAGCGACGAAGCAACGCAGGCATCGCCGGTCTTCACGAGGCGTTAAAGTCAGGCAAGCTTCCTCGATTAAAGATCGCCTATGGCTACTGCTGCAAGCCGCGATCTGGCATTGGCATCAAACCGATTACGGATCCGCCTGCTGATCTAAACTGGGACCACTGGAAAGGCCCTGCCGTCATCAAGAACTATCACGCCAACTATGTACCGTACAACTGGCATTGGTTCTGGGAAAGCGGCAATGGCGACCTGAATAACCAGGGAACCCACCAGTTGGATGTTGCGCGATGGGCGATCGACGACGATCAAACGCACCCCGTCCGCACAATGGCAATCGGCAATCGATTCCAATGGGGTGACCAGGGAGAAACGCCGAACACGATGTTTGCAATGGCCGAATATGCCAACGGGCAAATGGTGTTCTTCAACGTTCGGAACGTCAACTACAAGGGATACCAGCATCAAGTCTTCAATGAATACTATCTTGAAGACGGCAGCGTGATCACCGGCGAAGGTCGGTACAAGATTCTACGCCCTGGAGCGTCTCAACCTGAACCACTGGAGATTGAACAAGGCAATGTCACCCCCGGTGGCAACTGGGGCGCGTTCATCGCCGCAGTTCGGGCAAATGATCCGTCAATGGCCAATGGGAATGTGATGGACGCCCACTACGGATGTGTTCTCGGCCACATGATGAATAACTCGTATCGCTTAGGCGAATCCGTTTCGCTCGCCGACTCCGAAGTTGACTTTGGCAACGACGACGCCGCAGAGCACTTTGGCAAACTTCGTTCTGTGATGACCGATGGGGTTGGCATCGCGAAAGATGCACCGTGGCAATTGGGGCCAACGCTGCAGTTCGATGCCGAAAAAGAAATCTTCGTCGGTCCCAAAGCTGAGGATGCAAACCAGTTGCTGAAGGACCCAAACAATCCTGGTTATGAAGTTCCTTCGGTTGAAACCGTTTAACCAGACAAGCTGGGAACAACGCCTCGAACATCAACGAATGTTGCGTTGTGGTTTTGCGTCGTTCACTTAAAAAGAGTCGGTGTTGGCGCGAGGCGACTACTTCGATGTCCACAACCATCGAAACAACCCGCCTCGAAGTGAACCAACATCGTCACCAATACGAAAACGTCACAGCTTTCAAATCGTGGAAAGCTGTGACGTTTCTATTTCGTCGCGTTCAGTATTTACAACAGCGGAATCATTGCCAGCAGATTAAGCTGACTGAGCCATCAATTGCGATTGGACATGCAATTGCTTTAGCAATTCTGTATCGCTGAGCACCTTCGCTCGTTCGCTTACAGGAATTTTCTCCAAGTCGGCTTCCGCGATTTCCTGTGTCTGCAATCGATCTTCACTGCTGAGCGGACGGTCAGCGTCACTTGCCTTGAGCACGCGACAGTGGATTCGAAAGAACCCCGGATCGTCCAACACACGGCGGAACAGTCGTCCCGATTGCCCAGCCATCGCTTTTTGATTGGCCGTTAATGCTGTCGCAAAGTCGCGGCTGAGCTGCAGTGGCTTGATTTCTTCTGGAATCGACAACACGCCCCAGCGTGCAAGCACCTTCCCGGCCGCCTGGCTACCAAGCAGCATGATCAAAGGAATTGCCAGCAGCAGTCCGGTGACGATTGGTAGGAACCAGATCAACAAAGCTGGATTTGCCAAATAGACCATCGTGGTGATTGCGATTCCGGCGAGCGTAAATCCTAGCCCCTGCCGAAACGCGTCCATCAAGGTCACACCGTGCTCGTCTCGTTGCTGAGCGTTCCACTGAATTTTCTTGCCACGAAGCGTTGCAATCACGAATCGAGTGTGAAGTAACGCCATGATTGGCGAAATCAGAATCGACATTGCTGCTTCGACGCAAACGCTGGCGGTCAACTTCCGCTTTGAGCGTTCTTCATCGCGTTGTGTTTTGGCAGTGATCGCGAGTCCATAGATTTTTGGAACTAACAGCATCAACATTGCTGCAGCAAACAGTGCCAGTTGGCCATACGCGGCAACCACGCCAACGTTTTCAGCCGCGCCGTCGAGTAACCAACCGGCGATGCACGCGATGGTAAATGCGATCCAAAGTGGCGAGCTGACGTAAGACATCACGCCACTTGCAAAGTGCAGACGACTGGGCAGCCGAAAACCGGACGAAAGGATCAACCGCGAGTGTTGCAAGTTGCCTTGGCACCACCGCAAATCTCTCTGTGCATAGTCTGCAAGCGTTGTTGGACATTCTTCGTAACTGCCGCCAAGATCGTCCGCCAATCGCACTTTCCAGTTTGCAGCAACCATCAATGCGGCTTCTACGAAGTCATGGCTTAGGATCGCACCACCAAGTGGCGCAACGCCAGGAAGAACGGGCAGGTCGCAATGATCACGAAACGCATCGATTCGGATGATCGCGTTGTGCCCCCAATAGTTTCCTTGGTCGCCCGCCCAGCGGTCAAAGCCACGAACGAAGACCGCACCGTATGCGTGTGCCGAAAACTGCTGTAGTCGTGCAAACAGAGACTGCCGTCCGATTGGGATCGGTGGAACCTGCAAGATGCCCAGTTTCGGATCGGCCGACATCCGTCGAACCATTTCAACGAGCGTTTCACCTGACATCAGGCTATCCGCGTCGAGGATGACCATAAACTGATGGTTACCAGACCACCGGGTGCAGAAGTCTGCGATGTTGCCTGCCTTGCGACCAATATTTTCAGAGCGATGGCGATAGTAGACTCGCGCCTGACTACCCAAACGCTTCATCATTTCGGACCAGACCCACTGTTCGGCGAGCCACTTTTCGTGGTCCGTCGAATCGCTTAGCACGTAGAACTCGAAATGCTTCGTCGCGTTCAACCGCATCAGATCGCGATACATCGCTTCGACGCGTGCGAAAACGTCTTCGGGAGACTCGTTATAAACCGGAACGAGTACCGCGCAGGAATTCAACTCTTCTGCAGCAGCCCTCGTCGATTTTACGTTCGCATTCGAGCGTTTCTCACGCAGCAAATGGATAACTCCAATCGTCGCGACCGAAAACGAAAAAGCGATCCATCCGAATAGGATGCCAAACAAGATCGCACCGACCCATTCAAAGACGTTGGTTCCGCCAACTTGAATGGTTCGTACATAAGCCCACATTCCAAACGACGTGATCGCGATCGTGGTGATCGCGATGCCTTGCCGCGTCATCGACGTATTCATCGTATTATGCTCCACCTACTTATTCAGAAATGGTGGGCGTATTCTTCGTTGCTCGCGATGGTGACAGCAGAGACTGGAATGCCAGTCCCACTTGTTCAAAGCTTCGGTTTACCATCGTGACCCACCAATTGGGACGAAGCACGGGGAACAGTTCAGGTGTTCCGTTGTGTCGCATCGGTCGGTCGATCCGTCTAGGGATCACCGTCACGGCGTGCCGTTCGCCATACTGCCGGGTACGACGATATTGGTCGTCGCCTTCACGCAGCAGGCTCGGGTCTTTCATCACTTGGTTGAAAGACAGCACGCAGCGGTTATTCACATCTCGCTCGCTTAAATTAGCGGGCGTGATTGAATGCTGAGCGACATGATCATGGATACGTTGCATCTCGTCGATTGCGACCGACATGGCGCTGTTGACCAACGAAACCTTTGTCGCGTCGCATTCACGTTCGGACACGATTTGGAGGATGCGGTGCGACTGATCACGCAAGACATCTGGGTGTTGAATTCCACACAGACGCAAGTATCCCGCAACGGCCATCAACGCACTGTCCTGATCGGACGGTTGCTCGGCCGTATTGATGTGAATCGCTTCAGTCGCAGTACTTTCAGTCGCAGTGACTGTTGAAGCGGCGTCTTTTGAGATTGCTTGATGCTCCGGAGTCTCTGTCGAAGCAGATGCAGCTGGGTCAAAACTCATGACCCTCCTCCCTTCGTAATTCAATTTGTTCAGTAGATAAGCAGACAGGACTGGTGCGGTGCATACGCGACTCGCGTGCCAGTTGCGTCGAAAAGAAAATCGCCATCCGAGTGGGACAGCCAAGACCAAAAATACTGACGCCAATTGCTTTTCACAGTCAGCCAACCATCCCGACATCGATAAGGGCACCGGGGACTGCCATAAAAACTTCGCAACGACAGTTAACGGTGCGATGGTGAAAAAAGAAAGTTTTGAAGAGAATTCACGCAACGAGAACTTGGGGGAATTTGAAGGGCAAAAAACCGGTCAGCGCTTGTAAAAAACTTTTTCAACCAATTAATAAACGTTTCGCAAACCGCAAAGTGAATGACTTCGTTCAATACAACTATTTCAATTCACGGGTTGGTTGATCGTGCCCCAACCCTTCAACTCTGATTGCAAATCGTCCAATGGATGTAACGGACAAAGCGCTGCTAACGTCCCTCATAGATCGTGCGATAACGTACTTTCTCGATGCATCGCATCCGCATACAGGCTTAATCGCCGACCGTGCGAAGTTCGATGGATCCTCTTGTGGAAAGATCGCCAGCGTTGCGGCTTGTGGCTTTGGTCTGTCAGCGTTCGCTATAGCTGCAGAAACCGGGCGACTGAGCGAATTGAATGCAATTCGACATGCACGACGCTTGCTTTGGTCGCTAGCGAACCAGGTTGAACATTTTCAAGGCATCCTCTTTCACTTTGTTGCCGCAAACAGTGGCACCCGAATCGGTGATTGCGAAGCGTCGACGATCGATACGGCATTGGCTATCGCAGGAGCCTTGCATGCCAGTGTTGTGTTTAGCCACGACGCCCATTTGTGCGCTGACGCACAAAAGTTGTTTCAGCGAGCCAATTGGAACAGCTTGATCGGATCAAACGGTTGCCTTCACATGGGGTGGACGCCGGAGAATGGCACCCTAAAGGCTCAGTGGGATCAATTCAGCGAACACCCGATCCTCTATCTGTTAGCGATAGCCGCCCCCGAACATACGTTGCCAACGGAGTGCTGGGATGCCTGGCAGCGACAACCCGTTTTGCATTACGACGGAACCCCATTCCTAAGCTATCCGCCATTGTTCGTGCATCAATATCCCTGGGCGTATTTTGATGTACGTGGGCAACGCGATCGCAGCGGATGGGATTTTTGGAGCAATAGCCAAGTCGCGCATCGCGCCCACATCGATTATTTAAAATCGCTTTCACAGTCGCAGCCTGAGAAGTTTTCTCACTATGGCGATGATTGCTGGGGGATTACCAGCAGTGATAGCCAACGCGGATATCGTGACTGGGGCGGTCCCTATGAAGACGGCATGGCTGTCCCCAGACGCGGCATCGATGGCACTGTGGTTCCCAGTGCAGCTGGTGGTGCGTTGGCGATTCTTCCGCAAGAAGCTTTACGGACTCTTCAGTTTCAGAAGCAGACCTATGGTGAAGCTATCTTTGGACCGTATGGCTTTGTAAATGCCTACCACCCGGGACGAGGTTGGTACAGTTCCGATGTGATCGGAATTGACCAGGGAATCACGATGTTAATGGCGCACAACTTGCTTTGTGGTGGCGTCTGGAATGCATTCATGCGTCACCCGCTAGCGCAGTTTGGGCTGTCACGTGCAGGTTTTCAGCAATCGCACAGTGTTCATCAGACACAGTAGTATTCATCAGACACAGTGCTGATGCCAGCTAGGTTTGATCAAGCCACCTGAACGTCGATTGCTTGACGAAAGTCGCGGGACTGCATCTATTCCGACAACTTTTCAAACCAACGTTTGTGATCACAGGGTCTTCTCCATGCGTGTCTTCTCTCGATCGTTCGCGACACCAGCCATCCTTTCGGCGCTGATGTTGACCAACCCATGTGCGGCATCGGATACCTCGCAAGATACCAACCAACCAGATGTCACCGAGAACAAACCCACCGCAGTATCGTTGGAGGAGTCCTTTGTCCTGGTCCGCTCTTTCGAAGACTTGAAGAAGCTCGCAAAACAGCAATCCAAATCTGAACATGTTCCTGAACCAGAACTGACAGAGTCGTTGGCGAAGCTTGATTATGACGAGTACATCAAAATCCAGTATCGTCATGACCAAGCGACATGGGCACACCAGGGTTTGCCTTTCTGGCTCGAGACCTTTCACCGTGGATTTGTCCAACGCGATCGGGTTCACCTTTTCACATTGTCGCGACCACCGGCAACCGTTGCACCAAGCTCCACTGAGTCGCTTCGATCCGATAGCGATGATGAAGTGCAAGGAAGCATTGACGAGTCGGTCGAACAAAAGATGGTTTGCCAACGCTTGCGGTTCTCCAGCGACGACTTCAAATACCCCGAATCGATTGACCCACAAGCGATTGGAAACGTAGGGCATGCCGGAATGCGGGTCGTCGGTCGATTCCCTGGCAATGATTCACCTGAAGAAATACTTTCGTTTCTCGGTTCAAGCTACTTCCGCGCTCGAAGTTCGGACACCATCTACGGCAGCTCAGCTCGTGGAATTGCGATCGACATCGCTCTGCAAAAGGTCGAAGAGTTTCCTGACTTTCGAGCTTTCTGGATCGAGATGCCCGGCAGCGAAGACGAGTGCATCACGGTTCTGGGTTTCCTTGACGGACCGTCCGTCTGCGGCGCCTATCGTTTCGTTTTGCATCCTGGAACGAACCAGACCGACATTGAAATCGAATGTGAACTTAACTTTCGAAAGGTTCCAGAAAAGGTTGGCATCGCGCCGCTGACGTCCATGTGGATCTGGGGCGACGGGCTGCAAGGTCCACCACTGGATGCACGTCCGTCGGTGCATGATTCAGACGGATTACTGATTTGGAAAGGCGGCGATGACTGGCGTTGGCGTCCTTACGCACGTCAAGACTTTCCTTCGGTGACCTCCGTGCACGTCGATTCACTTCACGGCTTCGGCACGCTGCAACGCAACCGAGCGTTCTATCACTACGATGATCACAATGCCCGCTACGACAAACGACCGAGTGTCTGGGTAACACCCAAGTCCCCTTGGACTGGTGGACGTGTCGAGTTGCTAGAGCTACCGGGCGCTCATGAAGGGATCGACAATATCGGTGCCTATTGGGTGACCGATGCGGAGGTTGATATCGATACTCCGCTGCAACTTGAGTACACCGTCAGCTTCTTTGCCGGCGATCCGTCAATCAAGACCAAGGTCGCCCGAGCGACAAATTTGAAAGTGACACGGTCGGAAGGACTTGCCGAAATCGAAATTCGGTTTGCTGGGCCTGCAGTCAAACAACTCGACGAAGATGCAGAGCTGGAGATTAAGACCTCCGCCATCCGTGGCAAGATCACATCGCAATCGATCAAGCGAACTGAAACAGGCGACTGGGTTCTGACATCGATCGTTGATCCCGACGAATCCGGACCGGTCGAACTTAGCTGGACTCTTGTCTATGAAGACGAATCCGTCAGTGAAGAGGTTGCATATCTGTTGCCAAATGAACTGCCGACATTTACCTATCCGGCCGTCTATACCCGTCAGGAATAGTCGTGGGAATTTTATTCGCGCCGATGATCTTGGACGCGAAATCTGTGACGATCATGTCCAGCCCACGTTGACATCTGACTCGGAGGCCAATGACCTCCGAACGGGTCAGTGATGTGGCTTTTTTGCAACGCCGTATCATTCGATTGACGACAGCTGGCGTGTCTCTTTTGCGGCGCTACGTCAGCTTTGGTGACGTACTCGCGAATTTTGAAAATTCGATGAGCTTTCCGTTTGCACGAAGGAGGTTTCGCACGCAAATTGTTTTTGGGCACTTCGTTCATAGCTTACCAACAGTCGACCGCAATCAGCCTGACTGCGATCCCTCAATATTCATAAACATTCCTAAGCTTCCTGCCCTACAACACTGGAGTCTTCACCCCGATGCTACGCCTATCCGGTTCGGCGCCTAACCAGGATGTCGAAAATGCCGTTCGCGACATGCTTGACGAAGACGCTATCTACGACAACGAAAATCGAAACGCATACCGCGAACACCTGGTGCGCCCTGTCACCCTAGCTGTCCGAGGAGAACGCGAATCGTTGAGTGCATTTTCTCGAAACGTTTCCGCTTCGGGCATCGGCCTCGTCACCGATACCGTCGTTCACGAAGGTGCCACGGCAGTTCTGACGGTCGAAAGTCTTAAGAACGGGCCATTAAAATTGTTGGCCCAGTGCCGATGGTGTCGTCCGTTCGGTAAAAACTGGATGATTTCTGGCTGGCAATTCATCAACGTGCACCGCTAGTCGCTGACAAATCGTTGCCTGGCCGATGCTGCTGTTTGGCTGGGAAATGCCAAACTCCGCAGCCGAAAACCCGATCCTGTAGCGCCTCGATCGAAGTCAAACTCGTCTGGGCTTTGCGCCGCGTTCGTATTCTTTGCTCTGCTGTCGGGGAATCTGATGCCGTCTCGTTCTCCGAAGCGATCGCGGTTAATATTTGCGTCATGGAAAAGACAAATATTGCAATCGTTGGACTTGGAACCGTCGGCAGCGGCGTTGCGCGACTCTTGTTGGATCATGGTGACCGCACGGCGAGACACGCCGGACGCACCATGTGGCTTCGAAAAGCCGTCGTTCGCGATATCGAAAAAGCCCGTCAGCGGATGAAACTGCCCGATGGAGTCCTGACCGACTCCTTGGACGAAGTGATCAACGATAAAGAGATCACCGTCGTCGCACAGCTAATCGGCGGTTTGGAACCCGCTCGTACCATCATGCTGAAGCTGATGGAGTCAGGAAAGGACATCGTTACCGCGAACAAAGCCCTGCTAGCCGAACACGGGCCAGAATTATTCGATCGCGCTCGTCAACTAGGACGAAGCATTGCTTTTGAAGCCTCGGTCGCTGGTGGAATCCCCATCATTGCCAATATCAGCCAATGCCTTTCTGCCAACCAGCTGCAATCGCTCGAAGGCATTCTCAACGGCACCAGCAATTTCATCGTCAGCCAGATGGATGAAAACGGCAGCGAGTACGCAGACGTCGTCGCCGAAGCACAGCGTCTGGGGTACGCCGAAGCCGACCCGACGATGGACGTCGACGGCACCGATGCGGCACAGAAACTAGCCATCCTTTCTCACCTCGCTTTCGGTGCGACTGTCAAATGGAACGAGATTCCGCGAATCGGCATCGATGGGTTGGACCCGGCTGACCTTCGCTATGCTCGAGAACTCGGATACCGAATCAAGCTGCTTGCGGTTGCAAATCTGACCGAAGACGGCTTAGAGCTGTCCGTCGCGCCGACGCTTCTAAAAATCGGCACACCGTTGGCCGAAGTTCGCAATGCTTACAACGCAATCCGTGCTGTCGGTGATGCGGTCGGACCTGTGTTCTATCACGGCTTGGGTGCTGGCCAAATGCCAACAGCATCGGCCGTTGTCGCTGACCTGATCGACACGGCTGTCGGTCGGACCAAGTTGACGTTCCAAACGCTCGAGTACTTCTGCGGCGAAAACCCACCGCGTGCAATTCAACGCGACGCGGCCAGTTTAAAAGGTCGGTATTACCTGCGGCTATTGGTTGCCAATCATCCTGGCACTCTCGCCGCCATCGCAAATGTCCTTTCGGAACATTCGATTTCCATTGCTTCGGTCATTCAGCATGAAACCGACACAAGCGAAGGTGCCGATCGATTGGTCCCCTTGGTCATCATGACGCACGAAGCAAGTGAAGGTGCAGCCCAACAAGCGGTTGTAAAACTTGAAGCTCTTCCCGTCATTAACGGTTCGGTCGTTCGCTTACGCGTCAAAGACTGAGCGCGCGTCGAATAAGACGACTTGTCGCCCACACTACCGATCGGGTGGGCGTAGACATTCGATAAAAAAGCATTCATTGAAGGCGCACCTGACCTTCGCTGCTTCTTTACATAATCGAAGGGTCGAATTGTTATCCTGCATGAACAACGCCAGTACCCGGCCGAATCTCAGTTCGGACGGAAGGCGTCCTCCTCGTTTCAATGCAGTTCGGATTATCCACGGTTGTTGACGTCGAATCGGATCGACAGCTCGCCGCGCAAAAATCCGAATCAATGATGAGATAGCAACGTGCTGGCCGGCCGCATCAAACCGCAGACACTTAGCACCTTGTGCGAACGCGTGGGTGTCTCCTTCGAAGTCGGACTCGATCCACACCGAGTCTTCGCACGTGAAGCTGAAAATCACGGAAGTAACTACGGTCGCCACATGAAGTCGGTGGCAGACCATGTGCAAAAAGGCGGTTCCCTGGCAGATGCGATCAAAGCACAGGGGAATTACTTTCCCGATCACTTCGGACAGATGGTCGAAGCGGGTGAACGCGCCGGTCGACTCGACCGAGTTCTCGATCGTTTGGCCGAGTATTATCAACAACTCGCTGACTTTCGTCGCATCTTCGTTAATTCAATCATCTGGCCAATGATCCAGTTGATGATCGCCGTGCTTGTTATCGGCTTGATGATCTATCTTCCCAGCGTGATCGTCCCGACAACCAGCGAAGCCGACACCGACCTGTTGGGCATCGGACTTGTGGGTGAGCGTGGCGTGATGATCTATGCGATGTTGGTCGCCGTGTTTGCTACAGTCATCTTCGCTCTGATATGGATGATGAATCGAGGCGTGTTTAATTTTGCACTCGATTGGCTGGCTCGCGTTCCGGTGATTGGTCCCAAGCTACGGATCTTTGCCGAAGCTCGCTTCGTGCAGACTTTGGCATTGGCAATCGAATCAGGCCTGGATGCTTGGTCGGCAGTTGACCTTTCGTTCCGAAGCGCCGGAACACCTCAATTTGAAGGGCGTGCCAAAGTAGCGAAGGAAGCCATTCTCCAGGGCCGAGAAATACATGTCGTGATGGACGAAAGCGGTTTGTTTCAAAAAGATACGATCGAAGCAGTGGAACTTGGTGAGGCTTCGGGACGACTTTCCGAAACATTAGACAAACACTTCAGCCACTTGAAGACACAGGTCAGAAGTTCGATGGGTCTGATCACTTATCTGGCATCCGCAATCATCTGGGCAGCGATCGCCGCTGTCTTGATCCTGATCATCTTCCGAGTCTTCTCGTTGTATATCAACAACATCGGCGATGCGGCGGTCAACGCGATTGATCCACGCACCGACATTTGAAACCGATGCTGATTGATTCATTTTTCAAATACCTACCACTCTAACAACCAACATGAGGTCGAAGCCTTAGGCGACTACGTCGTTCACCTTCATGATGAACTGCTAGCTAATAAATGCGAACTGCAATAACCTCGATTTGCATCTTTGGAAAAACGTCACTTCGCAGAGCGACGTAGTCGCCCAGGACTTCAATCTCATCGTTGCCAATGCGGCAAAGCTTTTTTGCCACAGGTGTCGACTTTGGGGCCCGTTCCGATGTGTTCCCCTTGGCTTGACGAAACCGATGCGAGTAAGTGAATGACTATCTTTCGAAAACCATGGTTCGGGGACTTCGGTAAAGCAAACGCTCACAATGGCATCGCCACATCCGACCTCGCAGCCCAGGCACCACCCAATCACGTAAATACCGTGGCAACCTCCTCGGGCATCCTGTCCAAAACCGGCTCGCACTCTACAAACCGAATCGCCGAAGCGCAGTCGGAAACGACCGAGCACAAGGCGGGAGATCTGCAACGCCATCGCGAACAAATCTTGGAACGGATCGCGCATCTAAGGCCAGAAACCGACGCCTATGCGACTGAATTCGTCGACCAGATTCTTAGCTTTGCCGCACGGATCCGAACGAGTGACGTCCACTTGCAACCGACTTCGCACGGGCTGGAACTTCGATTCCGGAGTGATGGAGTTTTACATCGGCTGGGTGAATTTCCTTCCGGTGCAAGCTCGTCAGTCGTTTCTCGCTTGAAGGTCCTGTCCAGCCTATTAACCTACCGTAGCGATGTGCCCCAGGAAGGACGGATCGATATGAGTGGCAGTGGGACCGATATCCGCGTCAGCACGTTTCCGACACTGCACGGTGAACGCGCGGTGCTACGTTTTTTTGGCCACGGCGATCAGTATCGTTATTTGGATGACCTTGGCTTGACTCGCGAGGTCACCACATCACTGAAAGACTGCTTGGTCGAAACCAGTGGGGCACTGATTATTTGCGGGCCGGCCGGAAGTGGAAAGTCGACGACACTCTACGCAGCCTTGCGGCACCTCGCCAGAGAAACCGAAGGCTGCCGAAACCTCATGTCATTGGAAGATCCGATCGAAGTCCCGATCCAAGGCGTCGCTCAAAGCCAGGTCAACAGCGCGGCAGGCTTTACACTTCAATCCGGCCTACGGTCGTTGCTTCGGCAAGACCCCGAAGTGATCATGGTCGGAGAAATTCGAGATCCCGAAACCGCGTCGATCGCGATCCAAGCGAGCCTGACAGGCCAACTGATGCTGACCAGCTTTCATGCCGATAGCACGGTCGTTGCGGTCAGCCGACTGCTGGATCTTGGGATTGAACCCTATCTATTGCGTAGCAGCATCATTGGGCTGTGCTGCCAACGGCTGCTGAGAAAACTATGCGACTGTTCGACAATGTCGACCGATGGAGCCGATTTTTATGGCTTGCCCATCGGGGAATGTCATGTCCCAGTCGGTTGCGAAGCCTGCAATGGCACTGGCTATCAAGGCCGAGTCATTGCCAGTGAGTTTCTCTCGCTTCGTGAGGCGACGCGTGCTGCAGAAATCCTGGACACCAAGGACTCTCGCACGGCCTACCGAATCGCCGTCGACAGTGGCATGAAATCGATTTGGGAGTCTGCGACGGACTTGGTGCGTTCAGGTAGAACCAGCCCAGTGGAAGTACGCCGTGTCCTTGGCGCGACGATGCGAATCTGAATCTGGGCGTCGTGATGATGAGAGCACATCTTGCCCAAGACCGGAGGTTTCAACCACCGAGGAACAGAGTTCACGGAGAACGGCACGAACCGGGGTAATAAACGCGGAGACCCGAAGGTCGCAGAGTACGGAGCCTAGTCTCTATTCCGTGATCTCCGCTATTCCGTGTTTCAATCTTCCCCCCAACACGGAACAATGTAAATCATTTAGCAGTGATACCCCACGCGTCTATAGCGGTTTTGGTGAACGGTTACCTTGGGCGGCTATCTTTCCGACGAATTTTGATTGGTAACACTTGAGCTAGTGGCGAATATTGACAAATACTGCCATTAGTGGTAGCCTGACCAGACAACCTCTAGGGGACTGATCCAGTGCCAAATTCACTCAACTTATCGCTCACCGACGAGCTTCGCGCATTCATCGACGAAAACTGCGGTGACGGCACGCTCTACGCCACCCCCAGTGAGTTCGTGCGTGATGTTCTGCGACAGATGAAACTCAAGAAAGAAGCCGCTGAGGCTCGCGACAGTATCCTTGCTGGTTATCGTGATGCGATCGAAGGCCGTACGGTGGAGTTCACCGGGGACCTTCGAAAGGCAATGAACAAAGCCAAGTCGTGAGTTCCAAGAAGCCACTTAGACTCGCCCTGACCCAGTCCGCGCTGACGTCAATCAGCGATATTGAGCAGTACTCGATTGAGAACTGGGGCAAGAAAGTTGCTGCACGCTACATCGATGATCTGGAAGCAGGGATCATCAGAATTCAAGAGCACCCAGATCTGCTTCGCCCTCAACCGGAGTTTCGCTCCGACCTCTGTTTCTACCGCGTCAACAAACACCTGCTTGTTTGTGATCTTCAGAAAGCATCGATCATCGTGCTAGCTGTGATTCACGCATCACAAGACATACCAGAGCGTTTGGCCGAGCTTGAGCCAACGCTTGCAAAGGAAGTGGAGCTTCTCCACAAAAAGCTCAGTGCGGCCGAGCGAGGCAGGTAGATTTCTACGGAGCCTAGTCACTACTCCGTGATCTCTGTTACTCGGTGTTTCAATCTTCCACCCAACACGGAACACTGCAAATCATGTAACAATGATAGGCACCGTGTTTCCAGGCTCACAGAAGGTCAGTTTTAGCAATCTCTGCGGTCTTCGCCTCTCTGCGTTTTATCTTTAGCGTGTATCTGGTGCGTGAAATATGAAAGCCGCTATCCGCGACATCGCATTCGTACTTGCGATTTGTTTCTCATTGGCAAATCAGGAACAAGCCGTTGCAGATGGGACAAGCGAATCGACTCTTCCGAACATCGTGTTCTTTCTGGTTGACGACCTGGGTTGGCGAGACCTTGGGTGTTACGGCAGTTCGTTCTACGAAACTCCTCGCATCGATCAATTTGCAGCTGAAAGCATGCGATTCACTTCGGCGTATGCCGCGTGCCACGTTTGTTCGCCGACTCGGGCAAGCATCATGACGGGGAAATACCCCGCGAAGCTACAGTTGACAGATTGGCTACCAGGTCGCAAAGAGTTCGACTTTCAAAAGCTTGAGAACGCGGACATATGCCCGGCACTGCCGTTGGACGAGGTCACCATCGCAGAACATCTTCGTTCAATAGGATATCAAACGGGACACTTCGGAAAATGGCATCTTGGCGAAGATCCCAATGGGCCCTTGAATCAAGGATTTGATGTGCAAGTCCCGAGGTGGAACAAAGGTTGGCCCAAAGCCGGATATCATGCACCGTTTCAGCTCGAGGGATTGGAAGACCATGATGGCGACTATCTTACCGACCGCCTGACCGACGAAGCACTTCGGTTTATCGACACCAATTCCAAGCAACCGTTTTTCCTCTACCTATCACACTTTGCGGTTCATGATCCGATTCAAGGTCGCGATGACCTTGTTCGAAAATACCAGCGCAAACTGCAAGCTGCGCAAACCCAAGATACCAGTGCATCAGGTGCAGACAACCAGCCGTATCTACTCGAAGGAAATCCGGATTCAGAGTCGGCAACCACTGCTGAAGAGCGTTTGCAACTTTTGAATCGCTCCGGTTGGTCGGGCTATAAAGTCCTTCCCAAGCAGATGGTGAAAATCAAACAACGGCAAGACAATGTTCAGTTTGCGGCAATGCTCGAATCGATGGACGAAAGCTTTGGAAGGGTGCTCGACAAGCTTCATGCACTTAACCTGACGGAACGTACCGTTGTCATCTTCTTCTCTGACAACGGCGGAATGGCCGCAGCCAACTTTGGTCGCCCTGATCGACGAATCTCACCTGAGAAACTGGACCTTGCGTATTCAACGTCCAACCTTCCTCTGCGAGGCGCAAAGGGTTGGCTTTACGAAGGCGGAATACGGGTACCACTACTGATCCGCTGGCCGCAGAAGACCAAACCTGGAACCACTTGTGATGTCCCCGTGATTAGCAACGATTTCTTTCCCACCATCCAACACATCACTCGCCCACAAGCTCCACTTACCGCAAAAGTCGACGGAACAACCCTTGTGCCGCTCTTGACCGGCACCGGTGATTTGAAGCGTGAGGCCATCTATTGGCATTTCCCACACTACAGCAATCACGGGATGCAAAGCCCTGGAGGTGCGATCCGGATGGGAGACTTCAAATTACTAGAGTACTTTGAAAACGGCTCCGTCCAACTTTTCAACCTCCGAGACGATATTTCGGAACAGCATGACTTGTCGAAGGCAATGCCCGACAAAGTGGAAGAAATGCGGACGATGCTAAAACAATGGCGAATGCGAGTTGGTGCCGCGATGCCCGAAGAGAAACTATAATGACGCCGCCTTCCTTCGCCAAAAATCCCACCCGCTATTCTTGCTGTTAACGACATGAAACCAACCCGACGACAAACACTCGGGATAATCGGTACCGCGATTGCCACCACATGCACTAGCAACGCGACCGCAAAGGATTCCGAGCCAGCGACTGTCAAATCGCCAATCAAGATTGGGCAGATCGGGACCAAGCATGCACACGCGATCGGCAAACTTCAAGCGATCCGAAAGTTCCCCGATGTATTCGAAGTCGTCGGCGTTGTTGAACCGGACGCAGAGCGTCGATCGCAGCTTCGTGATCACGAGTCATTCGCAGACATTCCATGGATGACCGAACGCGAACTGTTTGCACAACAAGGCTTGCAAGCCGTCGCGGTTGAGACGGAAGTAGTAGAACTTGTTCCGACAGCCATACGCTGTATCGAAAACAATCTACACATTCACTTGGATAAACCCGCAGGCGAAGACCTGGATGCTTGCCGCCGGTTACATGACTTGGCCCTTCAAAACAATCGCACCATTCAGATGGGCTATATGCTTCGGTACAACCCTGCTTTCGAGTTCGCAAAGCAAATTGTTGATGATGGATGGCTTGGCCAGATCACCGAAATCAATGCGATGATGGGTAAATACATGAATGACGCGGGGCGACTTGACCTTTCAAAGTACGCCGGCGGCGGAATGTTTGAACTGGCGTGTCACTTGATTGACCAAGTCGTTTATCTGCTCGGCCCGCCTACCGGCGTCAGTTCATTTAATAGACGTTCGTTTCCTTCCAAAGACAACTTTGCCGATAACCAGCTCGCTATCTTAGAATACCCAAAGACCTTGGCAACGATTCGATGCAATCACATTGACCCGATGGGAGGCCCTCGCCGTTCATTTTCTGTGACGGGAACCGAAGGAACCTTCGAAATCAATCCTTTGGAACCACACCCCAAGGGCCGACTCGGACTAGCCAAACCGCGTGGGACGTACCGCAAAGGGTTTCAGGACGTTTCTTTTCAAAAGCCAAGCGGCCGTTACGACGCCGAGTTCCTCGATCTTGCCGCTGTGATTCGGGGAGAGAAAACGCTCCGCTGGGACGCAGCTCATGACGTCGCGACTCATGAAGCCATCCTTCGCGCGAGCGGGGTGATTTAGCTCCGTCGTTATCGCGATCAATCACTCTGACGCCAACAGCGATCCTGCTGATTTTTGTACAGCAATGGCGGTTCAGCGAGCCTGATCGCAACCAAGCTTGGCAGTGTCTTAAACTGACATGTCGTTTTACCAGTTAGCCTCATTCGTTTTCCCTGGCCATCGAACATGTGTGATCAAGATCATTTCGAAGAAGACCTTTCCAAATACTCGCGTCGAGATCTCGGGGCGATGGCAGCCGCGGGTATGGGAGCTGCGATGCTATTTCCGCAGATCGCGGACGCCAAAGAGGTTTCCGGTCGCGATGTTTCCATCACGACACCCGACGGAAAATGTGATGCATTTTATGTCACGCCAACTGCAGGGGCTTCACCAGCGGTCTTGATCTGGCCAGACATTTTTGGATTGCGTCCAGCGTTCCGACAAATGGCTCAACGGCTCGCCGAATCAGGTTACAGCGTCTTAGTTGTCAATCCGTTCTACCGCAAACAAGCTGCACCGACAGCGAAAGACGGTGCGAGCACACCCATTGTGGACGTCATCCCGCTGGCGAGATCTCTTACCCCAGAAACTCAGGCAACGGATGCGAAAGCGTTCATCGGGTGGTTGGATCAACAACCCGAAGTCGACACGGCGAAAAAGGTTGGCACCACCGGTTACTGCATGGGCGGGCCAATCGTGATGCGAACAGCTGCGAGCGTTCCGACACGTGTCGGCGCCGCGTGCACTTTTCATGGTGGTGGATTGGTCAGTGACAATCCCGACAGCCCCCACCGATTGATCCCAAAAATGCAAGCTCAATTCTTGATCGCGATTGCCGAGAACGACGACGAGCGTGACCCTGAATCGAAGACGGTATTGAAAGAATCTTTTGCCGACGCGAATCTAAAGGCAGAAATTGAGGTCTATCCTGCGGGGCACGGATGGTGCCCACCTGACACGCGGGTTTATAACGAAGAGCAGGCCGAGCGTGCTTGGTCGCGAATGTTAGCCCTGTTCGAAAAAGCTTTGGTGTAGTGATTGGTGAATCGTCAAGATGACAATGCCGACGAGGCAGCGCCCCCGGATCGACCGACGATCTGGGTTGATGGAGATGCCTGCCCCGTCGCGATCAAGGAACTCGTCTTCAGAGCGGCTGAGAAGCGAGAGATCAAGGTGGTTGTTGTCGCCAATCAATCGATCCCGATTCCTAAATCGCAATGGGTTCGTCGTATCACCGTCCGCGATGGGGCTGATATGGCGGACCATGCCATCGTCGCTGCGACTGCCCATGGCGATATCGTCATCGCCGATGACGTCCCACTAGCCGCCCGAGTCATCGAAAAAGGGGCTGTGGTTATCACAAGCCGGGGTGACCTTTACAACGAGCGAAATATTCACAATCGTCTGGCGACCCGCGACCTTCTGGAGCAGCTTCGACTTTCCGGTGTCGAAACCGGCGGCCCCAAAGCATTTGGCAAGAAAGACGCCCAGACATTTGCTAACCAACTCGATCGAACACTGACGAAACGATTGAAATAGGTTCTTTTCAGAAAGATGGGGCTGCGTGGTCCTGGAAAGCCCGGGAACCCTATGAACTGCTTCTTCACTCCTCGGCGGTCGCTACGTTTTCGCCAGGATTGTATCGATGTCCCGATTTTGCCCGGCCCTGCTCAGTCCAGCCTGACCAAACCAGCCTGCTCAGTCCAGTTGATTGGCAAGGCGAAATTCGTTTCGGCGGGCTCGATTGCTCGGCTTGTCGTCCAATCAACCCATTCGAGCACAGGGATTTCTTCTCCTACCGTGCGTCGCCATACGTAAAATGGCTGAATGAGACTCCTGCGGCTTGAGCAGGCCGTTCTACACCTCAAAAAACTTTTCTGCAAACTTCTCTAAGAATCCCGCGTCTGCCGGTTCATCTATTTGAAGGCGAGAATTTCGCGAGATGGACTGCCCGATGCAGAAAAAGCAGAGTGAATGTTGAAACCGACGCCGCCGCTCAGCAGGTCCGGTGACCAGGAAACCTTAGAACCTTCGGTTAGAACACTGTTCGAATCCGAAGAGACGGGATTGCTGCGCTATGCGTTTTCGCTGATTGGGCGACGGGCCTTGGCGGAAGAGATCGTCCAAGAAGTGTTCCTGCAATTGCACCAACGCTGGGACGACATCGACTCTCCCAAAGCTTGGTTGTATCGAAGTGTTCGAAACCGAGTTTACAACCACCTCCGCAACCATCGACGTGAGGTCTTGGGCGACGATGGTACGAACCAGCCCACTCAGGACAGTGAAACAGCAATGCCGGATGCATTGTTCTCGCGAATGGAAGCGATGGCAAAGCTTCGTGAGATGCTTTCCGAACTGGATCACGTCGATCGCGAATTGGTGACGTTGAAATACTTTGAAGGCCTCAAATACAAGGAAATCAGCGAACGGACGGGACTAGGCATCGGTAACGTGGGCTACCGATTGCATCACATTTTAAGAGAGCTGGCGCAGCGACTGCGTTCGCTCGGAATTGATGAAAACTCATGACAGACGAATCCAAATTTCCTTCGCTTGATCCTCAGCTTGAAGCCCGCATTGTTGCGATGGTGCTTGGCGAAGCATCGGATTTCGAACGAGAGCAATTGCTTCGTCTGATTGATCAAGATTCACAGGTCAATTCTTTCTACCGAGAGATGCAGCAGACGCACGCCTTGATGGAACAGATCGGCGAGGGCGACCGAGAAGTCCCGGATGACAACTGGGTTCTGCCCGACCAACAACGAAACAAGCTTCTGTCGGCTTTGGAGGGATCGCCTCAACCGGACCTATCAGAGCCTTTGACAGCCTATTCGGCCGATGGCGAGCCGATGAGACGGCTGGTCAAGTATGCGATCGGTATTGCCGCTTCATTGTTGTTCTTCGGGTTGATCGGAAGTGTCGCGTTGTACCAAGCCGTCGATGTCCGTACCGGTGCGATGAGCCCGATGAAGTCGATCGCAAGTGGCGATGAGGTAGTCGACTCGCTCGCCATCGATGAGTTTAGCTTGGAATCACACGCGTTGGCTGCGTCTCAACAGTCTGGCCTTGGAAAAGGTGTTGTGATTGATCGTCCCAACAGTTCCGGTTCGAAACAAGCTCTCGATAGGATCAAACAGACGATCAATAGCCCCACGAACGTTAGCGACTTCTACCTGCAAGACGACGTTCAATACCTTCCAACACCTGGACCGCAAGCCAAATATTCGCCAGTGGTCCCCAAGTCGCAAAACGAAGTGAATTTATACTTCGCCGAAAACAGCGGAAGCTCGATTTCAGGCGAGTCGTGGGAAGAACCCCAGATCGAACCCTCGCGTGATGATCGATTTCAAAGACTCGGTGAGCCCCTCGACTTTGACTCCGATGGCGACGCGGCAAGCCCCACGCCTCGGTTCGGTGATATGCCCGATTCCGCTGACGGCGCGATCACGAAATGGAGGTTTGACGAACGTGCACCAGCTAGGGCCGGTCGTATTGTGTTAGGTGGTGCGGTCAACTCCGACGCGGGTCGTGGTGGTGAAGGCGAACAGCATTTCAATGATTTGTTTAAAAATCAGCCGAGCCGATTTCAAGCCCCGTCCGGAGACAATCAACCAGCTCAAACTTCACCCGACAACGAAGTCTATCTTGATTACGCAGTGGTTGGTGGCGATACGATCGTCGAAGACGTTGAGCGTTCACTTCAACAATCAGGTACACCGTCGGAATCGCGACAATCGGGGATGACACCCAACTTTGCGATGGGTGGCACGCTCGGAGTTCAACCGCCTCAATCGGGCGCGACTGTAACTCGTGGAGCCATCTCGAAACGAATGAGTCTTAGAGAAAAAGCCTCTAAAGAGATTGCCGAAGTCGAATCGAAACTTTCGACCATTGAATCGGACTTGGGTGAATCATTACGTCAGGAATCCTTGGCCGAAGAATCGATGCGAAGAACCTCTCCCAAATCAGAGCTTTCCTCTCCGACACAGCCCTCACCAACGATGTCCTTCGGTTATGGCGCGTCAGAATCCGCACCCGCCGAAAAGCCTTTATCGCTTGGCCGGCAGTCGGCATCGGCAGAAAAGCTAGACAGCGTCGTCACAAATGGTGCCTCGCCCAATTCGCCGCTTCCCAACCAACAGGCATCCAATCAGTTGCTCTTTGGGCAGGGGATAGGCGGTGCTCCATACGGAGTTCCCGTGCCAAACGAATGGGGCGTTGCGCCGAACAATGGTGCATTTAGCTCTGGCATGGCCTTCCCTTCACAGCAGAACGGACAAAGCCAACAACCAACTGCGGAAACGGCAAAAGCAGGGAAGCAGCTTTCCGCCGATGACCGAATGGCCGGTGTGGCGGCGAGTGGTCTGGAACCAAATTCGTTAGACCTGCAGGCTCCCAATGCCGCGATTGCCTTGTCTGATAAGGCATTACCGGGGCTCGCCGATCACCCATTCGAAGACCAGTCGCAGTTGGAGGGCTTTGGCAGAGGGTATCGGACCGTTGAATCCGAATCTCGCTCGGTGATGTTAGGTGTGACACCTAAAATTGTCATCGAACAAGAAGAGGAGCTGCCGCAAGTTGCGCTGGGATTCACACCGCTGGTTTCGCAAACCGACCGTAAACGCTCATACACGGACGCCTTCGAATCGGTCACAATCGACGAGACCGATGCTGCAGAGGAAGCTTTTTCAACATTCTCGCTTCATGTAAGCGATGTTTCGTTCAAACTCGCAAAGTCCGCTTTGGCAGGGGGGACTTGGCCCGAACAAAGCAAAATTCGAATCGAAGAATTCGTCAACGCTTTCGACTATGGTGACCCACTACCACAGAACAATAAACGAGTCGCATGTCGTATTGAGCAAGCAATTCATCCCTCGCTTCAACAGCGAAACTTGATGCGGGTTTCGCTGCGAACGGCCGCTCTTGGACGAAGCCAATCAACGCCGTTGCACTTAACGCTGTTAGTGGACAACTCAGGTTCGATGGAGCGAACGGATCGTAAAGAAATCCTCCGTCGCGGCTTGAAACTGCTTTCCGATCAACTGACGGCAAATGATCGAGTCACTTTGATCAGCTTTTCGCGTCAACCTCGGCTCATTGCGGACAATCTACAGGGCGGACAGAGCGACCAACTGCTGCGATTGCTTGACAACCTACCCATTCAAGGCGGAACGAACATCGAGTCGGCACTTGAACTTGCTTTCCAAAAGGCTCGCCAATACCGCAGTTCGGGAGCACAAAGTCGCGTCATCCTTCTGACCGATGGCGCGGTCAATCTAGGTGACGCAAATCCCAGCCACCTTTCAGACATTGTTGAATCGATGCGCATTGAAGACATCGCGTTCGATGCCGCCGGCATTAGTGCCGAGGGTCTAAATGATGAGGTCTTGGAAACACTGACTCGTAAAGGCGACGGACGATACTACTTGCTAGACGATGTCGCATCGGCGGACGATGGATTCGCAAAGCAGATAGCCGGTGCACTGCGACCTTCGGCGAAGAATGTCAAAGTACAAATCGAATTCAATCCCAATCGAGTTGGAAATTACAAGCTGTTGGGATTTGAAAAGCATCGTCTAGAAAAAGAAGACTTTCGAAACGATGCCGTCGATGCGGCAGAGCTGACTGCTGAAGAAGCAGGCGTCGCACTTTACCAAGTCCAAGCAAAACCTGACGGCGATGGTGAAATCGGAACCGTATCGGTTCGCTTCCAAGATTTAGAAACGGGACAGATGGTCGAAAACCGTTGGACTATCCCCTATCAGTCAGCTCCTGCACGACTTCAGTCCGCCGACAGCTCCATGCGTTTGGCTGCGGCCGCCGCATTCTTCGCAAGCAAGCTCAAGGGCGAACCGTTAGGTGAAACGATTCAGTTTTCAACCTTGACGGAACTGCTGCAGGGATTGCCGACGGCATTGGGGAAACAATCCAACACGAAGGACTTGATCGAGATGATCACTCAAGCGAGTCAATTGTCCTCCAACTAACAAACTGACTGGACGTTCCATTTTCGCAGATCCACTTTCTGCGATCCAAGAACCTCCATGCGACTCGTCGCTAAACCTCCTACGTTTCTTTCTCCTTCACTTATTGAACGGCGTCCTGACCTGCAAAGCTTGCTTCTGCGCGGTCTGCTACCGGAGCATCATGATGTTGTCAACATCCAAGCAAATCTTACCCTTCGGTCGATACCTACTGACCGCGTTGCTGACGCTTTCAAGTCTGCTAGCGAACACCGTGCCGGGACAAGAGCCCCAGACCGACGAGCAATCGGAAACCTCGGATGTGGAAGTTGCTGATGAAGTTCAAAAAACAGAAATCGACCAAAAGCAACGTCCCAAACGCGTTCGTTCCGGCCACACCACGATCATCGTCGAGGGATCGACAGAACCAAAAGAACTGCCGGATTTCTACAGTGTTAAAACGCGAGCATCGGTATGGATAGATCAAGAATTGGTATCACATGACATCGAGATCACAGCGAAACTGATTCAAGGTAAACCCGAAGTGCTCGTCCTGGGAATCAACGGATGGGGCGAAGTCGCAAATGTTGAATCGGAACAGCTGCTGGCCTGGTCGGTTCGTCGTGAAGGGGGCAACCGATTTCTAGATCTTCGACTGAAGGATGACGCCGTGGAGTTTGCCGGGCGAATCTCTTCGATAACGAAGCTGCCGAGTTTACCGATCGACGTGGAGCTTCTTCACCTATCGCCAGGGGACGCGATTGCCTTCGATTCTGATCTGACTCTTTCAACCAGCCCTGAAGTCCAGTTTACGGTCGCTGATGTGGATGGTTTCTCACCTGTGCTTAACGAAGGCCGGATGGAACGTTTTCACAGCACGACTGGTGGCAAGCTTGCTCTAAAGATCGGACGCAAAGGTGTGCCACAAGCTGCCGTGACGATTGAAGACGCTCGGCTGGAAGGCGTCGTTGACGAAACTGGCAAATCGATTGCCTTTCAATTGATCGGTACAGCGGTCGTCACCAAACCGAACGCCTCACTACAGGTACTTTCCGGGAACGTGGCTGTCACAACTATTCCTTCCTCCGATAATCACCGCCTAAAACTATCCAAGAAGGAAAATGACTACGCCTACCAAGTCGACTTTCCAAGCGCCGGCGAATTCCCGCTACAAGTCGACTTTGCAGCTCCAATAACAACAACGGAAAATGACCTTAACGGAGTCGACTTCGTGATCGCGACCGGGGCGGTCATGCCGCTTTCGATCGAAGGTCTAAGCACCGATTTACAGTTTATCGGAACCGAAAAAGCGATCGTGCCAGAATTGCAGCAAGATCAATGGACAGGTTTCCTGCCTGCTTCTGGGAATGTCATCCTGCGTTGGAAGACGGCGAGAAAAACCGGCGAAGGAAAGCTCTTCTTCACAACCAACGCACAGATCGAAACGCAAATCGGTGCGGGGTTGTTAAAGCAAACACACCAGCTTGACTATCAAGTCCTTCAAGGGGAACTCGATACACTTCGGCTTGCCCTTTCTGGTCCGGGCGAAATCCTTGATATCCAAGGGACCGACATTCTGGGATGGAAAGTTCTATCCGAGGATGACCAGCGGATCTTAGAAATCACGCTCAGCCAGCCGATCCGAAACACGAGTCGCTTAATTGTTCGTAGCCAAACGGCACTCGATGAATTTCCGGTTCGCGTCGAAGGCTTGCGTCTCACACCGCAAGAGACCATCAGGCACTCCGGTTACCTTCGCTTGACTAACCTCGGCTCGATTCGATTGGAACCTGTCGAACTAAGCGGTTTGACTCAGCTGTCACCGGAGCAGTTTCCAGCTGAGCCGATCGAGGCGCGTCAAACGTTCGTTTATCGCTTCCCATCATCCGACTATGGCTTCAGCGTATCTGCCGATCGAATTCAACCCGAGATCAACGTTTCGACATTGACTCGCTACGAAGTCGCCGAAGCGGATCGCGTCATCAATGCAGATATCGAATTAGACATACGCGAGGCAGCCATCCGTGAATGGGAGTTTTCGATCCCCGAAGACTATTCGATTGTCTCCGCGACCGGAGCAAGCGTTGTCGATTACTTAGCCGGAAGCGAGATCACCGATGCACACCGCTCATTGAAAATCTTCTTTGGGCAAGAAATCATTGGCCGGCAATTGATCTCGTTGACATTGGAGAAGAACGAACCCGCAGCGGCAGGACAATGGCAACTGCCCAAACTGTTGTTTCCGTCGGTCAAATCGACACGCGGAGACATCGGCATTGTTGGTGCCGCCGGAATTAGGATCTCGATTGCAGACACGACCGAACTCGTCGAGCGGCCGCTCGCATACTTTGCAAAATCCACGCCTGGTCTTCAACAAGCCTTTCGAATCCGCCAGGCCGATTGGGCCGCGACTGCGAATATCGAATTGCTGCAACGCAACGTGCAGTCAGACGTTTTCCATCTTTACTCCCTTAGCCAACAGACCATCTATGGGAGCGCATTGGTCAACTACTTTGTTACCGGAGCCCCGGTTTCACAATGGAAGCTCACAGTCCCCGAAGAGTTGGGCAACCTGATGGTCGAAGGCCAAGATGTCCGAACATGGCGACGGGATGGTTCGACGTTGTATGTGACACTGCATCAGCCGGTGATGGGCGCCTACACCCTATTGGTGACGTTTGAAGAGAAGGCCGATCGCGACCAAGGTCAGTTCTCAGCCGGTTCTGTCGCACCACTCGAAGTCGAAGGTGAAAGAGGCTACGTGCAAGTAGTGAGTCCGATGCAGGTCGACTTAGAAACGGTCGCCGCTTCCGATGACCTGCTCGCGCTCGACCCGCTTGAACTGCCGGCCGAATTCCGACTGCTCAGTACCGCTCCCGCGCTCGGCACCTGGCAATACACCGAACGTCCATTTCAGTTGCAACTTAACGTCGACTGGTTTCAGCCAGGCGCGACAGTTCCGCAAATCGTTGAGTTTTCGGAGGCCCAAAGTCACGTTTCACAAGACGGTGAGCTTGTCACCGATGTGCTTTACTACGTGAAGTCTCGTGGTCAACGAAGTCTACGTGTCCAGTTGCCCCCCGAACCCGTTCGACTTTGGCAAGTATCGGTCAACAACGAAATCGTCACGGCACGCCAGGCTGAGAATGCGACCCTGATTCCGCTTCCCGGTGGAACGGATCCCAACGTCCCGGTCGAAGTTCGATTGCGATTGGGAAAGCCGAGCGTTGACCAGCAACGTCCTGAATTGGCGTTGCCGATTATCGACGCCCCTGTGCTGAAAACCCAATGGGTTGTTCGGGGTGATGAGAATCGGGTCCTTATCGCGTCGGGTGGTAATGTTCGTCCGCCGCGTCCAACTACGCGTCAGATTGGATTCAATTGGGTCGCAAGAAGCGGCTTGCCGGCACTTGCACTGACCGCCTTCTTCGCAATCCTAGGCTGGTCGGCGCTTCGCCGATCAACGCCATGGCAAGTCGTCGGGATCATCAGCACCGCCGTTGCCATTGTTGTCGCTTCAATCACCAGCGGCATCGCATGGATGGACCTTGAAGCCCCGCAAGCGATTGAACTGAGTATTCCAGTTCTTTCGATCGGTGAATCGGCAAGCCTGTTGGTGGACAATCTACCGGCATGGCGAGTGGATATCTCTTGGATCGGGATCGTCTTGGTTGCGATAGGACTCTTTCTTGTCCTAGTACCGGTCGTTGGACAACGCATGAAGCGTCGCGGTCAAACGCAAACCGAAACACCAACCGGCAAGCTCGCGACTTTGCCCTACCTGCTAGGCTTTGTATCGATTTCCTTTGGCATTCTTCTTAACGGGGGAAGTGCACCGTTGTTCTTTGGTGTTATCGCCGTCTTACTGGCCTTGGCACTGATCAAGCCGATCTTGCGTCTAGTCGGTGCCACGTTTCATACCGCGAAAGAACTTGTCAAATCGAGCCGCAAAAAATCGTCAGCCATTCCGATCGTAGAAGGTAGCGCGCCGCTATTACTTTTCTTCATCGGATTACTTGTTGCCAGTCAACAATCACCATCCGTCGCCAATGACACAGCCTCGTTAATTCGCGCCGATGTGATTCAGCAGGTATGGGAAGTTGATCATCAAAAGTCACGACTGTCAGCGACAGCGACTTTGGAATTGACAGGCCGCCCTGGTGATTCGGCTATGCTACTACAGGCTTCCGCGATACTAACGGACTTCAAAAGTGACTCTCTGTCGGTCACAAAGACGACGTTGCAAGAGGGCTCATCGGCCTATGTTGTCAGCATCCCGATCGACTCTGATGACGACTCCGTTTCGCAGCACAAAGCGACATTCGAATACCAGATTGAACAAGTGAATCCACTTGCGGGAATCACGATTCCAACTGGCATTGCCGGAATCCAACGCATCACCGTGACGTCCAACCAATCGGGATGGGAAGTGACAAGTCCGTCAGTTGTCCGAATCAAACCGACTGACTCGGCCGACGAAACGAAAGCAGAAATCCTTCTTCAGCCGCGTCCTGGAGTCATCTTTGTCCGCCCAAAGGCACGTGACGTTTCGACTGAAAAATCGATGTTCTATGTCGAAGGCAGTCAGGTCTATATGCCGGGACCTGGTGTGGTCAACGGAGTGCACCAGTTTCAGATCCGCACGTCACAAGGCCAACTGAGCCAACTGGTTATCGACGTGCCGGATGAACTGACCGTAAGTGATGTCGCCGGTCCGGTGCAATCGTGGCAGTTTGATGCGGACGCTCGGAAACTGAATATCGAACTGCAGCCGCCCCAGGCAACGACCTTTCAACTGACCATTCAAACTCAACGTGGATTGGGTGCCCTACCAGCTGAAGTCACGGTCAAACCGCTTGTTGTCGAAAATGCCAACGGACAAGTTGGTTTGATCGCTTTGGGTTTTGGCCAGGATGCCCAACCTGAAAAGATCGAAGCGGATCAACTGTCGGCAGTCAACCTAAGTGATTTCCGTCATGACCTGATGCCCTCGACAGACATCACACTGCACCGCGTTTACCGATACACCGGTGACGCAGGTGCAGCCTCGATCGCGGTAGCGCCAGTGCAGCCTGAAGTTCGCGTTCAGTCCAAGCAGGTGCTCTCTTTTGGTGACGAAAGGATTGTCTTCGGGATCAACCTTGCTGTCGAAATAACACGTTCGGGTGTTTTCAAACTTAGTTTCCCCCTTCCATCGGGATTCGAGGTCGAATCATTGTCGGGTCCTGCTTTGCACCACTGGTCTGAAGTGAACGAATCAGATACACGGACCATTGTGATGCATTTGAACGGCAAGACTATTGGCGTGCAAAGCTTCACTGCCACATTGACTGCCGCGACACCGACCGATGTCGATCAGTGGCAAGCACCGGCTTTCATCCTAAATGAATCAACGCGACAGACGGGTGAGTTTGTGGTGCGGCCGACGACTGGAATCCGTCTCCGCACAATCACCCGAGAGAACGTCTCTGAAACGGATCCGCGTTCACTTGGCGGGCTTGGCCAAGGAAATTTGGCATATCGAATATTGCAACGCGATTGGAGTTTGCAACTCGGCATCGAAAAACTTGCCCCGTGGGTCACGGGCCAAGTTCTCCATGAAATCACGCTCCGCGAAGGTCAAACGCGCGCGACGCTGTTAGCGAACATGGAAGTTCAAAACGCGTCGGTTCGCTCGATCATGATTGAACTTCCCGGCTTGGTTGAGGACGAGATCAAAACACTGCGGGCCACTGGCGAGGCCGTCAGTGACTTCATTCGCAGTACGGCCAATTCGGATCGTTGGGAGTTGCAATTCAAACGCAGAATCGTTGGCAAGGTTCAATTTCAAATCGAGTACGAACGTCGGGGCGATCGCCAAGGAAACGTCGAAACGCTCCGTCCAATCCAGTTTCCCGAATCGAAACAACTGACATGCTATGCCGCAATTCGTGCCGGTGGTCGTCTGGAACTTTCGCCCCAAGCATTGCCAACAGGCTGGCAACGGATCGACTGGAACAGTGTACCCACAGCGATTCGAAATGCCGGAAACCGCAACGCGCCTGCTCTTGCGTTTCGCTCGGTCGGAGCCAGCCAACCCCTGACGATCAGCATCCAACGCCACTCACTTGCCGAAGCATTGAAGCTTCGTGTCGCGGAAGGAAACCTGACAACGGTGCTCGCTTCTACAGGAAACCAGCTCACGTCTGTCGAATTGACGATGGATGTCATTCAGCGCAGTAGCATGACAATCAAGATCCCTGGCGAAGGGACTTTGTTCAATGTGTTTGTCAACGGAGAAAGCGTCAATTCGATTCGACTTGGCGAAGCCTCCGACACATGGCAATTCTATGTCTTGCCTGGAATTAACGACCGGAGCGCGACCGTCCGCTTTACGTATTCCGCTGCTGGAAATGGTGTTTCCAACCTAACACTGGTTAGTCCGACTCTGAACGTTCCGCTTGAAAACATCCAGTGGAACGTTGTCGCGCCAAAGGGATTTGAATTGACCGACAACGATGGTGATCTTGAACTGATCGAATTGGACTATCGTGATGAGTATGATCGCGGCAGTTACTTGTCAAAAATGAATCGACGCCGTGAAACGCAAGCCGAGCAGGCATCGAAGTTGCTTGAACAGGCAAACGAGCTGTTGATGAAAGGTGAACAATCCAAGGCAACTTGGGCACTCAATAGCGTCGCCAACCAATACGCCCTCGACGCGGCCTCCAACGAGGATGCTCGCGTTCAGCTTGAAAACCTCCAACGACAACAAGCCATCGTCGGACTCAACACGCGACGGCAACGACTTTACCTTGATAATCGCCCGGTCGATTCAGACTTCGACGATAACAAGCAACTACGTGATGCTGCCGCGATCAACCCGATCCTGTTGCAGAACGAATTGAATTTTCGCCCGCAACAGTTAACGGAATTACTGCAAGGAAACACATCCGAGGACAACGCCGTCTTGGGTCAAATTGCATCGCGTCTGGTTCAGCATCAGCATGGCACCGAGCCAGCTCCGCAAGCGATCACCATCAGCCTTCCCGAAGAAGGCACCGTGTATCGGTTCACCAGAGCGGTGCAGGTCAGTGAGAACGCTCCACTGCAATTGCAGTTGCAGCTGACCCGGGTCTGGCGAGTCGAATGGTGGCAAACCGCTATAACGATCGCGCTGCTGACGTTGTTGGCCGCAGCGTGCACCTGGACTGCAGTTTTGAAACCTAAAGTTGGATCTGCAATCGAAATTTAACCTGAGCTTCAAGTACCGAACGATACGATGCCTGCCACGCAATTTCATCGATTCGATGCTTTGAAAGTCCTTTCATCTCGACCTTGCTTGGGTTTCACTGGTAACGATAGTCGATACCGATGAAGTCGAGCGGTTATAATCGAGTACGCCTTGACGGAGTCAGATATCAGTGTCGCCGTCATACGATGTAGGCATTTCGAATTCCCCAACTTTTTCAACGTCTGGCGACAAAGCACCGATGTCAATATTTCAGGCTCTGCTCCCGAAAGCTGTGTTTTACAAATGTCACATTTTCACCTTGCTTGCAGTTAGCGTGATCTGGCAATCACCTGGGCTGATGGCCGACGAACGTGACAATGAAGGATGGCGGGAACTTTTCAACGGACGCGACCTATCAGGTTGGAAAGCCAATGTGGCTCCCGAATCGTTCTCGGTTCATGACGGGGCGATCAAAGCGCATGGCAAAACCGCGATGTCACACTTGTTTTTTATCGGGCATCAGCAACCATTTGAGGCTTTCAAAGACTTTGAAATTGAATTGGTCGCCCGCGGCAAACCGAATTCGAATTCAGGGCTTTTCATCCACACCGGTTACGACTTGCGTCGCAAAAAGTACCTCGCCAAAGGTTACGAGGTGCAGCTCAATAGCACCGAAAAGGAAAAACGCAAAACCGGAAGTCTTTATGCTGTCGCTGATCTCGATCAATCTCCGGTCGATGAAACCGAATGGTTTACCGTTCGAGTCCGTGTCGAAGGGAAGCAGATTCGCGTCTGGTTAAATGACAAGCTCGTCAACGATTACACGGAACCTGAGTCACCGATCCGCGCGCCCGACAGAGCACACAGACTGATTGATCCCGAAGGTGGCGCTATCGCTTTGCAGGCACATGATCCCCAAAGCGTCTTTTACTTCCGATCGATTCGAATCCGTGAACTTTAGCGAACTGCCAAAACCTATTCTCCCTTTCAGTAGCAAGAGAGAGTATGTGTCTTCAATCGTTGTGCAGCGTTCGCACAAAACGGGTCGGGCAACAATCAATGACGTACGTCAATAGCGACGTTCGTCAGGAGGCGGCATCTGATTTTAGGGCCTTGAACAACGGACAGCTTGACCGATCGATCGCCGCGCCTTGGCGGTACGCGACAAGGATCTTGCGTGACTGCTCCGCCAACATCCGCCTGACTTCACGCCGTTTTCCTTTGACACGAGGAATCACCATGTCGTCATAGGCTGTTGTCTGGTGTCGCATCCAAGCGATGACAGCCGACTCTGCCCGACGTTCGATCGGAATCCTTTCTGTCCTCGCGACTGTGCCGCTGCCGACCGGTGTGGCATGGGTGGTGACAAGCTTGGCGAGCCGTTTCGCAATGTCCGCGTAAACATTCGAGAAGTTCAGAAATTCGATGACGGCTGCTTCGAAATCCTCGACATACTCCGCCTGTTTTTTGTCTCGGCGTTCCGCATCACGAACACGCCGTTTTGCGTAGGCTTCCGTTGAGCGTTCTTGGTCGAGTTTCGATCGCGCGGCGTTGATATTTTCCGCCGGTGCCCAAACGCCTTTCGAAAACGTGCGTCGCCCTTTCTTTTCTTTTACAGTCCAACTGGGCCCAGCCGCCTTAACCCGGCGTGTCAGTCCGGCGTCGCCGGGTGGCAGCAATTCCCAACCTGCGGGAACTGAGAGCGTCACGCCGGCTTCGTTTACGACTTGATTCGCCGAGGGGCCCGGGGACACAATGAGAGCTTCAGAAGATTGCGTGCGTTTCTTTGCCATGAACAGAAGCGTCGTTTCAGATTCTCAGGTGATGAATTATTGGGAACATCAGATACACAATCGGTCCGCCCACGGCAAGCGTCTCCTTTAAGTCGCCGGAAACGAATCGTTTTTTCTTCGCTGATGCTGATCTTCGCATTTGCCTCGTTCGAGGCTTGCTTGAGATTGGTTTGGAGTCCACCGCCCCCCACGGACCCATACGTCGGGTTTTCTGAATCGGTACCGCTGATTGTTCCTTCATCGATACCATCAGAAGTTGAATTCAATTCCGCAAAACTGGTTTGGTTCAACCAGCAGAGGTTTTCGCGTGACAAGCCAGCCGATGTTTTTCGAATCGTTTGCCTGGGTGGGTCAACCACCTACGGACGTCCCTTCGATGACGGGACTTCTTTCTGCGGATGGTTGAGGAAGCTGCTTCCTGCCGTTGAACCTAAAACGAAGTGGGAAGTCATCAACGCTGGGGCCATTAGCTATGCCAGCTACCGTGTGGCAGCGGTGATGGAACAGTTTGTTCCCTATGACATCGACCTTTTCATTGTCTACACCGGGCAAAATGAGTTCTTGGAATGGCGGACTTACGATGAACAACGGCAGCAGTCTCCTTGGATCCCCCGTCTTTCTTCTGCTGTGGATAAAACTTATGTCGGAAAACTTACACGGCAGCTGGTGACGCAAATCGTAGAACCACCAGCAAGTGATTCAGCACAGCTGTCCGGTGACGTCGACGAAATGCTCAACCACAGCGTCGGACCGTCAAGCTATGTTCGTGATGACCTGTGGCATGAAGGAGTTCTCGCCCACTTGGAATTCAACCTCGGCCGGATGAAGTTGATCGCCGAACAAGCCGGAGCAAGACTCGCGATCATCAATCCGGCTAGCAACCTTCGTGATTGCGAACCCTTCAAATCACTGGGGACATTTGCGGAACAAATTGCACCGCAGCAGTCTCCCACCGCTGAAGCTGCCAGCCAGGTATCTAATCGAAAGCAAGATTTGAACAACGCTATAGAAACGGCTCGTGATTTGATTTCCATTGGTGCGATCGAAGATGCGACGGCGATGCTGCAGTCGGTTGTCGGTGACCAACCCAGGCATGCGGGAGCGAACTACCTGCTTGGAAAAGCGATGTTCGACAAGAAACAATTCAGCACTGCGGAATTGAGTTTTCAAACCGCAGTCGATGAAGACGTTTGTCCATTGCGAGCACCGACGAAGGTTCGCGAAGCGATTCGTCGCTTCAGTTCACAACCGGGAATCATTCAAGTTGACTTCGAATCATTACTTGCTCGCCAATCGATGTCCGAGCTTGGTCATCAATGTTTTGGTGCAGAGTACTTCCTAGACCACGTGCATCCGACAATTGATTGTCACGGCGAATTGGCTCGGATGATTGTCAACGAACTTGCGACTGAAGGCATTGTCACAAACCAACCGACGGACGGTGTCTTTCAGGAAGTTTCCGACGTGATTCATGGATCGATTGACCGCGTCCGTCAGGGAGTTGCCTTCCGGAACCTCGCAAAAGTTACACACTGGGCAGGCAAGTTTAGTGAGGCGAAACGACATGCCACTGATGCACTGCGTTTAATCCCGGGCGACGGGGAAAGTCAGTACCTTATGGCGGACTGCTGCGTCAAACTCGGGCAGCTCACCGAAGGGCTCCAGCAGTACGAGGTGCTGTTTCAGAGCGGCGGCTTTGACCGTGCCGCATTGCCCTATGGAGAGCTTCTTGCTCGCGAAGGTCAGTTGCAAGCCGCGAAGACATATCTGCTGCAGGCTGTCTTCGTCAGTCAGGGTCCACGCCAGCGCACCGCACTGATGTCACTTGGGCAAGTTCATTCGCAATTGGGGGAGGACGAACTTGCGGCAGAGTGTTTTGCCGAAGCTGCAAAAATTCGCTGATTCGAATCGCGATTTCATCTCGACAGATTCACCGGGTAAGTTTTCGACCGGCATAGCTTTACTGCGACAGCAATCATATTTCACCCCAAACGGTGGAGGACGAAACCATCTCTGATTCGCAATTTTCGGTCGTTTTCTGGGTGATTCGATTGCATTGCGGTACTCCCCATTGTGAAGGGGTTGCCGACGCGTCAAACTAGTACGGCTGGGACGTCTGCATTTTGCAAACGGCAAAACAGCGGTATTAGCTCAATACACAGCTATCGCTACTGTTTCTGCGACCGACTCCCACCAGCTTTCGAAGGCTCGCCCGCGGCTGCCGCCTCCCTAAGCTTGACTGTTTAAGAGCCGACTTAATGAATTTGCACGTGTGTTTGGGAGTGGCTGCGTTTCGGCGAAATGCGGCGGAGGCTTTGCGGCCCCTTTACATTTCCTGCGTACAAAGACAGTACTCCCAACCAATGAACTCGGCGTCGCTACTTGCGTTTTCCGAGTGGGCTTGAACCTGCTTGCGCTCAGGGATTGCTTTCCGAACTGACTGATCTGTAGAAAACCTCAGCTCTCAGTTTGGATTCAATCCCTATCGATTCTTCGATCGATTACGCGCATCAACCGATCCGCACAATTGATTTCAATTATGACGAAACCTTCGATCACATCGACACCGCTACCCGACATTCAATCCACCGGAGACGGTCGCCAGGTTTATATCAACAAGGTTGGCGTGACCAATGTTCGTTACCCGATTTCACTGCGCACGCCGGGCTCGGGACAAGGCAACGAGTTCCTACACACCGTCGCGACGATCAACATGTTTGTATCGCTGCCGCACGATGTCAAAGGCACGCACATGTCTCGGTTCTTGGAAGTCTTATATGAATTCCACGAAGAGCTGTGCAGCGACACCCTTTCGATGGTCACCAACCGGATGAAGGAAAAGCTGGAATCGGACGAGGCCTACCTCGAACTCTCGTTCCCGTACTTCATCAACAAGAAAGCCCCCGTTACCGGCCAATGCGGTAAACTGGACTTCGATGTTGCGTTCGAACTGGCTAGCAACGGGACCGATGACTTTGTCATGACGCTGAAAGTCCCCGCGACCAGCCTTTGCCCGTGCTCCAAGGAGATCTCAGAGTACGGCGCCCACAACCAACGTTGTGACATGACCGTCAAGGTCCGCATGGCCGACGGAGTCAATTTCTGGATCGAAGAGCTGTTCTCGATTATCGAGCAATGTGCGTCGACCCAGGTATTTAGCGTACTGAAGCGTCCTGACGAAAAATGGGTGACCGAACGAGCCTACGAGAATCCTAAATTTGTCGAAGATATCGTTCGAGACCTCGCTGTCGCCCTAAACAACGACGACCGTATCGTTTGGTACCAGTGCAGTAGTGAAAATTACGAATCGATTCACAACCACAACGCCTTCGCATTCATCGAATGCGACAAACGCCAAAAGTGATCTCTGACCTGCAACTTCGCGAAGACGCGATTATCAAAACCGTCGTCGCCCTCGAACAGCGCATCGAAGATCGTTTTGCCGGTCGAGGGATATCGCGTCTTTGCAAACAACTTCGCGAAGTTGCTGAGCACTCCGCTGTCACCGCTAGTGCGATCAATGAGTCGGTTTGGTGGATCCGCATCGTCGGATACACCCTTGCCGCGCTTGTCGTCATGATTGTGGGTGCGATGGTCTGGTCCGTCACACACTCGGTTCGATTCAAAGACGAATCGTTCGGCTGGCCAGACTTACTGGGCATGTTTGACGCCGGTACCAATGCCCTACTCGTTTTGGCCGCAACGATCTACTTCTTGCTCTCCCTGGAAGTCAGGATTAAGCGTCGCCGAGCACTCATTGCGGTTCATCAACTGCGGTCACTCGCTCACGTGATCGACATGCATCAGTTGACCAAAGATCCAGAACGGACATTGGGGAACTATCAAGCCGCCGCGCACTCGCCAGCCGATCCAATGACGGCTTTCGAATTGAACCGGTACCTTGATTACTGCAGCGAAATGCTCTCGCTGATCGGTAAAATTGCAGCCCTCTACGTTCAGCGTTTCGATGATCCTGTCGCAGTCGCAGCGGTCAGTGAAATCGAACAACTTAGCACCGGCCTTTCACGCAAAATTTGGCAAAAGATCGTTCTGCTCAGCCAGTTTCCCGATCAATCGTCGAACGGTGAAGCGATTTCTAAATCCAAGATATCGGATCCAAAAGTAGCCGTGACCAAATCCGAAGTCGCACTGGAATCTGGTGTGATGAACGTGCTGAAACCCGAAAGTGAGTCGACGCCGACTTCCGCGAAAGTTCCGCCCAAGGAATAACGAGACAAAGCCTTGGTGTGAACGTGATTGGCTGGATCACCGTCGTCCTTTCTTGGCCTTTCGGGAACGCACACCAACAATAGCCATTCTTGTCCAATTCGTCCGTTGTCTGCAACCCTTTCCCAGATCGCGACAACAATGGCTTTTCATTACACGGCCAAAGACATACCGTCTACAATGAATCTGTGTTGCCCAGCGCCCCAGTGTAGTAGCGTCATTGAGTCTTCGTTGAACCGAATCAGCCGGTGCAGACTCAGGCGGCTAAAGTTCGACAATTTACAAAGGCCAATTCGATGCGATGGTTCCAAGTAAGCCTGGTTCTGATAGCGTTCGCTTGGCAGTCATCTAGCGCTTGTGTCGGCCAAGACGATGGACCGACTTCGATCACGCTCGACCGCCTACTACCAATCCACTTGGACGCGGCACGAACCTATTCGTTTGAGCTAGAGGGCCAATCGGATTCCAAGATCGCTTTGCGAGAGACGCCCCTTTCACAGTGGACCAATTCACGACGCAACAGTGGTCAATTGGGACACGTCTTCGTTTGGCAACAGTCACAGGAGCCGGTCGCGATTGCGGCTATCTTTTCGTTCCCTTGGCAAAATGATCCTTACCAACGACGAGTTGTCCATGAGATGCATGCACTGTCTCCGATCCGGTTGGATGTTTCCCGATCCGATGAAGGTACACTTTGGAAACCCCAATCGCCGCTAGATCGCCAGACGCTTCCGGCCGTCACGATTCCGGTTCCGACAGAAACTCGTTTCAGATTGGCAGTGCGTCAAATCTCGCGGCGGTTTAGCGGCTACTGTTTGGAGCCGTCTGGAAAACGCTGGGAATTGCGGGTGCTGCCAACTCCATTACTGCTCTACCCGATCTCGCGAGATGGCCAAAGCGGTTTCGGTGCCATCCTTGGCATGATGGGTGATCTTGGCAACGACCTGGAATGTGGAATCATCGTCGAGGCAATCCAGGAGAACTCTTCGGCAACCTCTTGGAAATTCGCACCGATTCGGATGACTGACAAAGAGACCTATCTCCTATTTGACAAAATGGAAGTCTGGAAAAACGTTCGCTCGGCCACCAACACAAGCTGGCGAGACTCCGATGATCTCTATTTTCGCTTCCAAGACAAAACGGTTCCGATAGCGGATCCAAACTAGGAATCCAGTTGCTTTGTCCACAGCCGCCGATCACGAGAGTCTCTGACGGCATCACGTCCCAGACGGTATGCTGTTGCGATGCATACGCCAGAAAACACACCTAGCGTCTTCCCAAACGCACTGGCCCAATCGCTTCACGAATCGGGCCTGATCGCTGTCGTTGTGATTGACTCGCTTGACGCCGTGCGACCGCTTGCCGAAACGCTTTTCGAAAACGGAATCAAAGCGATTGAGCTGACGCTTCGAACGCCGATCGCAGTCGAAGCAATCAAGTGCATCCGACAGACGATTCCCGAATTGATTGTCGGTGCGGGAACGGTCTTATCATCCGATCAAGTGGTCGAGGTTGCCGATTCGGGTGCTTCGTTTGCCGTTTCACCAGGACTGAACCCGTCAACGATTGAAGCGGCCAAAAATGTCGGGCTACCTTTTGCCCCTGGGATCTGTACGCCTTCTGATATCGAAACAGCGATTTCCTTGGACTGCAGGCTTCTTAAATTCTTTCCGGCAGAAGCATCCGGAGGCTTGCCGTATTTGAACGCGGTTGCCGGCCCTTACGCACATCTCGGACTCAAGTTTATCCCGCTCGGCGGTATCGATGAAACGAATGTCGTCTCCTATTTCCAGTCCAAACTGGTGCATTCCGTCGGCGGATCATGGATCGCTGCTCGCCATCTGATACAGGATCAAGACTGGGACGAAATTGCCCGACGATGCCAATCGCTAAATGCGCTTCTCCGGCAACATCGAAGTCCATCTTAATAGCAGCACATCGCACGTTTCGCTTCAACGGGCAGCCATAGCGGCTCGCCGCCTACAAACACACCGTCTAGCTAGATTTCAAATGGCGATCACTCGCTTTGTCACAATTGGCGAAATCATGGGGCGACTCAGCACCCCAGGTCACCAGCGTTTCCGTCAAGCGATGCCAGGATCGCTCGATTTCAACTTCGGCGGCGCCGAAGCCTCGATCGCCGCTCTGCTGGCCAGCCTTGGTGCCGACGCAACATACGTGACCGCGCTACCAAATAATCCGATCGGACAGGCATGTGTTTCGCAGCTTCGATCACTACGGGTCAACACGGATCACATTGAACTCGTTGATGATTCAAGGATGGGTCTGTACTTCGTTGAACAGGCGATCGGAGCGCGTCCAGGTCAGGTCATCTATGACCGTGCTGATTCTGCGTTTGCACAGGTCTCTGCAAGTCTGTTCGACTGGGATGCGATCTTTAAAAACACTGACTGGTTGATCTTGACCGGAATATCGCCTGCAATTTCGAAGTCCGCCGCCGCGCTAACGCTCGACGCGATCGGTCACGCGAAAGCTCATGACGTGAAAATCATGCTGGACATGAACTTTCGCTCCAAGCTGTGGCTATGGCACGAGAGCGTTACCCAAACAGACTTGGCTGCTGAGTGGATGCGCAAACTTGCCGGACAGGTCGACCTATTGATCGGCGGCCAAACCGACTTTGAAGAGCGTCTGCAAATCAAGGAAACGAAAACGGCTTCGATTGCCGCAGACGTCTCTTCGACATATCAAAACATTCGCTATGTCATCCAAACGCGGCGACGAAGCATCGGGACCGAGCAGCGATTTTCAGCCACTTTGACCACAGACGAAACGACAGTCGAATCCGAAGAAGCCATCATTGACGCGGTCGTCGACCGAATCGGCACCGGTGACGCTTTCGCGGCCGCTTTGATTTACGCGATCACTTCGGATGACTTCCGCGATCACAAAGATCGCTTGAACTTTGCGGTCGCGGCCTGTGCACTGGCCCACACGATCCCTGGCGACTTTAGCTTGATCAACGAAGAAGAGATCCGTGAGGCACAGGTAGGGAAGTCCGGAGGGCGAATCAAACGCTAAAAAAGTATGAAAAGCCACACCAAACGTGCCATTTCACTCACCGCAGTCTTGGTCGGCGTGACAACGATCATCTTTGGATGTTTGATTTCGATCGCGTCTCGCAATCCTGGTGGTCCACCCTTGCCTGCATCGCTTGCAGGTCGAGCTGTCCAGATCGCGTACGCAGCCTCTGCGTTAGGTGCGGCGATCGCGATTGGTATCCCCATTCTGTTGCGAAGACGCTAGTGCTCCGTTCCATATGAAAATACGAGTTCGGGTCATCAGCTGACGTGCCTTAGCCCGGTTATTGCACTGAAACCGTGGCTAACGCCAGACGGCTAATCCTAAACTCGAATTGGAACGAAGCACTAGCGATGACTCGCTTCTAGCTGGCCTGATGCGGCGGCGTTGCTTCGTTCATCGACCTGACGCTTTGCAAGTTCGTACTCAGATTGTGCTTTTGCGGTGTCGCGATGAGTTTGAGTGATCGCAAGATTGAATGGGTCAAGCTTCAGCAATTCCGCATCGGTCTTGGCTTGATACACCGAGCGAACATAGTTCCGCCAGACATCGCCACCGATCACGGGAACTTGGAAAGGTGTATAGCGATTCCCGTTTCGATAGAGCGGGCGGTTCATTGGCTGGTAGCACAATCCTTCGCCCGGATAAGTCCGCGTTTTTCCATCACGAGATACACCACTTGAATCAATCGACGAATACTCGAAGGTCTGCTTCACGGTTGCGAGCAGATCGATTTCCCAAAGTTGAGGACTGCTGTATTCCCAGAGATTGTCCGTCGATTGGATGGACTTCATTGGCACTTCTCCGTCCAGTAGCTTTCCGTTGCCATACCTCGAGAAATAGTCAAACGTGGTAGCAGTCGGCTGCCGCATGGATGGATGGTCATCTAGAAAGGACTTCCCTGTTCTCTGTTCATATTCAAGCATTGCCGCCTTGAACTGACGCATCAGGGACGGATCTGTTTTCATCGCCTGGTAGGGACGCAGCAAAATTGAAGGCTTGGCGGGATATCCAAAGTGACTAGCTGACTTCGCAGTCGAACTGGCAACCCTGGTTTTAGATGGCTTGGGCTGCGATTGATTGATCGAGACCGGATTCGGTACCGAGGACGATCTTGCGACTGGGATGTCAGCGATGGCCGGCAATTTCAGATTTGATTTGCCGTTGTTAGGTTGGCTGAGAAACCACCATCCGCCACCAACCAAAACGGCAGCGATAAGCACCTTATAGTGATGCCCAGCGACATAGGCCCCGATCAGCCCCGTGACGATGCCTCCAAAGGCCTTGCCGTCACCTTCGAGCAAACCTAGGCCCCAAGTACCCGCGACAACGAACCCCAACAGTGCGAAACCGGGATTGATCTTGGATGGTGGTGCTGCGTTGACTCTAGAAACCTTTCGACGCTGTTGTTGGCGGACATTCTTTTTTGAAGGCTGGCGTTCGTTCCGCCGTGCTTGCGATGTTTCAGTGCGCTGCTGCGCATAGGCGGCTTGCTGTTCGGCTTGGATTATCGCAGCATCATTGGCCGCTTGCTCCTGACGCTGGCGGTTCATCTCATCTTCTTGCATTCTCCGCTGTTCTTCAGCCTGCGAACCAGCTAGATCGTTGTAGCCATCGACGCTACTGAACCCACCACCGGGCTGATCACCGTAAGCACTCATCCTGATCCCTCAAGGCCCAAAACCACAGCCAAACGCGAGCAGAGTATCCCGTACCCCACCCAATCTAAGGTAGCCAATTTGGTCCCGAAGCATCCAGCCCGATCCAGACTGTAGCACCGCAGCAGAGTGAAAGTGGTTGCTCAACCTTGAGATAAAATCAAGCGTCAAGAACACGCTGACATCATGAGCTTCACTCGTTCAACCAAGCCGGGTAGATATTGAAACGCCGAGGCACCGAGAACACAGAGTCAAGTTGTGATTGTCAGCACAGTTCAGCGCGATCAAACCCCGATCAACGCCCCAGCGTGCCATTCTCTGTGAACTCTGTTACTCCGTGTTTCAACCTGCCCGGGTCTCAACGGGTAGTGGACGAGGCGACGAGTCCCGGCTTATTTCGGCAACTGACAATATGGACTCGTCGCCTCGTTCCCTACGTGAATGCGCATAAAAAAAGCCGAGCACCGGTGTTTTCGGTGTTCGGCTTTGATTGTCTTGGGGTGGCTCACCCCGATATAGCGGCAGAGGGACTCGAACCCCCGACACGCGGATTATGATTCCGCTGCTCTAACCAGCTGAGCTATGCCGCCGTGCGGGAAAAACCGGGGTTTTTCTCGTTTCAAGATTTGACCGCCAAGCGTCTGACGGTAGTTTTGACGGTAGTTGGCTCACCGTCAACCGTCAGGGAGCGAGAATATGCCAAAGAAACAGAAACCTGCCAAGCCCTATCCGGACTTTCCGATGTATGCCCATGCTTCGGGGCGTTGGGCTAAAACGATCAGAGGCAAAACGCACTACTTTGGTTCATGGTCGGATGGATGGCAGGCTGCGCTTGAACGATTCCAGGCAGAACGCGATGACTTGTACGCAGGACGCAAGCCAAGGTCATCTGACGGTAGCCTGACGGTACTTGATATGTGTGACATCTTCATCAATCACTGCAAGGGCAAGGTGAAGACGAAGGAGATCGTCGAGCGCACGTTCCGAGACTACAAGAAGACTTGCGAGCGGATCATCAAGCACTTCGGCCCGAGCAGGTCGATCGAGGATCTTCGCCCGGCTGACTTCGCTGAGTTCCGCGTCAAGCTTGGGAAGTCTCGTAACCTGAACTCGCTTGGCAATGAGATTGGTCGCGTCATGGCTGTGATCAATCACATCGGTCCAAAGGGGGTGATGGAGATCGAGCAGCCAATCTCGGTGGGTAATGCGTTCAAGAAACCAGGACGCAAAGTGCTGCGGAAGGAACGAGCCGAGAAGGGTGATCAGAGCTTGTCGGCGTTTGCAATCCTCGAAACAGCTGGCGCGAGTAAAGATCCGATCTCGGCAATGATACTGCTGGGCATCAACGCGGGACTCGGCAACTCAGACTGCAGCAAGCTGCAGCTGCGTCACATCGACTGGCGCGAAGGATGGCTCGACTATCCGCGACCCAAGACAGGCATCGAGCGACGAGCAAAGCTTTGGCCAGAAACGATGGAGGCGATCAAAGCTTGCGGGGGATCGTACGATGGAACGCGGCAGACCGGCGACCAGCTGGTGTTCCGAACCAAATACGGAAACAGCTGGGAAGGCAAGGACTCGGCATGCCCGATCTCGGCAGAATTTCGCAAGATCTTAAAACTGCTTGGTCACTATCGGCATGGCGTCGGTTTCTATTCCCTGCGACGCACGTTTCAGACTGTCGCGGAAGAGTCTGGCGACTTCCCTGCGATCTCGCTAGTGATGGGGCATGACGACAACTCGATGTCGAGCCGCTACCGCCAGCGGATCTCGGACGCTAGATTAGAGCGTGTTGCGGAAACTGTCCGCGAATGGCTTTTGGAACCGCTAAAGAATAGCAAGAGATGAAATACGGATTCTGGGTTGTCGGCGGACTGATGGTCGCCTACTCGCTTGCAGCAATGACGATGACGAAGGTGACCAGACTCGATGAAGTGGATCTGGCGATCATCCTAGAAACGAGCTACGCCACCCAACTGCAACTATGGCTGATGGGTGGCGTAGTGATGATTGGTCAGGGGTTCGTCGTCGCTAGTCGCGGGGAGGATACCAGACGTTCTCATGTTCCCGCAGGAATGGCTGACCGTCAGGCTGTGGATAATGGTTCATAAGCCACTTGTGGGCATTGCTGGTTGGTGTTGTGATCGTGATGGTCGGTCGGACCGCACGACCAGCAATTTGGCGTTTGTAGATGCTACTGTTCGGAGGGCTGCATTCGACAGCGCCGAAGTCGATCGAGACATTCTCTGCTGCAAGCTCGACTCCATCGATCACAACCCGGCTGCGTGACGGGTTGGAAGTGAAGTCTTCTCGGCGTTGCTGGTCGGCCTGCTTGATCAGCTTGCTGCGTTGCACATTAAACTTCTCGTGAGCACGGTCGATGATGTAATTGCCACCAAGCCAATCGATTGATGACATGCTGACAGAGTACCTTTGAGCATACAACTTGCTGTTGATGGTTTCTTGCCACTTAAAGATGAAACCTTCCCATCCATCAAGGCTTTCATAGCAGACGGTGACCTTTGCTTCGCCATCGAGCTTGGCCTGGATCATCCGGCGAATTTGTTCTGCCGTGACCTTACGTTCAACCCACTTGCCGATCTTCAGTGGGATAGCCCACGCTTCATCTGACTTCTCGTAGGTGACGAATGGAGTCTTCGGAAACTTCCATTCGCGGATTGTAAAGTGTGGTGTGTTGATCAATTCCTTCCCTCGTGTGCTTTGGTCATTGCGTTGTCAAATTGCGTTCCGCGTGCTTCGTACGATGAGCAGTCATCGCCTTCGCACCCCCAGAAGTCTTCTGCGTAAAGCATGCAGACCCCGATGTCGGCTGTGCCGCGAGATTTGAGCCAGTGATCGCAGTTGCGACAGCACTGGCTTTCAATCACTGGTAATTCGTCGTCGTCCATTATTCGCTACCTAGTCGTCAGGAGTTCAGTTATCACTAAGGGGTCCAGAGCTTGCCGTCGGCAAGGATCGGTTCACAACCGAGAACCCCGTCAAACTCTGAGCGTGTCACACCTGCGCAGTCGAGGATGTAATTACCGTCCTTGATCTCGTCGATCCACTTCCCGTGCGCGATCTCCATCCTTTGCTTATGAACGATCATGTGAAGGCATCCGCTCATCACGATAGCCCTGGCGCAGATGGAGCAGGCAGCGAAGGGGCAGATCAGCACGCTTGCCCTTGCAAGGTTCCAGTCAACCCCAGTAACCGCTTCCCATTCAGCGTGTTTTCGGAAGTTGTATTTGCGAGGGCGTTCTAAGTGCTCCGGTTCCGCCTTGAATCCATCTGGGAAGTTGTTATTGCCAGACGACACGGCGTAGTATTTTCCGGTGGAGTCTGGGGAAATCAGAACAGCGCCGTTCTGGGTGCTGTCATCAGTGGAATATCGAGCGATCTGATATGCGTATCGCATGAAGTGCTCGATATCTGTTTTGTGATTCATGAAATCATTCCTGGTTGGTTATGCTACTTTGTTAGTCTTGCCGTATCCCCAAATTCGAAGTCGACGAACGTAGAAGCGGTGTCCTGGCTTTCCCTGCGTATCAATCACTTGGCGACGTTTCGAGTCAACGAACTGAATGACGTTATTTGCGGAATGTAAATCCGGTGCGTACTCGACTTCGTAGTCTTCGAATGGGTTAAGGAAACTGATCGCACACCGAAAGACGCACGCGATCAGAAGCACCAGATAGAGTGCGAAGAACAGGATTGCCAACCAGAACAGCCAAGGGAGCGCTGGCATCACCACTGAGACAAAAAACCTATTAAGCATTTCAGCATGAAAGTCCATGTTAAATCCAAGGTTGATGGGTGTTGATCGAACAGGTCACGCAGCTGCTGGAGACAGACTGCCTGATGCGTAGAGCTTCTTTTGCTGGCCGATAGCAAGTCCCTTGCACGGTAGCTCGACGTTGATGCCAAGAGCGGTAAGGATCGTGGCGAGCGGTTCTGCGTAGTCTCGACCGGCATGGATCTCGACAGTCAGCTCAGATGGCGTGAGCGGTCGATTGGCTTCGCCAACTTCGAACGGTTCAAACAATTCTTGGATGACATGGTATGCCACGCGAGCGTGCCAATCGGCGCGATCTGCTGGTGACAGATCACTGAATGCCGTGTCATACGGTTTGCGTTCCTGGTTCGGATTCCATACGCCATACTCGGCTGACAGGACCATCCAGGGCAAGTTGCGAGACTCGGCATACGCGACCCGTTTTGGGAACAGGTCGCCGCCGTACAACTCCGTTGGATACAGTCGACCACCGCGACGACGTTCTGGCTTGTAGGGTAGCTTCGTTTTGCTGCACCCGATCAATACGATTCGACGGTTCATTAGTTGTACGACTCCCACTTAGTTGGATTGTTGTTTGCATCGCTCTTGCGAGCTTCCCACGCTTCGCCATCGCTGATCCGAACAGCGATGTCACCCATTGACTTGTTCATGATGGACGGTCGGTTGTGCTGCCATTCGATCGGTGCGCCATTGCTGAATACAACGATGCCCGTGACCGGCAGGCTATGCAGGCGACAGAACGCTTTCGCCTGATTGACTAGGCTCTGGTTCTTGATCGGTTTCGATAGCAGTGACATCGGAAGGTTCCGTAGTTGATGAAGTGATGCGGATAGCTCCGCGTTTAAGACGCTCGTGAATGGTTGCCACCGCGTGATCGGTGATATCCAGTGTCACGCAGTTGCGATCAAGTGCTTGTGCGACGACAGCTGTTGTTCCTGTTCCGCCATACGGATCGTAAACGTGATCGCCTGTGTTGGTGTAAGCCTTGATCAGGCGCTCGAGGTAGACTTCGGGCAGCTGGTTCGGACGTCCTGCCATGCGCTCGCGACTTGTACCTTGGACGCGACCCCAGTAAGGACCGTCGCTAGGTAATCCCCAGACATCAGACGGAACCCGCATGCCGCCATTGCCATCGCGAGTGCGCTTGTCGTTGTAGATCGCTTTGCGATCACTCTCGACCGCGACAGCTTCGCCATTGAACGTCCAGCGGTGGTTCTGTGGACCGACCATAAAGATGATGCAGTGACAGAACGAATCAGTGAACTGTCGCTTGGTTTCGAGCTTGCCGCCCATGCCAAAGCGATAGTGCCAGATAACCCATTCGATCCGATGCATCCCCAGTGATCGAGCAGAGCGAAGATACAAGTCAGCCATGTCATCAGGACCATGCAGCGCGATGATCCCACCGTGCCGCATCAGCGACTTGGTGTTTGCGATCGCGTCATGGATAGATGACTCGAAGTCATCGAGGTTCCGGCGATCGTGGTAGCCGAGATAGTCCTGGCCGATGTTGAACGGTGGATCGAGAAACGCCAGATTGAAACCAGGGTGTAGCTCGCTGGTCTGGAACGTCTCGGCATCCGCCTTGTGAACTTCGATGGTACTCATTCTTCAATCGCCTCTGGTTCTTCGTAATAGAGTTCAAGACAAGTCAGGTCGAGACGACATGCTGACCTTACGAACATCTGCAAGCGGTAGTACACGCGGACACGGTTCAGCCATCCATCAGACTGATGTACGAGTAGTTTTTCACCACCCATAGCAACCTCGTAGCCGATCTGTGAGTCAGTCGACATGACCACCCAGATCCGTGTGACACTATCAGGAATCTCAAAGAACTCACGGGCACCGTCTTCACACATGAAAGGCATGCCATCATGCGTGTAGAAGTCGCCACATTCGTCGAGTGTTAGTTCAATTTGCACAGAGCAATTCCTCGGGGTTAAGTGTTGTTTGTCGTGCTTGATCAACCAACCACTGCGCCATCGCCAGCGGTGTTGATGCTCGGTTGTGTTTGCTCATCGAGTTCCACGCTGCAGTGCTGCAGACTCCACCGTGAAGCGACAGAGGCGTCTCGACTGCGCGTGGATCTCGACCGGAAACAAGCAGCCAAGTGTTCTTGATTCGCCGATCGCCCCACCAGGACTGATTCACCCACATCGACCAAAGGCCATCACGCGGTGGTTCATTCGGCTTGGGTAGATCGAGTTCGTCCCAGAGCTTCGAATACGCGGGATGCTCCAGCACACCACCGCAATGACGCAGCTGCTCGACGCACCATGGCGCAAGTTCCTTCTCGCCTGGATCTGGTTTCGCTTGATGCCGACAGAACGCAGACCATGCGCGACAAGGGGGATGCGCGACGATCGGTGTGCTGCCGTCAAACGTCATGCAGTCACGCTCTGCATCGAAAACATCGACACCATCGATCAGCTTGTAGTTGCTGGTCGGTGAAACACAGAGGACACTAACAAGTCGCATCAGCCTTGTTCCTCTGGTTCAAGCTCGAATCCGCAGTCGCCGCAGTCGATCTTCGCCGCAGGCTTAGCCCATGCGTTCTGTCCGCATTCAGGGCATGTGTACTTGGTCTTGCTCGCGCGTTTTCGCGCAGCCTTCTCGCCATCGCCGAATGCAGCGTCGGCGCAATACTTCAGCTTGCGTTTCTTTTTGCGCCACTGCGTGAACGCTTTGGCGTACAGTCCATTGCGTTTGATGTAGTGCGACATCGACTTGCCGGTACGCTTACCACCTGGCTCCCCAGTGTCCGAAGCGGGCAGTCCAAGTCGATCCATCTCATCCGCCCACTCCGCATTGTGGTAACCGGCACTCGGAGATCCGAAGTGGTGCTGCCACAGGTGCGCCATCTCGTGCACGAGCGTCGACAGGACTTCGCGGTCGGTACGCTCCATCGACTCGGGTGACAATGCGATCTCGTCGATCCGCTTCCCGCGTGGACCCTTGAATTGCATCGGCCAATAGTAGCCATGCGCGCCCGCTTTGCGATGTACCAGGAGCATGCACTGTGGAAGCTTGCCGCCCCACAACTGATCATTAAAAAAGTCGTACGCTTCTTGCAGTGTGCTGAACGTGTCAGCAGTTGGACGTTGTTTGCTCTTTGCCATTGTCTGTGTAAGGTGGTTTGCAGTAGCAGAACATCGACAAGCCGGGATAGTCGCACTTGCCGCATTGGCATCGTTTGCAGATCGTTTGCGGAACGCTTTCAACGTGAGATCCGCGATCGATCAGCTTTGAATGGGTTGGTTGACCGCAGTTGTTGCAGGTCGCTTTGCTTTTCGATGAGCGTCGTTTCGCCATCGGTTAATTGCTGGTCGCACCGATGAAGGTTGCTTCAGCGAGCCATCGCGTGTGCGGGTTGTTTTTCTCGATGGTGATCTCGACAGGCGTCTTGTCGACAATCGCCTTTGTCTTGCCGCGATGGTCTTCGATGCTCGTGTAGGTGCTTCCCCAGCGATCGATGTGATGGCGGACGATAAAGTCGCCTGTCCCATGTGCAGGACACTTCACTTTCGTGTTAGCCGGGGCATTGCTTGCTTCGGTGATCAGCTTCAACATTAGTCTTGTTCAGGACTGGGGTGGTCGTAGCAAAGGATCAGGCACACATCTCTGCGCCGATTCTGTTGCATGTAGCTCTAATGTTCTTAATAGCGCGATGGTCACTTGTCGTGGAAGAAAAGTGAAGCTTCCGACGCTGGCTATTCGCTTCAACGGTGAAGTGAAGGTGACCATTGCATCGTACGTTGACCACCTTCATACCAGCATCATTGATCAATCCGCTGATATGCTTGATAAGCTTGTGCTTCTTCATCTGTCTTGATCAGGACTGTTAGAGCGTAAAAAAAAGAACGGCGATCACTCCTGCGATCAGCCATACATCGAACACGACATGTGCCACCATACTGTCGCGAGTCACACGCTTGTACTCCGCGACCATTGATGTGTCATCCATGACTCTCTCCGCTAGTTAAACGACTGAGCAGCCAAATGTAGCGATCTCACAGCCAAGATCAAGACTGTTTTCTGAGATTAACTGTTTAAGTCGTCTTTCGAGCTGCTTTTCTTTAGCGGTCGTCCGGCGATTACTTGGTTAATCGTACGACGAGCGTCTCGCGAGAATGACTCGACGCGACGAAGTCCATCAACCAGCGATGGCTTGCGGAACACCCACGCGGTCGTCTCGTGCCCCACGACATCGTGCAGTGCTTCGATCGCGTCAGCTGCTTCACGTAGGCGACGCGCGTATGAGCGTCGTTCCTCGGGACTCATCTGCTCGGTCTTTTCTGGATTGCGTGGCATATCGAACTGGGGGTGATGGGGTACTTATGACCAAACGTGTCAAATACTCTATCTTGACAGGGCTAGTTTGGCACCCTCTTAGGGCTGTTTTTTCCTGAATAAAAATGTTTAGGCTGCTAAGTCTAGGTTATGCAAGGACTTGCCGCCATAGCATTATCGGCTATTCCGGCATCCTCCGAAAATAGTCCTGAACAAGGCATGTCTGATTCTTAGCATGCAGCGAAAGTTTATTTTGCTGCGGATCTCTTTGTTGTTGTTGTGATGGATTCCACCCATAACGACTGTTTGTCACCCAACGCTCTCTATACGCAATCACAAGTCGCCGACTTGCTATGCGTTGATGAAAAGCATGTGCGACGACTTCGTAATTCCGGTGATCTGGTCGCAGTCGACATTTCACTTCGGACATCTTCTAAACCGATGATTCGGTACAAAAGCGAATCAATTAAACGGTTCATTGAATTGCGTTCAATGCAATCAGAAGCGCCCAAGCCAAAGAAGAAACGCAGGGACATTCCCCGCAATTTCGAGGCACTGCTTAATGGGACTGCTCGATAGCATTATCCCTGGTCGCGTAGCTCGACCGCGCCGAACTGTCATCTACAGCATTCATGGCTGGGGCAAGTCGACATGGTCATCACAGTGGTATCGGCCAATCTTCCTTCCGACTGAGGACGGCAACGCGGACATTGACTGTCCATCGTTTCCGCTGTTCACGGATTACAACACGATCATGCAAGCTGTGATGGAACTGGGGCATGACCAGTCCAGTCACGGTTTCGGCACCGCGATCATCGACAGCGCAGACTGGCTGGAACAGCTGAACTGGAATGATGTCTGCAACAAGAAGGGCATCTCGTCGATCGCCGATGCAGGGTTTAACAAGGGCTATGACTTGGCGGAACGCCAATTCATGCGGTTCTTGAAAGCCTGCAATGGTCTGCGTGATCGCGGGATGCATGTCATCTTCACGGCGCACTGCGACATTAAGCGGTTCGATTCACCAGAGGGCGAATCTTACGACCGCTACCTTCCAAAGCTTCACAAGCGGACTTCTGCGTTGCTGCAGGAATGGGCAGATGAAGTTCTGTTCGGTCAGTACAAGGTCTACACCCGCAAGAGCGAAGAATCGTTCGGGAGGGATCGCACCGTTGCAACCGGCAGTGGCGAGCGTGTGATCAAGACGGTCGAGCGTCCTGGTTGGCAAGCCAAGAACCGACTCGGTCTGCCGGAAGAGATGACCGCTGACTTCAAGGAGTACATGCAGTACCTGCCACCGCTTCCAAGCCAAGTAGCCTAGCAGCTGCTTCGAATCAATCACCAACCACACCACACCCCTGTAACCACAAAGGTTTCATCATGACGAGTTCTGATTTCCACAAGCGTGCTTTGATCCTTGAAGAGATCGTCGACCAAGCGAACCAAGCGACATTCTCAAAGAGTCCAACTTCCTGGTCGCCATTCCTTGCCACGATCATGCAGGGAATTGTTTGCACCAAGGTCGGCATGCACGTTAGCCGGGACCGCAAGTCCACGCTGCTTCGCGACTGCATGATCGGCATTGCGACAGCTGCATTGCTGGCGATCGAGTGGTCGGACGGCAAGGACTTCGACCCGTCTCCAGAACCGCAGGCGGAACCCGAAGAACCCGCCAAGGAAACCGTGGCACCCGTCCGCGACGAAAGCGACGAACCAACGCTGTAGCAAACAGCCTCACTACCGTTTTAAGTTTTTTTTTGTTTCTCGTAGTCCTGAACAGGACTGATAGGTGAAGACTGATGGCAAGTTTGATCGACTCTGGGTTTGATCCAACCAAGACCGACGAAGTAGTCACTCGCAAGTTGTTGCCCAATGGCGACTACAAGGCAGTGCTGGAAGATTCCGATCTGATGAAATTCCAATCGGGCGCAGAGCTTCTGAAGCTCACTCACCGCATCATCGAAGGTCCGTATGAAGGTCGCAAGATCTGGACCGATGCATGGTGGACCAAGAAGGACAGGTCGAAGTGCGATACGGGTCGCAACCTGTTTGGTGCGCAGTGTCGTGCTGTCGGCGTGCTTAACCCCGGCGACACATGCGAAACGCACAACCGACCATGCATCATCTCGGTGATCTGCGTCAAGGATAAGGACAGGAACGACCCCAACAAGTTCTTCGAATCCAACGCGGTCGAGGACGTCAAACCGCTGAGCCAGCAGCCAAGCCAATCGCAGGCTCAAGGCAACTGGAATCAGAACCAGGGGCAGCAACAACAGCAAGCCCAAGGTCAGACGCAGTACCAGAACCAAGGGCAAGCCCAAGGCAACTGGAATCAAGGCCAGCAGCAGCAAGGCCAGCAGCAGCAAGGCCAGCAGTATCAGCAACCGACCGGCAACGCAGCTGCGTTCGCGCAGCAGCAGCGCTAGTAAACGGTTGGTGTGAGCGATTCCTAATCAGATCGCATCAGGTGCCCATGTACCAAGGTGGCGACGAGCGCTCCAAACGCTTGTGGCAGGGTTCGATTCCCTGGGTGCCTGCTTTTACTTACTGCTGGAGATTGCGAATTGCCTGGAACCCGTGGAACGATGTCGCACTACGTGTTGCGACCATACCAACAATACGCTGTTGATGCGACCTGGGGATACCTATGCCATCGACAAGGACACCCCGTTGTCATCGCGCCAACCGGCGCTGGCAAGAGCTTGATGATCGCTGACATCTGCAAGTCGGCGCATGAAGCTGGCCTGCGTGTCCTGGTCGTGGCGCATGTCAAGGAACTTCTGGAGCAGAACTCTGAAAAGATCCGCACGCTTGTTCCTGATGCGGATGTCACAATCTATTCAGCTGGCTTGGGGCAGAAGGATCTGACCGGCGATATCGTCGTTGCTGGCGTGCAGTCCGTCTACAAACATGGGTTCGATCTCGGCAAGATCGACTTGGTGCTTGTAGACGAAGCACACATGATTCCGGCGACCGGCGACGGAATGTATCGCCAGCTGTTCGATGACCTGTCCAAGACGTCACCCAATCATCGCGTCATCGGTTTTACTGCGACACCATACCGGATGACAACTGGATTGATCTACGGTCCAGATGAGCTGTTCGATGGCGTTGCTTACAACATCCAGATCGGCCAGCTAATCAAAGAAGGCTACTTGTGCCCGATCACTTCGGAACCGGTTCAGTCTGTCAAGACAAGCGATCTGCCGATCCGTCGCGGTGAGTTCGTCGCCAGTGACATGCAGCTGCGGTTTGATGAGCATACCGCAAGCACCTGTGATGACTTGATCGCAAACTGCGATCGCTCCGGTCGAAAGCATGTCATTATCTTCGCTTCTGGCGTCGAGCATGCACAGCACATCTCGGATTACATCGAAGAAAAAACCGGCGAGATCGTTCACACGATCACGGGTGATACCAAGCCGATCTTTCGCAAGTCATCGATTCGGGCGTTCCGTGAAGGGGAGATCCGATGGCTTGTCAACGTCGGTGTACTGACGACCGGATTCGACGCACCCTGTGTCGACTGCGTTGCGCTTCTGCGTGCAACTGATTCGCCCGGTCTGCTTGCACAGATGATCGGTCGCGGACTTCGGCTGCACCCCGAGAAGTCTGAATGCTTGGTACTCGACTACGGCGAGAACCTGGAGCGTCACGGTCCTATCGACTCGAAAGACTTCGGTGTTCGTCGTGGCAAGAAGGGTGAAGCCACGATGGGGAACGCGCCAGTCAAGGAGTGTCCGCAGTGTACCGAGATGGTGCCAGCTGGTCTGCGTGAATGCTTCTGTGGGTTCCAGTTTCCACCACCCGAATCAAACACCAAGCACGAAGCACAAGCGGACACGAACGCAGCTGTGCTAGAAGAACAGATCAAGCCCGAGCGATGGGAAGTGACCGAGATCCGGTGGGCTGTTCATCGCAAACGTGGCGCATCCGATGACGAGCCGCGATCTCTTCGCGTTGACTATTGCTGCCAGCCGGAAGATGCGGAATCGGCAGGCAACCTAACTGAGAAGTGGATCAGCGAATGGATCTGCCTGGAGCATGAAGGGTTCGCGGGCAAGAAGGCTCGTGACTGGTGGCGTCAGCGATCCAAGGCAGACCCGCCCGAAACGATCGAAGAGGCGATCGAGCGATTCGACGAAGGGTTCGTCGCGGACACTCAGGCGATCACAACCATTAAGGATGGTCGGTATCAGCGCGTAACACAGTGGGTCATCGGCGAAGTGCCAGATGAGCCGCAATTCGAAGTCAGTAATTCATTGTTTTCTGATCCCTTTGACGAAGAGGCACCACCGTTCTAATGATCAAGTACCGCGTTGTGGTTCAACCACTAATCGGAATGAAGGGCAAGACACGGTCGATGTATACGCACGCAGAATCACCTGATGATGCGATCGGCGGACTGGTCGATGAAGACCGGATCGATCCAAAGACAGAGCGTGTTACGGCATGCGTCAAGCAAGCGCCCGAGGGTGAAGTCGAGCTTGTAGAAGCATGAAGCAACAGCCACTGCTCGACTACATCGCAAGCATGGACCGCAAAGAGCGTGGCATGCAATTAGCCGCCAACAAGAGCGACAAATTCCCGCTCCTGCTGGAGGCACGACAGATCGCCGAAGCATTGGCGATCGCACACCCAAAACGAGAGACGAACGCAGACAAAGTCAGCGCCGTCCTAGTAGCCCGAGGGATCGACCTAGGGCCAGCTGCTGGATCACTGTTCCGTGGTCGTCAGTGGCAATTCACCGGAAAGCGAATCAAGAGCGCCAAGGTGTCAAACCATGCACGCGAGATCAAGGTCTGGAGGTTAGTTTCAGTTGACGCCTAGCTATCTGCGCGGTCTGCGACAGTGGATCACATGGGAACTCGTGAACGGCACGAAGATCCCCAAGCAACTTAACGGTGCGAACGCACGCACCAATGACCCTTCAACATTTGAATCGTACGATGCAGTCTCGGAACTCGAATACAAAGCGTTTGTCATTCAGGAATCGGATGCGCTCACGGGCGTTGACCTCGATGATTGCCTTGAAACAGTTGACGGGGAACTCATCCTCCGAGACTGGGCTAAGCCAATCGTCCGTCGACTCAACCCGGTGGCGTACGGTGAAATTAGCCCCAGCGGAACAGGAATCAAATTCCTCACACGAGGATCTAAACTGGCTGGGGCTAGGTGTGTTGCACGCATGGGAGATGGCAAACAAGCCCTCGAAGTCTACGACAAAGCTCGGTTCTGGACGGTAACCGAAGACTACTGGCTTGGATCGCAGATGGAGATCGGCGACGGTCAGGATGCGATCGATTGGTTGTGCAAGGAATACTTATCACAGCCAAAGCAATCGAAACCTGCTGAGCCACTGCCACCGATCAATTACACGGTCGGTCATCGGTCGAGCGTCTATTCACGCGGTGTTGACTACATCAATCAAGCCGAGCGCCCGATCAGTCATCGGAACAATGCTGCGTTCCGATTATCTGGTGCGCTGCGTGCGATCGATGATCATGGTCAGCGACTAAGCAACGATGAAGTTGTCGAGCTGGTCAAGATGTGGAACCAGTCGCTTCCAGATCCGCTCGACGAGCGCGAGCTGCTTCGCACAATCGAATCGTCAGCTGTCAACGGTACAGCGAGGGAAACCAAGCATGTCAAGGAGTTCAGCACTGGCAGCGATCATGGCGTCGACTTCTCGCGACTTGTGGCAGGATCGCCCGTAGAACCTGGCGTTCAACCGGTCGAGCCGATCGCACCGATCGAGCCTGTCCCGCAGATTCCTTCGCCAGAGAATGAGCTATCGATCAAGGTGTTCGGAATCGACGAAGAAACCGAACCAGATGCCCGTGGAATGAGCGAATCCAGTCAGCCGACATGGGCGATGCAGGATCAGGGAATCATTGGACACATCGTCGACTATACGCTTCGGACATCAATGTATCCGCAGCCCGAGCTTGCTTTCGCTGGTGCGCTTGCACTGATGTCAGTGATCACCGGTCGGAAGGTTACGGACATGTACGGCACTCGAACCAATCTCTACATCATCGGCATGGCACCGTCTGGTTCTGGCAAGGAACAGGCGCGATCCACGAACAAGAAGCTGTTGCGTCGCGCCGATGCGGCACACCTACTTGGTCCTGAACGGTTCGCTTCACATGCTGGGATTGTCAGCGTGCTTGGCGAGCAGCCATCGCAGCTGTTCCAGCTCGATGAAGTCGGTCGACTGCTGCAGACAATGAAGAACCCGTCACGCGCGACACACCTATACAACATCGCGTCTGTCTTGATGCACTTGTATTCGTCGAGCGGTCAGACATGGGTTGGTGATGCATACGCCGACACGAGTAAGACGAAGACGATCCACCAACCGCACGCGGTGATCTATGGCACGACCGTTGCCGAATCATTCTGGGGTTCACTGACTGCCGAGAATGTTAGCGACGGTCTGCTCGGTCGATTGATGCCATTCGAAAGCACTGAAGGATACGTCGAGCCTAAGTCGCCCGAGCGTATCGAACCACTTGGCACGCTAGTTGATGCGATCAAGTGGTGGGTGGATCAGCGCCCGCCGTTGAACGAAGAGTCATGCGAGCCATCGATCGTCGCTGTTCATACGCAGGAGGCTCGCAAGCGGTTTGAGGATCACATGCGAGAGATCCACAACAAGCACCGCGATGAAGACGAGCAGGCACGCGCACTGTGGTCACGAGCGCCTGGCCGCGCTGGCAAGCTGGCATTGCTGTTTGCGATTAGCCGACAACCAGAAACCAACTGCATCAGCATCGAAGTCGAGGACGTCGATCGAGCGATCGCGATCAGCAACTGGCTGACTCGCAGGGTGCAGAAGAAAGTGTTCGATCATGTCGTCGAAAACGAAACTGAAGAGCGCACCAAGCGTGTCCTCCGTATGCTTGATGAGCCGGTAACACGAACGCAGCTGTCTCGCCGCACTCAGTGGTTAAAGAAACGTGAACGCGAAGAAGTTCTCGACACGTTGTTCGAAAGCGGACAGGTGGTCTTCTGGGAGGTCCTGTACGGCGGAAAGCGACCGGTGACCGCGTATGTTAAGCGTTCCAAATTTTCTGATGAACTTTTGCAGCGCTGGCTGGATAAACAAGCAAAAGCACGATCCAAACAGTCTTGAACTGGCTTGACAAGGAAAGTCTAAGAATGGCAGAATCGTTTTCGATGAACACCGAACCACTACTTTCGGTGACCATCCCACTGGAACTGACGAACGGAAATAAGGGGCAGGGGCACAAGTGGTACAAGAGCGACACAGTCCGCAAGCAGATCGAGAAGCTGTTGATCAAGGAGGGGTTGGAGCGGGAACCATTCGACCATCCGGTTCGATTGGTGATGACTCGAATCCTGAAATCGAAGCAACAGCTGTGGGACACGGTGAACTTTTGGCGGGGCAACAGCAAGCAGCTGGTCGATGCCCTGGTGGCAGTCGGATGGTTTGTCGACGACTCGACGAAATGGATTCTGGAGCCAGCGATCGGCCTGCAGGATGCGAGTCAACGGAAGAACGGACCAGCGACGAAGATCGACCTGTACCTACCCTGACGGACACGTTCACGATCGAGCCGACGTTTGCGATCGTCCGTCACTTCAAACCGGGATCGATCCCTAATGTCGATCCGTTCCCCGCTTCCGCGATGATTGTCTTCCATGATCTCGGTCGCATCGCCGAGATTCGCGGAGTAGCGAGCGAAGGGCAGATTCCCTTCATCCGACTCAGAAACGAATTCGCTGCCAAATTGCGGGCAGTAGGCGTCGAGAAATTCTTCTTCGATCGAAAGCGCAACGGAACCAACCACCGCGCCATGATCAAAACCCATCGCCCTGGAGCGTGACATGTTGAAGTTTGAACCAACCCCCGAGCAACCATTGTGGATCGGTCTATCCGGTCCAGCTGGCAGCGGAAAGTCGACTATCGGGGAGGCATTGCGGGAAACGCTATCCATGCACTCGCATGGTGGTTCGTGGCGGATTGCCTTTGCCGATCCGATGAAAGCGATGTTGTACGCGATCGGGGTTCAGGAGGATGTTCTGTACGGAACGCAAGGACAGAAGGAGCAGCCGCGAGAAGAACTCAGCGGTCGATCGGTGCGGCATGCACTGCAGACCCTGGGGACGGAATGGGGGCGTCAGGTCATGCATCCAGACTTCTGGATCAACAGCTGGAAGCACAGCGTCAAAAGTTGTCCAATCGTGATCTGCGACGACGTCCGGTTTGACAACGAACTGGCTTGCATTGAGGAAAACGGATTCGTAGTCGGTCTGCAAAACCGTGGCGGGATTCGTGGAAATCATGTCAGCGAAGTAGGCGTGGACGCAACCTACGTCATCGACAACGGTCCTGGCGTGACGGTGAACGACGTGGTCGCGAAGATCATCGAGCTGGCGAATCAGCATCGCGAAGTCAATGAAATCTTCTCGTTCTCGGACGCGGAAACCCCCGCCGTGACCTAACGAGTCACGCAACAGAATTTACTAGCAACACCACACACGAAAGGCGACAACATGAACACGACTGCAGAACGACCGAGCATCCACACTGTCAGCGGAAACCTCTTGGATCTGGAGCATCCCGATCCACTGATCATCAGCATCGGCGACATCGCAACCGCACTGTCGAATAAGTGCATGTTTGGCGGTCAGTTGGATCAATTCTACAGCGTTGCAGAGCACAGCGTATCCTGCGCAAAGCTTGCCGCGATGCACGACCTGGACCGGAAGGGGCAACTGGCCTGCCTGCTGTACGCATCAACGCAAGCTTATATCAGCGATCACTCGCTAAATAGTCGCGCCGACGAGTTCACCAACTTCGAAACCGTTGTCGAATCAGCAATTGAGATCCGGTTCGGCCTGAACTTTGAACTCTACCGCGACTGCATCCAGCGAATTGTTGCCGCAGTCAATCGGGGTGAGTGTGATGAACTCGGTCGATCACGTAGTGACGGAACCCGGTTCTGCCCTGGTATCGAGTTCTACAGTCCACCGCAGGCTCGCCAGCTGTTCCTGCAGCACTTCGCGGAAATTGCCCTGTAGAGTAAGAAAACCCCCAGACAGCTTCGCGAGCGTGCGTAGTATTCAGCGTCAACAGTCCTGTTCAAGACTAGGCACGCTTTCACATGCGAACTGTCCAACCACTTATTCTAACGCTTGCTGTCGCGCTTCTTGCGACTGCTGGATGCCGATCCACTCGGGTTCCGAAACTGACTTACTTGCCAGATCGAGCGCAGCTCGTTCCTGTCGCAGACTTGCCAGCTGGAATCCGCGTGGAGAACTGGGTTGGTCGTGATGTCGATGGTGACTCGGGTGGTTCCTGCGTTCACGCATCGACGATCAACTGCTTCCGCGCCGCTGCACGCGACGACCTGGAAGCGGTTTGGTTCGCAAACCGCGATCGCGGATATGAGGGGCCGGAAACGGCATCGCGAATCAAAGCGAAACTAGCCGCTCAGAACATCCCGTTCGTCGCCACCGAGTCAGCTGACGTCGGTCTTCTTGAAGCTGCAACGCGGACACGCCGGGTGGCGGTCATTTTCTACTACCCGTCGCACTGCATCAATTTCATCAGCTTCGCGAATGTAGGCGGTCGCGAGTGCGCAATCTTGCTCGACAACAACTTCCGCGACGAATACATCGTCGTCGAGAAGCAGCTGTTTATCCGTACGTGGAAATACTTTGGCGGTTTCGCCCTGGTGCCCTGGATCGATCCGGTAGCACCGCGAACCTACCCGCGTGCAATCTAGCAACTGACTCCGTTCACCACTTCCCACTTTTTGGAGCGTTTTACATGCGTGGAATTTTCGTCGCCCTGTTGCTTTCCTGCGTCACCGTCTGCGGTTTCGCTGGCGAATGCAATCCTGCCTGTGCAGAGGGATGCACCGAAGCGAAGGCATCTGCATGGGTCACCCCGAAGGACCCGAATGGACAGCACGGAACGCTGTGGCTGAACCCTGGTGATTCTTACGAACATAGCACTGGATTGGTTCGTGATGCCCGTGGCAATCACTACCATCCGATTCGTCCAGGGGAGCAACCGGCGCAGTACGCTGTCGGCGGACACATGGCTTACCGCCCGTCGCCGAACTACCGCCCGGTTGTTCCCTATTATCCATACCCGGTGAACCCTGTACCACAGAGCTGGCCTAGCTATCCGCAGTACAACCAGCCGCAGTACCCACCGTCACCGTACTACATCCCCAACTACCCACAGCGCCCGCAGGTTCCGTACTACAGTCCGCAACCTGTAAGTCCTTCACCGTACTACCAACCTGCCCCGTGTCCGACCTGTCCGAATCGTCGTCCTTATGGCGCGATCGATCCGCTCAGCGAGAAGAAAACCGGCATGCAAGAATGCGGTCGGTGCGGTAAAGCGATCCTTGGAAGCGACATGAACTTGGATACTGGCGTCTGTCGTTGGTGCGAGGGCAATCGCTAATGCGTGGCGTCCTTTACTCAATCCTGCTGGTGCTTTGCATCGCTACGCCAAGCTTCGCACAAGTCGAAGTCAGTGGCAATGTTGATGCAAGCACCAAGCCATTCACGGTCATCTTGATTGATGCACCGCGACCCCAAACCGGGTTCGGATCATCTTCCGTTCCGGTGCCTGGGCAGCTGGAGCAGATGCTTCGGCAACCAAGGACTCAACCGCTGTTTGATTGGTTGAGCGTATCCGAGATCAGCACACACTACGGTGTGGACGACATCGTTCGTGAACATCACGGCGATCTGATCCAAGGCGTCAGTGGCTATCCGATTGTCGCGCTTGTCGGTCCTAAAGGCGGAACATGGTGCAAGCTTAGCGGCAATCAGGTTCCCACCGACGAGTATCAGCTTGCACGCAAGTTCGATATGGCGCAAGCAGCGATTCTGGACGCAGCTGCGAGGGCAGGTCAAAACCCATTCGATTCGATGTCGAGTGATCAGCTTGCCAATGCAATCCTGCCGAACACCCCGCCCTACACGCCGGTTTCGAATCCAAATGATCCGACCGGTCCACCGACACGCGGACCTAGCCCGCTGTTCAATCGCGGAGGCGACAGCGGAGGCGGACTATTTAATGTTCGACCGAACATCGTCGTCCCAGACAACGCGATTCCGATCGAGGCATCGGCAAGCATCGGCAATGCGACTTTGATCACCGCGATCATCATTACGCTGATTCTCGGTGGAGTCATCGTCTGGTGTGCATCGCTCTGGTCGGCAACCGTGACCGACCGCGACTAGCCCGCCTCTGTAACCTTACGCACCACAATCAATTTTAATCAATGCTCACTATCCCAATGATCGTTGGCGGCATCGCCGTCCTGCTGTTTTTCCTGGTCGTCATCGGTGTTGCCGTCATGATTGTTCGCAATGCGGGCAAGCGGCGCTACGGCGGTCGTGACAAGGAACCGAAGCAAGTCACGGTCGACTTGCCGCATGAAGGATGCAACTGCAATCAGCCCGCGCAAAACCACTGCATCCCTGCCACCGTTTGTTCGCCTCCTGTCGCATCACCGATCGCGTTGGAAGGTCTTAGCTGTGATCCGAACGATCCGACGCACGTTTACGCGGGGGACGTTCAGGAATGGATCAAGGCGATGAACGAGCAGAAGTCGATGACTCGCCGCACTGAGTCACTGGCACGCATGCGTGAAGCCCTGGAATACATGGAGAGCTACGAATAGTAGCGTTCCCTCTGGTGTGGTGTGGTGGGGGCAGAGCGGCACAGGTTCCGCAGGTTCGCCTTCCCGTTCGACTCGGGCTGCTCCCCTTCTGACTGACTTCCCCTCGCAATAGAACCGAAGATGACCCGTTTCCATGCACTCTTTGCAGTTACCGCCGCCATCGCTCTGTCGTTCGCTGGATGTGCTTGCCCGCAGTGCCCGCACTGCACTGGGCAGTCCCAGCAACAGTATCCGCAGATGGCACCTCAGCAACAACCGTGGCAACAACCATCGCTCGGCAGCGATCCCAAGCCATACCGACTGCCAAACTTCCGCCAACCGTGCAACGGCCCGAACTGTCCTTACTAGGCTCGCCGGTTTCATTCACTCACTTCCACCCTTACCACGCAAACCAAAGTCCTAATGGAATCTTTCAACGACTACTGCCACCTATTCGCATTCCTGTTCGCAATCTCCGCGATCATCCACTTTGCGATCGCGAAGTTTCGCGCTGAGACAGAGTGTCGCGAGCATCAAGATTCTTATGCATCAGCACGCAGGATGCTGGAAGAGTCTCGCAATGACTGCATCGACACTCGCGCATCCCTCCTTGCATTGATCCGTGAACGCAACGAACTGCACGACAGGCTGGATGGCTTGCGCCTAGAAAACGTACATCTCTGCAACGCACTCGACGAAGTCAAATCGCAGAAACGTAAACTTGAGGCGACCTACAACCAGATCGCTAGTGCAATGGGCATCGTGTTCGGCGATGAGCTGATTGTCGACGACGAACCAGAAGATGTTGTGCTTGTCGACGAAGACGATGACGAATGCGACGACGACGACGAGTGGGATGACGAAGGCGAAGATGAAGATGAAGACGACGAGGACGAAGGTTTCTTCGAAATCGGAATTGCCATTCGTTCCACAAGCCCCTGCTGCTGCGAACAGGTCTAACTCTTCGCGGTAATCTTTTCTCACTCTCTTTTTGAAGGAAGCAATTCGACATGGACGTCGAATCAAGGCTCGCGGAGCTGGAAGACAGGTTCGAACAGCACCAACGCGATATTGTCGAGCAGATCCAGGGTAGCATGGACGCTACCACGCCCGGCATTGCCAGTCGGATCCAATCTCTCGAAGGCGAACTGCGCCGGTACGATCTGCAGTCGATGCGTGATGCTTCGATCTTGTCGGATGACAACCGGATCAAAGATGGTCAATCTCGAATGGCCATCATCGAAAGCAAGGTCCAGGGTATCAACAAGATTCTTTGGATGCTCGGTTCGCTGATTCTCTCAGCAATCTTTGGCGCACTTCTGCGCGAGGTAGTGAAGTAGCTTGGACGCTGCAGACATCATTCAAGCCGCGATCCTGATTGTCATGATCGGCGGACCCATCATCACGCTTGCATTCCGTTCTGTACGGAACAGCGAGCGTATCGAAAACCTTGATGCTCGACTTGAAACGGCGCTTGCATGCATCAAGGCCGATCGCAATGAGGATCGCAAGGAATGGGGCGACATCCGTGTCATCCTGTCCGACTTGAAAGACGTCGTGCAGCAGCTGGTCGTGATCGAGCGTATCCGAAGCGGCAAAGACCCAATGAAGGACGAGTAGGTTAGATGGCGACTTATACCGGCGATGTAGCAGACGCAACTTTCACGACCGGATCTGTAATTTTCGGGAACCTGCTGTACGGCGGGTACAACTCGTTTGCATCGAAGACCTATGAGTTCACGCTCGTGTTCGATGCTAGCGCAGGGTTGAGTGAATCGGACAGCATTTCATCTGCTGCAGCAACGATCACTCCAGCACTTGACCCGCCCGCACAGGACAATGTCTACCGAATCTACGGTCACAAGGTTGCTTCTGAATCTGCACCAGCGACGTCAGGCGAGTACACAACCGCGCTATCCAACCTAACCACGGCATACGTCGATTGGTCGCCTACAGGGCTGGTTGTTGGTACGCCAATTACAACAGATGACCTGTCGCCGATCATTGAAGAACTGGCTGCGCAGTCTGGTTTTGACGGCACGTTCACGCTTATCTTCACTCGCCTCTCTGGGTCCTACAACCAGTTTTACTCAGCGAACAACACGACCGACAAGCCATCGATCGACATTACTGTTGCAGCTGCAGGTGCAATCGATGCTGACAGCTCGCAGATGCTCATGCAGGCATCGCAGGCGACTGTAGCCGCAGCTGCGATCATTGCGAACTCGGCTCAGCTTGCAATGGAAGCTGAAACCGGATCGATCCAGTCGATCATCCAGGGCAGTGACTGCCAGATCCTGATGCAGTCCGAATCTGCGGTGATCGGCTATCCGCTGATCGAAGCAGAGTCAGCTGTGATGCTGATGCAAGCTTCGTCGCCAAACTCGTATCCATCGCTGGTTCCAAATGACACCGCGATGTTGATGCAGGCGAGCAGTGCTTCATCCTACGCCGCCATCTCAGCAACAAACTCTCAGATGGTGCTTGAAGCATCATCGGTGACCATCGTTTCAACAGCAGCCATCGTATCGCCGCAACGTGGCTTGTTCTTCACATCTCGCGGTCTGTTTATCGAGTAGCAGCAATGACAAAAGCATCAGACGACAGCGTACGCGATGCGGCGCTGGAATTAATTCAAGACAACGTGACCAAGGTGGTTCTGCTTTCAGCTGCCGTCACGATCGGAACCGGTGGGTACAGCGATGCTAACACCGAACTGGGAACCGGCAGTGGCAAGAAGCTTGGCGAAGTCACGGTCGATTCAAGCGACTTCACGCTTGGCGATGACGACACCGATGGACGCAAGTTGACACTGTCCGCTCAGGCGGTCGGGATCTTGCAAGACGGTGATGCGACCCATGCCGCATGGCTGGACGTTGCCAACACGAAAGTCCTGCACCTTCTGGATCTCGGTGCGACCGCGACCGTGGCAACCAGCGAAGTTACGCGAACATTGAACGCGCACAGCCTTAGTATTCGTGACACGACCGCAGTCAGCTAATCGTTGACTGCCGGATAACACGAGAGACACCGCAAACGAGACTGGCGACATGCAAGTAGATCGAGACGCTACCGAGCTGATTTTGTTCATCAAGTTGGTGGATGACAGCAACGATCCCATTGAGGACGTCGAGTATGACGACACCGACTTGGTGATCAAGTACATCCAGCCCGGTGACAGTGCGTTCACGACGGTCACGCTGGTCGAGGGAACTCTCGGCGCATACGTCGCCAACTCGTTTGTGCAAGTCACATCAAACATCTATCAATTCTGTCCGCCCGACAGCTGGGTGGTCGATGGATCATTCACAATGATCCAGCTGACGTACGCAGACGGCAAGCCACAAGAAGGCGTCATTTACGCGACGGCATCCGGCGACCAGATCACGTACACCAGCGTTATCGAATCTGATCCATCGTACGATTCAGAATCGGGCGAGATCACTTGGGTTCGCGGCGATGACTACGTTGTCACGAACAATCGGCAGATTGACATCGACATCTCGGGATCGACCGCACAAGCCGGTGACACTGCGTACTGCAAGTTCGCCAACACTGACAAGTCGGTGTCTGTTTCTGCGAATGCTTCGGTCGTCGATGTCAATGGCGCCATTAAGCTTCGCATCCAAGCGCCGCGATCAGTCACATCGGCAGCGGATGCGGGAACCTATGCCTATGACGCGGAAGTCGTCGACAGCGACGGTCTAGTCTGTACTCACCAGTCCGGCCCATTGCGATTGATCGAATCATGGACTGACATTGTTGCGAGCAGTTAATGAAGACCGCAGGCACACAGCAAGAAGTCGCCAAACACTTCGGTGTCAATCGGCGGACTGTTGCGGAGTGGCTGGCGGATGGTTGTCCCGGCAAACAGGACAATGACCGTTTCGATCTTGATGCGATCGCCGCATGGCGAGCGGAGAATCGCGAGAAGCAGCCAGAACGCAACCTGACCAAGGAGCAGCTGGAGATCGAGCTGCTTATGGCTGATGTTCGAAAGCGTCGTGCTGAAGCGGCGATCAAAGAGCACGACCAACTCAAAAAGACAGAAGACGTCGTTCACATCAGCGAAGTCGAACTGTATCTGACATCACTGTTCACGGAAGGACGACGCAAGTTGCTGAAGATCCCCGAGACGCTACCGATGGGATTCCCCGAGCATCTTCGCCCGGCAATCCGCGAAGAATGCATTAAGCAGCTGGAGATCTGGCTAAGGTGGATGGCGAACAAAGCAGCGACTGTTTCGGAAATCAAGGAACTTTAGTTCTTTCGAAGTCCGTCACCGATTCCTGGTTGCCACCAGAGAAGATGCGAACTTGGGATTGGGTCACACAATACGCGGTGACTCACAAAGGCGATCCCTTCAACGGCGACCTGTTTCCCTGGTGCGAAGGTATCTGCGACATCTGGGATAAGCCCGATGTGGAGCGAATGTTCTTTCGCGCCGGATCTCGACTCGGCAAGACAGAGATCAGTCTCGCGATGCATCAAGCAGCGCAAGACATGGACCCCGATGTCGGCATGATCGGATGTCCGACCGAAGGGTTGCTGATGAAAACCATCGGCGATCGATACTTCTCGATGCTGGAAAAGTCACCGAAGACACGCAGCTACTGCCCCCCGGTGCATCGCCGCAATGCAAAGAAGGTTAAGTGTCCTCGGTACATCATCTACGGCGGATGGTCTGGATCACCGACAACACTCGGTGACATCGACCCGCGATACGTCAACCTACTTGAGGCGTCAAAGTGGACGAAGAACAACAGCGAAGAAGCGGACCCGCTCGAGCTGGCGATGGAACGTGGGGCGGAGATCCCCGGTCGGAAACTGTTTGCGGAATCGACACCAACGGTTACCGGTGTGTGTCGTATCAGCAGGTTTGTCGAATCAGCAACGAATCGGTTCTTCCACATTCCATGTCCGAAGTGCGGAGCCTTCCACCCGCTGTTCGTCGCCGACTGGAAGAACTTGTCGAAGGGCGGCCTGTACTGGGACCGCGACAAAAACGGCGAAGCGACCGGAAACCTGGCGGCAACGACAGCTCGCTTCATCTGTCCGACATGCAATCAGGAATGGGGCGAGGAACATCGACGACCACAGGTGCGTCGCGGTATCTGGGTTGCCCCTGGTGAGTATGTCGTCAACGGCAAGCTTGAAGGCACGCCCGTCAACGCGGGACCGGATGAATCATTCAACTTGTCGCGGATGTACGGCGCGACATTCACGTTCGCAAAGTATGCCCGCGCCTATGCAACCTGCTTCGGCAAAGAAGGCGAACAGTCTTTCCTGAACAACTGGGAAGGAACGACGTTCACGCCGCTGAAAGTCAAGATGACTTGGATGCAGCTTGCGGCAAGGCTCTGCACAGGCAAGTGGGAATATGGCTGCGTCCCAGAGCAGTGTGTTTTCCTGACATGCTCAGTCGACGTTCAGGACGACCACTTCGTTTGCACGACGTTCGGATGGGACAACCAAAAGATCGCTTACCTGATCCGGCACGGGATCGCCAAGTGCTGGGAAGACGTCGCAGAATGGATCTTCAGGACATACCGCCATGAAGATGGGGGTCCGCCAATCCAGGCGAAGATGACGACCATCGACTCCAAGGACGGTAACAGGAAAGACGAAGTCATCGACAACTGCATGGCGCTGAACAGCGAGCGTGGACCGTTTGTCTGGCCTTCGATGGGGATGAAACCCGGCAGCTTGCAGATGCAGTATTTCAAGAATGTTGACATCGACAAGGATAAAAACGTCGGCAAGAAGTTTTCTGGCCTTAGTATCCCTGGGCTGCGGTTGACTCAGGTCAACACAACCATGACGCAGGAATGGCTGGATAACTGCATCGCTCGACGAGCTTCAGGCAGTTTCCATTCGATTGTCATTCACGAGCACGTAGCAACTGACGAGGACTTGTTCTCGCAGCTGCTGAACGAAGCGTTCAACCCCGAGAAGGGATTGTGGGTTCGTCTTGACGAAAGCACCATTCCGGTCGACTTCCGCGACTGCTTCCGATACGCACGATGCAATGCGGAAAGCTATGTCAACGGGAACTGGGAACGTGTCGCCGAAAAACGAAACTTCCCCAAAGCAACCGCAGAAGACATGGAACGTCGACAGCGTCAAGTAGCAGTAGCCAAGGAACGGCAGCAAGAAGAACGTCGGGAACCAGAGCGAAAGATTGTTGATCGCAATGAACCCAAGCGACGTTCGTTTGTCCGCAAGCCTTCACAGCGCCGACGATTCGTTCGAGGCAGGTAACCATGTCACAGTCAAGTCGCTGCCCCGTTTGCGGGACAGGTGTCATCCAAGTCTACGCGACACGAGCCAACCAAAAGCTTCGTGTTCGCACTCGCTATCGGCGATGCAGTAACTGTGATCACCGACCGGAAAAACAAGTGCTGCCACTGGAGATCGCGCCGGTGCGATCCGCGATGTGCGACAGCTGGACATCACGCAAGGAGCAACAGTGTCAATCAGCCTAAACCAGGACGAATCCAGCAGCATCGCAAACCTGCTGGATTACTGCGAGACACCGAAGCAGACCCAAGTCATCAGGGCGATGATGTCAGAGGGCAGTCAGCGGAAGGCGGCAAAGCTGCTTGGCGTTGGCAAGAACACGATCGCTCATCATATCGGTCGCGTAAGGGCGACTGCAGCAAGCAAAGGATTGACCGAGCGGATGGATCTGCGAGACGCTGTACCGCAGCAGACGCACACCCTCGGCAAAATGACAGTGCAGCTCGGCAGCGATGGCATCGAGAAGGTTTGGGCGCGAGCGGAACCCGATCGAGAGAAGCTGCAGCTGGTTGCCCGTGAACTGGCCGACAACATCACCCAAGGGTTCAAGCCACTGCCAACGATCGCTGCACCGCGGCGCAAGGCAATCAGTGATCGACTTGCGGCATACGTCATCGCGGATCTGCACCTGGGGATGTATGCGTGGAAAGCGGAAACCGGGGGCGACTACGATTGCGAGATCGCTCGGCGAATCCTCGGCGGCGCGATGCAGCTGCTGATGGAGCGGACCCCCGACACCGAATCGGCGATCATCGCGCAGCTCGGCGATTACCTGCACATGACCGACGAGACGAACGAAACGCCGCGCGGCAAGAACCGCCTGGACGTCGATACGCGGTGGAAACGGGTGGTTCGGATCGGTGAAGAACTGTACGTCTCGACCATCCAGGCGGCGCTCAAGAAGCATAAGCATGTCACCGTTTACAACGTCCGTGGCAATCACGACATGTACGTGGCTTACATGCTGGGCAGGACACTGCAGCGAGCGTTCGCCAAGAACAATCGCGTCACAATCGTTAACCCAGAATGCGACTACGTCTATCACCGATTCGGAAACAACCTGATCGGCATGACGCACGGTCACTTGGCTAAGCCACAAGACCTGGGTGACAAGATGATGGAGCACCGAAGGACTGACGTCGGTGAATGCTCGCGATGCTACTGGTGGACTGGTCACATCCACCATGAAACTGTGAAGCGATTCGGATGGTACAGTCACGAGTCATTTACAACGATCGCTGCCAACGATGCGCACGCAGCTGAACGGTACACATCGAATCGTACGATGGACTCGATTGTGATCGACCCCGTCTACGGAATCCGCGACCGAACCACCGTCACGGTTGATGAGATCGAGTCTCTATCGCTAGCCAGCAAATAAAAAACCATCGCTGCGTACTATAGATAGTACGTCCACGCGGGCATCCGTCTTGTAACGCCTTAGTATCCGTTGCAATGACAACATCAGAACTTCTTACCGCCCTGCAGACAGCGAAAGCCAACCTGATCACTCAGATCAGCACTGGCGGATCGCCCGTTCTGGAATACGAGATCCGTGGCAAGAAGGTGAAGTTCGTTGACCATCTCAAGATGCTCGAAGCTCTAAACGCGGAGATCAGCCAATGCTTGCTTGAACTTGATCGGGCTGCAGGAAAACGCCCACGAAACCGTGCGAGGACGCGACGGTGAAGAAAGTAAAGCGAGAAGGAGTCTTGGGACGGGTAGGTCGCGCGATTGATCACGCGATGTACCAACTAGCGCCTGAACGTGGCATGCGACGAATGGCTGCTCGCGCCAAGGGTGACATTGTCACCAAGCGATTGGCACAGCTGTCGTCCGGTTCGTTCGGGCATCCATCCGTGGCGTCTAATGACACGCGGGATCACCGGTATCTGAATAACCGGTTGACTGCTGATGAACAACTTGAAATGTCACTGAATGATACGCAGTGGCGATCGCGAGAACTGTTCCAGACCAGTCCACACGCACACGGTGCTATCGAAGCACGTATCGCACACGAGATTGGCGTCGGCTTATCGTGCCGCCCCAAAGTCACGGAGTGCGAACTGTTCGACGCGAAAACTGCCGATCAGATCAACCTGAAACTGAAAGACGTTTGCCGACGATGGAGCATGCATGGCGTTGATCGTCGTCGCAGGCATTCCCTCGGTGCGACTCAGCGGATGGTTGCACGCGACGTCGCGACATTCGGTGAAGCGTTCGCTGTCTTCCGTGAAGCACCAGCCAAAGGCCCAATCGGCCTGACGGTCGAATTGATCGATCCGATGCGCGTCGAGACTCCAGCGGAGTTTGCACGCGATGAGAATGTTCGGATGGGGATTCGCTACCACGCGAAGACCGACCAGATCATCGGCTACTACGTCCGTGTCAAAGGCAAACGCTATGACGCGATCAAGCCAAAATACGAATTTATCCGGCGTTACGACAAAGCGGGCAATGAACAGATCGTTCATGTCTTCGAAGCTTTGCTGCCGGAACAATCACGCGGTGTACCGTGGCTATGTGCTGCGTTCGCACTGCTGAAAGATCTCGACGACTTTCACGAAGCTGAGTTAGTCGCCAAGCAGATCGAAGCTTGCTTCGGTTTGATCATCAAGACCAGCAAGAAGTCTGGCGGACCTATGTCCGTTGCCGAACAGAACTGGTCGGGTGACACCGACAGTGAAGGTCGGCGACTGGAAGACATCTATCCAGGCATGATCGAGTACGTCGATGAAGACGGCGAGATCACCAAGATCGATCCATCGCGTCCAGGTTCGACTTTCGCGCCGTTTATCGAGGCAGGTTTGCGTGCGGTATCCGCGGCGCTGAACTTTCCTTACGAGATCCTGGCGAAGAACTTTCACCGCACAACTTATTCGTCTGGCCGACTGGCGATGCTCGACGGAAAGCTCAGTTTCGAGATCCGTCGCCAGCCAATCGTGGAGCAGTTTTGTAATCCGCTCTGGCGTCGACTTGTCGCAGCTGCCTTCTTCTTTGGGCATCTCGACGGGATCGTTTCGCGACTGGCTTACATCGCAGCACCGCACTTGTTTGAAGATCACGCTTGGGGCGGTCAGTCCTTCGGTGCGATCGACCCGAACAAGGAAATCGAAGCTCACCGGGACGCGGTGGAAAGCAACCAGGAAACCCTGGCTGAGATCCACGCGGAGCACAACCAAGACTGGGAAGACGTCCTAACGCAGCGTGACCGTGAGATCCGCAAGGAAACAGACCTGCGTCTCGCCCGCGAGAAGGACGAAATGGATGCACGCACGAAACTGGGACTACCCATGCCCGGCGAAGGCGAAGATGACGGCAAGGATGCCGTGAAGGCACGGGGCAAGGATGCCCCAAAAGACAACGAAGATGACGACGAGAGTGACAGCGAGAATGATTCCAAGTAGCAACCCATTCACGATGATTCTTCGCTGGATCGTCACCGCGCTGTACTTCGGTTTCAAGACCGGACGAAAGCGGTAATGCCAAAGCAGATCAAGCAAGAACTTATGTCAATCACTAAAGCCGCTCGCTGCCTGCAGTCCGCTGAATCGATCGAGATGATCGAGTTTATCACGGTCGGCAAAACACACAGCAAAGAGCTTGGTTGCCGACTCATGAAGGCGATCAATACGTCACTGACGGACTCTGAGCTTGATGGCCTTGCTTGCGATTTGAATGACGCGATCGCACCAGTGCTTAATCGGTTCATCACCAAGCTAACTGACGAGGCGCAGGAATGCCTAGCCGAACACGCTGGCTCAAACAACCAGTCAGCCGAACAGACATCCTGATCATCTGGATCGCAACGATGTGCTACACGACCGGTCTGACCGCGATCTTAGCCATCAACGCAAAGGATCACTTAAAGAAGTTCAGCGACTTCATTGATCAACTCGAACCCATTTTGCAACTGCTTCGATGATTCGAATCGCCTCACCAACACAAGACGCGAAAGCCGGTGTCAATGAAGACCGTAACGGCATCAACGGATTGATCATCGCGGAAGAGGGTCCGTTCAAGTCTGGGCGTGGTCGCTTCAATCTTCAATCGCTTGAACGCATCGTCGCACTCGGCAATGCGGCATCAGACGGCATCCGCAAACGCGCACAGCACCCCAATGCATCCGACGATGGATTGGGTAGCGGTTGTGGACGCGAGACGAATTATCGAATCGACAAGCGTCCCAACGGATCGCACATCGTTCGCGCTGACATGCTGTTCAGCAAAGCAGGCATGACCATGAACCCCAAGGGCAAAACAGCCTGGGGGCCATACCTGATGAGCGAACTGGAAGAGAACCGCAATGCATTCCAGAACTCGATCGTCCTGAAGTTCGAAATCGCTGAGGACGAACTGAGCGACAACGAAGAACTGCCTGATCTGTGGATGCCAGTTGAGCTGAAAGCCAGTGACTTTGTCGATACCGGCGATGCCGTTCACGGCGATTCGCTAAGCGAAGACGACATGATCAGCTGGCTGAACGAAGGTTCGTCACGGCGAACCCATGTCAAGCTGACTCAGGTGCTCAGCACCCAACTTGATCGCGCGTTCCCCGACGCAGAACCCTCCACCATTCAAGCCCGGCTACACGGGTTCGTCGATCGGTATCTATCGAATCGGTTCGACGGATTCCAGCCATCAACACTAAAGGAACCCCCTGTGGACAAAGAGATCCAAGAAGCGTTGGCAGCTCAGCGCACCGCGTTCGAAGGCCAGCTGTCGGAAGTCACCAAGTCGATCGGCACGTTGACTGACCTTGTCAAGTCGGCGCAGGAATCGTCCCAGCAAGCACTTGCCGCCAAGACCCGCAGCGAAGAGATCGCCGCGCTGTGTCAGCAAGCCGGTTCGACCGAAGCTGCTTCGTTTATTGCAGACGCTTCGCTGTCTGTCGCGGACGTCCAAAAGAAGCTGTTCACACAGCTGTGCGAGAACACGGTCAAGCTTGGCGAAGGCGAAGGCGACGTCGCGCCCACCGCGTGGGAAAAACTGAACGCCGAATGGCGTAAGGATGAAGCCGACTTGCAGAAGGCTGGCTGGACGATGGACGACTGGAAGGCAGCAAAGGCTGCTGAACGCAACATCGAGATCCCGAGCGACAACTAACCCGTCGCTCTATTCAGGCCCGATCGAGCCAGTCTGACGAATCGATCATCTGTCTTCATTAACTTCCCCAACGACAAACGATCATGACTCAAACAACTGTTGATCAACAGGTCCAGATGACCGGCGAGCCGCACGGTGAATCGGACATGCCCGTGAAGGCAGGCATCCTGCTTCCACACGGCACGATCGCGTTCATTGATGCCACTCTTGGCATGCTGACCAACACCTCCAACAGTGGTGCCAACAAGGTCGCAGGCATCATGGCACGCCGCGCTGACAACACCAGCGGCGGTAACGGTGACATCAGCGGTGTCTTCTACGCTTTCAAGAACCGTTTCGAACTTCCGTTCAATGACGCGATCACGCAAGCGAATACCGGCGATCGCTGCTACGCCCAAGACAACTTCGGTCTGTCGCCCACTGCAACGAATGCATCGTGGTTCGGTGTGATCGAGAAGTTCATCTCGTCCACCAAGGCGCTCGTCAAGCCGATCTTCGCTCCCGAAGACGCGACTAGCTAATCGTCAGCGGACCTGACGTTTTTTTACCCGCTTCTATGCAGTCCTGTTCAGGACTGCCGACAACCTGCACAGGACTGCAACAATGGCGTTGACTCAAAACGCTCTCTACTACGAAGCTGCACAGCGTGTTCGACACCGGATCTCGCAAGGCTTGGAAGCAAGCAAGGCGCTTTACCACTTGGTCGCCATGACGGTGCCTTCGACCACCGATCGCGAAGATTACGACTGGCTGGGAGCGTTCCCGAAGGTTCGCGAATGGCTGGGCGACATGGTGTTCGAACAGATGGCGAGCGCCGACTTCACGATCAAGAACCGCGAGTTCTACGCCGGTATCCGCTTGAACAAGCAGAAGATCGATGACGGCAACACCGGCTACTTTGACAACCTGATTCCAGGTCTTGTCGAGCAGATGGATCGTCACCCCGACAAGTTGATGTTCGAGTTCCTTGAGGACGCTGAGGCGTACGAAGGGTTCGACGGTCAATACTTCTTTGACACCGACCACAGCTGGGGCGACAGCGGTACGCAAAGCAACTTGCTGACGACCGCGGTCGTTGACAAGGATGTACCAACCAAGGCTGAATTGCGTGCGTTGTTCCAGAACATCCTGACCAAGTTCTTGAGCTACAAGAACGACAAGGGTGAGGCTTTCGCCGCTCCCGATGCAACGACCATCAACGATCTCGTTGTCTTCTGCCCGCTGAAGTATTACTTCTTGCTGGATGAAGCGTTCAACGGAACGATGAAGGTCGAGGGTGGTGCAGCGGTGCCTAACTACACCGTTGTCAAGCCGACGTTCATCCCGATGGCTCACATGACCGGCGACTACTTCGATGTGTTCCGCACGGGACAGTCGATCAAGCCGCTCGTGTTCCAAGACCGGGAATCGCTGTCAACCTTCCAAGAAGGTGCTGACAAGCCAACCCAACGCGACATCCTTGTCGGTGCGAAGGCTCGCCACAACATCGGTGGCTTGGCTTGGTGGTTGGCCATTCGCCAGAAGCTGACGACCGCGTCGTAAGCGGATCTGATCCATGAAAAGTCCAGTGCTCTAACACTGGCAATTAGGGGCCGATCGTGTTTGCGGTCGGCCCCATCTTCAAACCACAACCCACAATCCACCCCATCAATATGTCAAGTTTGCTGCTGGTTCGTGCCCCTGGTAAGCGTTCGCCATTCCGCCGTTCAGTCCGTGACGAGAAGGATGAAGCGATCAAGCTATTGGTGTTCGAACCTGGAATCCCTGTCCTTTGCGAAGGTGATGATCTTGCGGCGGTCGCCAATGACGTTGGACGCGCCATCTTCATCTGCGAGCAGGACGGCACCGACCCAATTCGCATCAACATTCTTTACGACGAAACAAGTGCCTTCGTTGAAGCCGCAGCTGGTCGCGAGCTAAAGCTTGAAGGCAAGCGGAAGATGCATGTCAAGCGTCAAGGTGAAGACGTCGATCCTAGCGTCGATGTCCACCTGGATGATGACATCCTTGCGATCCTTGATGAACCCGAGAACGTCAAGGCACTTGGCGGGGAAGTCACCCCTGAATCGATCGCGCAGTATGTCGCCAGCGGCAAGAAGCTTGTCGACTTGACTGGCATCGGCAAGGTCAAGGCCGACAAGATCGCCAAGGTTCTTGGGCTGAACGAGTAAGCCATGCCATCGGCAATCGAAAACGCCGAAGCAGCTCTTGCTTCGGTGATGACCAACACCGAGATGTTTGCCGAAACGATCACCTTGTATTCCCAAGGTGACATGGATAGCCCGCAAAGCATCAACGCAGATGTTTCCTGGGCTGACGAAGAAGGCAGCAACTCGGTACGCGGCGACGGTCGGTCCAGCCTGAACCAGGACCGTGGCAAGAGCGTTCGACAGACTTGCACGATTGAAATGCCATCGAGCGTATCGATCAACGAGAACGGACGCGACATCATCAAAGTCACCGACCCATCAGGCAGTGAAGTCTATGTGAACCTGCACCGTCGAGCCGGTGCGGACCCTGTTTCCCAGACGCTTGTTTGCGTCAGGACCAACGAGTTCTTCTCACAGCGCGGACGTCGTGGCGGATGAGCTACCAACCAAACTCTGGATCGCTAAGCAACACTGATCTGCTGGTGCGCAAGCTTGCATCAGGATCGGCAACTTGGCAATCCATCTTGGGCGTCTCGAACCTGGCGGATGCGATCGAGAAGGGCACCGTGTACTCGCGAGAGAACATGGGATTCCCGCGACTGATCGTCAGCAAGGAACCGGTTCAGTTTGAAACCGACACGACCGGCAACATCATGGGCGTCTCGAATCGCGTCTCGACTTGCGGGTTCTTCATGTACTCGCCAACCGACGACGACATGCGAGCGCTCGGCAACTGGACTGGTGGAGCATCCGACCCGGTAACCGATGACGATCGCTTCACATGGGCGTCTGACCAACTGAGCAAGATCCTGTTCGAGATGTTGGAGATCAGCGGATCTGCGGGCAACGTGCATGTCAGTGATCCGGTGATCTACGATCCCGAGAAGGTGCCCTGGTCAGAGCGACCTGACAGCGACGAAATCGAACTCGGCAATGACGCTCGATCACTTTGGTACGGGATCATCGACTTCACGGTGCTGTAATGAGCCTGAAAGCAAAGTCGTCGATGGCGATGAAGATCACTCCGCTGCAAGTTGTTCGGCGGAAGCGAAAGCTGTTCACGAAATCAGCGAAAACAGCATACAAGAAGACCGGCGAAACCTATCAGGTCAAGCTGCGACCACGCCGGTTCACGACACAACACGCGGTGCTTGCCGGGTACGCGAAACGATCGCGGAAGTACCTGAAGGACAAGAAGAACAAGTTCGGTCACCAACTGCCACTGGTCTACAGCGGTGAAGCGAAGGCAGCATCGAACAGGTTCAAGATCGCTGTTGTTGCAGCATCACAGCGTGCAGGCGATGGCGGCTACGCAAAGCTGACCTACTACGCACTGCGAAAGCTGAATTATCGCGCCAAAAACCAGAAGGCCAACATGGCACAGGAGTTCCGACGGTTGCTTCCGTTCGAATTTGGCGTGCTTGGTCAGGAGTTCGATCGCTATCTCAGTCAAGAGATGGCTGCAGGCGAATCATCTTAGTTTCCCTAGTCCTGTTCAGGACTGTAACATCAGAGGCAAGTATGGATACATACAATGGCTGGGGCATTGGTCTGAAGCCCAAAGGCGCTAGCTCGGTCACCATCCTCGGTGGCGTAAGCAACCAGAGCGCCCAGCTGGGAACCGAACACGGTGCTGAACCGACCGCTGGTCAGCGACGCGCCGCTCACTCGGAAATCACAAGCATCTCTCCACGCGCCAGCGTCACGACGTTTGACATCGGAACGATGCTCGGCCTGATCGGTAGTGAAGGTGCATGTCTGGAAGGTGGAGACGCGGAAGGTTTCGCGCTCTATCAGATCAAGCATGACCAATGCGGTGAAGTTGCAAGCGGATCTGTTCACCGCAAGATCTTGATTCCCAACGGTCGAATCGTCCCTCGATCCTTGAGCTGCAGTCACCGGCAAAACGCCGAGCTAACCAGCGAAGTGATTGCAACGTACGACGGAACGAATGACCCTGTCATTCCGACCGCTAGTGTTGCTGCACCGACTGGTCTGACTGACGCTTACCGGTTCACCCTAGGTGCTGTTTCGGTCGCTGGTGTCACACTTGAAGGCAACACCAGCGTCGAAGTCAACTTCGGTGTTGAGGTTCAACCTGACGGTGGTGACAGCGACTTGTTCGACACGCACTTGCAGATCGTCCAGGTCAAGCCCGAGATCATGATCACGACCCGTGACGTGAGCAAGTTCGCAACCGGATCGATCCCATTGCGTGGCTTGCATGGCTTGCACTCGAACAGCTCGATCGTCTTCCGTCGCCGGGTGAACGGCACAGGTGACTTCAGCACAAGCGCCGACAGCATGGAACTGACGTTCGACGGTCTGGTTTCCGTTGACAGTCCAATGAGCGCGCAGGGAAACCAGCGTTCGGAAATGACCATCAAGATCACCTGTCTTGATGACGGCACTAACGCACCGCTCGTCTTCGCATTCGATTACGACATCGACGGCGCGTAACAACATCTCATCCAGCGAGCCATCGAGACTCCCTCGGTGGCTCGTTTCGTTTTACTCCACACCGAGTTTGATTATGGACCCTGTTCAAATTGTTTCTCGAAGCATCGGGTATGGTCAGCCAGCTGCCTCATCGGTCGTTGATCGCATGACCGAAACCGATGTCGCATCAATGGTCGATCTGCACGCTGCAGGCAAGAGCGTACGCGATCTGATCACCGCTGCCTTGTCTGGCCCTAAGCCCCGTGTCGAGAAAGGCGCGAACAAACCGCGTCGTCGCCGTAAGAATACAGAGACGACCAATGTGTAGCCGCGATCTCTGATTCGCAGGCATCTTCTTTACGACGCGAGCACTCTGCTGCGTCGACTTCAACAAAGGACTAGGCGATGTCCGACTTCTTCTACTTTATTCCGCACTGCGGACCACAGATCGGTTCTAAGCGACTGCAAGAACTTGGTCTGTATGACCGGATCGATAAACCAGTCCTGCGACAATGCAGGAACAACACCCCCAGCGGTGAACCAGGCGCAGTGCTTCGTCAGAACACTGGCAGCGGTCAATCGGTGATGTCTGATCCGGCGAACCAAACGTGGACTCCCGCGCCGCAAGGCGATCAGGAATCGCCACCGTACTGGGTTGGCTACAACACCGCTGATCCACCCGGTCCTGGCGACTTGCTGCGGGACTCCATCGTCACCAGCGTTCCGTACACGCTGCAGGACGGCAACACATGGCAGATCCCAATCATCCGTCAGTGGTTCCCTGTCGACGAAGAGATCCCGTTTGCCTACGGCACTCAGCTTCCGTCGCTCGTCTCGATCGACAACCAGGGCAATGCGATCGCTGGTGATGTGATCCCTCGTTACACCGAGATCTGGAACAAGGCACTTGCTGTGCATCGCGCTCTGTACGTCGCTGCAGAGAAGGACCCCAACGGCAATGGCAGTATGAGCATGTCCGAGATGTTCAAGTTTGCCGTTGATGCACTCGCTGTCAACTATCGCGTCTCGCTTCTCGAGATGTCGATCCTCAAGGCTCTGTCAACCGATGACTGCAGTGAGATCACTCGCAAAGCATTGGACTTGGATACCTACGGTGAACTGCTGGGAAACTTCATGAGCCGGTCGACGCCCGACGATTCCAATTCGTCCTCTGGAGTCGATCGGCCATCAAAGGAATTGCCAGTAGTTACCGACCAACTGTAGGCGAATTTGTCGCACTAATGGAGTTCATGCAGACGCGCGATGACTGACAAAAACGTAGTCGTAACGATCAATGGTAAGCACGACGGCATCATCAAGTCCTTTGATGCTGCCGAGGCTGCTGCACGCAAATACGCAGCAGCCAATGGTGTTGCAGCGAAGGACATTGACGCAGAAGTAAGTCGCATCGCCGGTTCCGTCAAGTCGTTCATCAAAGGTGCTGCCGATGGCTTTTCGTTCTATGGTCGACAACTTCGGTCGATCAAGGGCGAAGGCAAAGACATGCACGATGCGATGGAAAAGTATCTGCGTGACAACGGACTGGCAGGAAAACAGTCTGCGGACGACATCATTGCGCACTACAAGAAGGTCAATCCAGAGCTTGCGAAGGTTCTGGAAAACGCTCGCGCTCAGTGGAAGAAAAACGAAGAGGAAATCGCCAACTCCAAAGGACTGAAGGAGCAGAAGGACCGCGTACGTGAACTGGTCGGCGAACTGAAGGGCATCGAGGGCGTCTTCGGTGGATGGGGAACCGAGATCGATGAGGCATTGAATCAGCCACTGGGTGATGCTCGTGTTCGAGCGAACCAAATTGTCAACGAGCTGATGGACATCGATCCCGAGCGCGCGAGGCAGCTGCAGGAGGCGATCGAACGAGCAGAAGCTGCGTCTGGCAGGACAGAGTTTGACAAGTGGGAGAAGCAACTCGCTGCTGCTGGTACGCAAGGCGACTTGCTTGTGCGGATGTTTCGCGATGACATGCGATCAGCAGAGATTGAAGCCGGGGGCGGCATCGATCAGCTGATGGCGAAGATCTCGGCGATGGAACCACGCTTCGCTGGTGTCGCGCAAGAATGGCGGCGAACATGGAACATCGCTGCAGACAAGGTTCATGAAGAACTCGGTGAATCGATCAACGTCCTTCGCATGGCAGGACCGGAAGGTGAGAAGGCTGCGGATGCCATTGTCGATGCCATGCAGCGGGCAGGTCGCCTCAGTGCTTCAGCGATCGATAAGATCTTCGCTCCACTGGATCCATCAAACACCGCTCTGTCTGGAGCGATGACCGACATCCGCAATACGGTCGAGAAGAACACCAACGAAACAAATACGCTGATGCAGCAGATGTCCGACAATGCTGTTCGGCACATCGGCGGAGCAATGGCGACGTACATCGGGATCGATCAAGCGATCCAGGGCGTCACCAACACTCTCAGGGAGCAGCAAGAACTTCTCGATGGGATGAAGAACAAGCACATCTCGGTCGGTGAAGCTCAGTCTGCAGCTGCGTCGAACTTTGCTGGGTTGAATGCAGCTGATCGGAAGTCGCTGCAAGAAACCATCCCGTTCGAGATGCAGCGAAAGTATGACCTGAGCGAAATTGGTCTGTCGTCAACGATCCTCGCCGGCGGCGTGGGTATCTCGGCTGGCGGTACGGTCGATCAGGTGAAGAGCGCGATCGATGTCGCAACTCGCATGAACCTGTTCAAGCAAGACCAGATCGACGAAACAACTAGCGGTTTGGTTTCGATCGGACAGAACCTTGGACTCAAGGGCGAAGGGTTCGCTGAGAAGTCTGCCAACTTCCTGCTGAACGTCAAGCGGATGTCGCGGATCGAAGACGACGAGCAACTGGTAAAGGACTTCCCAGCGCTGCTTGCATCGGCAAGCGTGAATGCAGGGAAGGGCAAGGGTGCTCAGTCTGCGATCGAAGCAGCTTCTGCCTTCACGCTCGTTTCGCAGCTCGTGAACGACAAGCGTGGTGAAGCGACGGTGACCAACTTGGTTAACCTCGACAGCAAGATGGCTGAGTTCTTCACCGGCATGCGTGACGGCGAAAGCAGTGTCGATGAAAAGATCCGCAACCTGAACAAGACCATTCAGGACCAGACCATCGCAAAGCGTGAATCTGCGATGAGCGGACTCGCTGACCTGGATCGGATCATCGCATCCCAAACGGAAAAAGCAGTTGAACGCGCTCGGCAGCGTGGACGCGGAGAGACTGTTGATGGTCCGGTGATCACCGAAGCGCAGAAGATCCGCCGCGAGAAGCTGGTTGCTGAACTGGAATCGCTGAAGGGTGGAGCGTATGTGACCGACGCGCAACGTCGTCACATGGATAGCTTGCGTCAAGAGAAGCAGTCCTACTACATCAACGGTCGTCGAATCGCTGACATGGACCCCGAGACGTTCAGCGGTCGCCAGAGCGTGATCGCACAGAACGGACTGTATAAGCGGATGCTGCAAACGGTCGGTCCATTTGCCGAGCAGAAATACCGCAAGGTGTTCGAGCAGATGCTGACGGACCCAAGCAGCATGGTCGACCCCGAGACACGGATGACATTGGGGCAACGTCGGCAGGGATTGTTGCATGCCGCGCAAAGCCAGGATGACTTGAGCACGTTCTTGGACAGCATCACAAAGAACGCCACCCCACAACAGCGAGCTGGATTGCAACAGAACGCAATCAACGCGGTGAAGGACCGTCGCGATGCAACATCCTCGCAAGAAGCGTATCTGGCTCAGAACCGAGAACTTTACAACCAGTACATCACCGAGACACGCGGTCAAGGGATGACTGGCATCCTGAACAAGCTTGATGACGTCGTGACCGGTCGAAGCTTCCGTGCATCCATCATGGGCGACAAGCAGGGGAACCTTCTGTCAGAAGGCATCCACATGCAGAAGTGGATGTACGCTCGATCCAACGAGAAGTGGAACAGGACAGATAACGATTCACTGACAACGGAACAGCTTAATCGAAAGCAGTATGAAATCGACACAATCCGGACGTACGGCAAGAACCTTGTAAGTCAGATCGAGTCGGGTGTGTATCAAGCGGACGAACTGGCAGATGCAAGTCGGTGGGCGAAGAAACCCAAGTTCACGACCGCCGAATACCGCGAAAAGTACGGCGCGAACACTGAAGTCACTCAGGCTCAGATCGATGTGCTGCACGCCATCCACGAAGCAATCAAAGAGCAACGCGAGATCCTGACTCGCACCGCTGACGCATCCGAAGACACAGCAAACAACACGGATAAGCCAAAGGTGAATCCTCTTAGCGGTCGGCCAATGAATGATGCCTACGGGAATCGGTAATGAGTACCACTAGCAACACCTACATCAACACGACAGCGTTCAACAAACGTGAGGGCACGTACGTTCTGCCCGAGCGTAAGACGACTGTCTTCAACTCGCCAACATCGAATCATGTCGGCGCTCAAGTGTCAGGCAAGAAGGGGCAACCCTTCCAATTGATCCTGACGCGATACGTCCTGCCATCAGAGCGGTCGTCGTTCCGTGCGTTCATCAACAGCCTGAACGGCACTGCGGTCAACCTCATGATCGATGGGATGCAATTCTCGCTGCCACAGTATGGCGGCTACATGTTCCTGGTTAGCCACGCCCGTGTCGTCGACGATGTTCTACTGCCCGCAGCCTGCGGATACCTCGACGGTGAGCGGTTCGATTACTCACCCGCAATCAAGATCAAGTCACAGCTCGTTATGCACGCGGTGCCAGCCTAATGACAACTTACAACTTCGGCGACAAAACCCGATGGGTTGACAATCCGCTGTGCCCAGCTGCGGAAGTCTGGATCAGGGCGAACTGGAGTGACGAATGGGTTCGTCGCTATGACATGCTGCCCGTTGAATCGACATGGTCGATCAGTCCACAGATCCCGACAGCTGCGATCGAGTATCGCTACGGCATGGTTCGACCGCCAGGTGCAAACCGCTCATACTCGCTGTCGCCAATCACATCGCGAGGGTACTACGTCCTCATCAAGTGGCACACCGACACCGAGGAACCGATGTACTGGCTTGGAATTGCAGATGCTGCAGTCAAGCAATGGGAGGACATCGGCGATTCCCAGACGCCTGTTTCTGGCATGCAGATCATTCCGTGTTACGGGATGGAAGCTACCCTGCGTGAGACGATCGTCACATCAACAGTGACCTGGGACAGCAGCGAAGAAGAGTATCGTCGCACGGGCGGTGGTTCGACATTCAACTGGCACCCAAAGAGCGGCAACCGATCAGACGATCCGAAGGGACCGCTTAGCAAGTATGTGTTCAACAACACTACTTCATCAATCAAAGACTGGTCATCGCGTGACATCGTCGACTACCTACTGTCTTTCCAGCTGCCAACGAACAGCTACGGCGCATCGGCAATCCCCTGGCAAGTCAATCAAGTAGGTCGCAATCTGGTTCCGACTTGGGATCGACCAACGATCGAAACTGATGGCGAATCGGTTGGCGACATCCTCGATCAAGTCCTGTCGCCCGAGAAGATGCTTGGCTGGTTCGTCGGCGCAGGAGTGACAAGCGACGACAGCGGATACCCGACCATCAGTGCGGTTGAAGTCGTTCCGTTCGCGCGGTCTGCATCACCGATCTCATTGCCCGGCGTGGGTGTGATGCCCGGCAACCGGTACGTCCACACCATCAATTCAGACAACGATCCGATCACCAACATTCGCATCGACCAGGACGACAGTCAGCAAGTCGATGAAGTGATCGTACGCGGACCAAAAGAGATTGCGGTCTGCACGCTGACGTACGACGATGAAATCGAGAGGGGTTGGACAAGCGAACTGGAGGAAAAGTACGAGCTAGCCGATTCGAACGACCCTGCTTGGGCGAACTTAAAACCGTTCGAGAAGTGGGAAGCAAACGCGGCATTTCGAAGTTTGCCACCCGTATCTGATGTCTACCAACTGTTCAAGATCAAGTCGACCTGGGACGGGAAGGCGAATCGAAACGAAGACGGCGAGGAACCGACCGAGGTATTCGAGAAGGATGACGAGGGCGAAGTCTACGTCCCGTTCTATGACAATGTGATCGTTCTTGATGACTTGCCACTGCTTGAATCGACAGACTACTCAGGCAAAGTGGACGAAGTCGAGGAACGCGGGACAGTGCTGTTAAAGCCAGTCCTATACTTCGATCGCGATCCCCAGAATCCAGGCAAGTGGATCAACGCAGTCAGCAAAGGGAAGCTGCCAGCAAACGTGTTGGCACGACAGGGCAACAGCGTTCCAGTCAGGATCACAGTGGATGGCGAAAATGAAACATGCCCATCTTTTCGCGTGAAGACCGAAGGTGCCCCCGCACACGCAGTTGCAACCACCTTCACGGGCAATGATGGCGACAAGACCAACAAGCCAGCGAGGGTGTTTGGGTACATCAACTACAGGTACATGAAGCTGACATGCGCACTGCAAGGTGATCGCAGGCCATTCTGGAAGATCAGCAACGGATCGACCAGCGATGCTATCCGCCGCAAGGTGATCACACTGGAAGATCCATCGCTTCAACACGTTCGGCTTGCCAAGGGGTGTGTGGTCGGACTGAATCTGGACGGAACCTTCAAGACATCTGAAGGCGGGATTCTGCGTGACCCTCGACCGCAGCTGCAGGCGCTATGCATCCTTGCGGCACAAACATTCCTGAACACCAGGACGTCGGTTCGGATTCAAACGCAACGGCGGATCTCGGGGATCTTCCCCGGTTCGATCATCCGGCAAGCCAATGGCGAGAACACGAACTCGATCGTGCGTGAAGTTCGGATCGAAGCACCGACCGGTGATGCCAACGCGGTGCCCCCGGTGATCCAAACGATTCGTGCGACAACGAATGATGTTGACATCGTCGATCTGCTCGGTCGCGTAGCTGGTGATGAGATCGTCAGGCACTCGGCCAAGAAGTCAATGAATCGGCGTGAGGTTCTTGCTGGTCGCAAAGCAGAACGCGAAATGCGGCAAGAAGCACGGAGGCGGTATCTCGATAGCAAACGGTGGCGGAGCCGATAATGTACGCTGAAATTTCACTCGCGAAAGTCAAGACAGCACCAACTTCAGCGTCTGGGTTGGCATGCACGAAGTTCACTGCAGACCTACTGTACCCCGACTACAGCGCAGGTGGAGATGCACCTACCCTCAAGGAGACAGAAGGCGAACCAGTCGATGTGATCTGGACATGGAACGGAACATGTCCAGTCGACACTGTGCTGGTTCTCGGTCGGATCACAGAGGGTGACTGGATCGTGATCTCGGAGGCATGCGATGACTAAGGTTCTGAAACGTCGCCCCGGTTCGCCATGCTGCCTACCGTCATGCCAATCAGCTGGACTGCAAACCGCAGCAGACTGGGATGGCGGCGAGGACACTATGACTGAGTCATCGTACGATGGAGCGGATCTGTCGCTGCCATTCGATGACTGGCTGGTGATGGGTTCGGGCACTTACACACCGATCACCCCGTCGATGGGGCCTTCGTACCTACTGCACTTTTACCTCGACGGTGACATCACGCTGTCAGTCGGTGGTGTTGAACTGTCGATCGATCGAAGTACAGGCACGCTGACATGTGGATCAGTCTCGGCATCAATTCCTAAAACAGCAGATCTGGATCCGACAGCTGCACCAACACGGGTGCTCGTTCGTGTCACGCCTAGTTGGGTTTCGATCGCAACATCAGACACCGTGTCCTTCGGGACATCTGATTCTGACGAGAACCTGGGAATGATCCTGACCGAGGACTTCGTGTCTGAACCCGAGGGCATGATCACGATTAGCGGGTCTGGAAAGATCTACGCGGCTGGCATCCAGTCAGCCTTCGTTTGGATCGGCGACAAGTACATCGGATGCAATACCGAAGAACTGAACCCGCGACCCTACAACGTGTTCTTGGCACTGCTCAAGAATGACCCCGCGACCTACTTCGCAATGCGTCACGAGAACAATCCATCCGAACCATTGACGGATGGCGAAGCGTTCTGGCCGGATGTGACGATCGACGATTCGGTCGAGGTGACAGGGGGTGGACCGACCTACGATTCGTTCACGAACTCGACATGCGAATGGTCGCGGACGAAGACACCTGTCGGTCATGCAAGTCGAACACAGATGACCAAGTGGCAACCTGCATCGCCAGTCAGTACAGGGCAAGCGACCAACTGCACAAACACAGCTGGCACTGCGTTGTATTCGCTGCCATCCAGGGTGGTTGGATCAGCTGACGATCATTCGATTAGCTATGCGATCATCTTCGCGACGTATCCGCTCAGCCTTGAAGAGTGGGAAAGCACGCTCACAACTCACGACTATCCAGAGCAGACTTACAACAGCAGTGGTTCGCGGTATGTGACTGATGCAGACGGTCTACTCTCGACGTTCCCCGAACAGAACTACCGACAGCGCGTGCAAGGGTACGCGGACTACTCCTATCCACTAGCGACGGCAGGAGACAATTACCCAAAACCGGTGGCTAGGTTGGGTGCCCTGGCTAGCGATGGGGTGAGCTACGATCTGGAATCGATCCCAGTCAATGATCTGCTCGACGGCGCAACAGTCAGCGGAACCGCGATCACGGATCACGTAGCGGTCGTGGGGTTGGACTGGACATGGGAGTTCTAGCATGAAGGCTCGATGCGAATCCTGCGGACGTCTTCGGGTTGGATCGCCAAGGATGCAAGAATGCTGTGGACGCCCGCTACAGTGGACTGGGGAGATCCCTGTGGTGGATCCAAACCAGACCGCGATTGAACAGTGGCGAAGACTGGTTGACGATGCGTGCAATCGATCATGCCCTCGCTGGGGTACAGTCAACGGATCGACGGGATGCATCATCTGTCCCGGCAAGCCATGCGACATCGGCTACTACCACGCCAAAGGCAGGGCGTGTTTCGACAATCCGCCTAGGTTCCCAGCTCGACCAGGATGCTCGGAAAAAACGACCCCCACCCCTGCTAGTGGCTCAAGTCGGTGATTGCTGAGCGACGATAAAAATACCGATCGCTAAAAATTTGCTTTGTTTTCGGAAGGAGCCTCCTTGGGCGCGGCCCGTAACGGGGGTACAATACACGCAATCCAAAACGAAACCCCGTTTTTCATGAAGATTGCGTTAATTTCTTAACATTAGATTAACCGTTTTTTCACGCAATCTTCACATTAAGCTTTCTTCACAATTGGCGTGTCAAGGCCAATTTCGCGGATTAACCGAAATTTAATTTCGAAATCTTCACACTCCGATCACCGTTTCTTCATCGAAATTTCACGGTGACACTATCGCCGGATAGTGCGACAATCCCCGCCACTAATCGAGTCTGTGAAGGTTCCGTGAAGATCCGCAGACACGCTGTCTATGCGTAGACGGATTGTCTACGGTCTGCGGGGATGCCACCGATAGGGGTGCAAGGTCGAGAAGGCACCTAGCGTCCGCGCTAACGAGCGCAAACGAGATCGGGCGTGATTACGCGCGAGCGGGCGATGGTGGCTGTTCTGGCGCTAGATAGGGCTGTTCAGGACTGCCCTAGGGTTCTGATCGGTTCTGCAGCTGCGCGGCAAGTGGTCGCCTCACTGGTTGCGTCGGAAGGTTTCAACGCGAATCAGCCTCACGCATGCGTGGAAACAAAAAACACGGGGTTTTTCGATTAGAGGGAATGAATACATGTGTAGGGGTTGATTTATTGAGTTTTTATATCTCTACACGGGTTTCACTCGGCAATTTGCGGGGTTTCAAAATTTCAAGGGGCAGCGTGAAATTAACTTGATCGATCGGAAGTTATCGATCGGATTGCGGATTAATTTCAAAGGCTCAATCGAGACTCAACCGCGAATCAACCGAACAGCTGTGAGGTGACTGCGCAGCACGAAAAAACCCCGTCAGATCTGATCTGACGGGGTTCGCGTTGGTCGGTTGTGTTGTGTTCGGCTAGCGTCCGCGCTGCGATCGTCGGAACGCTTCGGCCTGTCGGTGCGTTTCGTTTGCTGCATCGCATGCAGACCGTTTGAAACGCAACGTGTCAAACATATGTTTTTCCGCTTCCGTTGACGTTTCGAATCCTTCGCCCTCGATCGATGCAACGTCACCGAAGTTATCCTCAGGACCCCAGCACCATGTGCCGTGTCCGTGCTGCTGGATTGTGTAACCGTCGGTTAGGTGCAGGTCTGCGCCGGGGTTTAGTTTCGGTGGTTTTGTCATGTTTTATTCCTTTGTTATTCCTGTTTAGTGTCCAATTCCCGAGCGATTTTTAGCAATTCGTCGCTATCAATTGCGACTAAAAAACCTTCCTCATCGCCGTCTCGGGATCGATCGCTTGGATCGGCTGCGCCTACGCCGCACCATTCACCCGAGCCATTGCGATAGAGCGACAAATAGCCTAACGCCGCAGCGAGTTCGCTGGTTTCGATAACATCGAAGATAGGCTCAATCCCGTATTCGTCCCGACCGAGATACCGGTTGCCTTTGATGTAGTCAAAACAGTTGTAACCGTCGGGCGCTTCGCTCGGTTTTCCGTGTTCAATCCATCCCGCGCAGTCGACTAGATCTGGATCGATTGCCTGATCTTTCGTTAGCTGCTGGTTTCGCCTGATTATCAATTGGTGCTCCCTTTTGTTGGTGGTGATTAGTGTAACGGGTAGACAACGTCGATGTGACCTTCAGCACAGGCGGTACAGTTTCCGCACTTCGCGAGTGGGTTTTTCCGCTGTCCCAGTCTCGATCGGAAGTTAGCAGTCACTGCAGGGCAGACGATAGCCTTCCGACCGCTGCGCCGTGTCCGCTCAACCGCTAGGTTCCGCGCGTGATCGATTCGCTCGGTCATTGTGCGGCGCTTGTCTGTCGGATCGGCAAACGAGACTGCACCCGCTGCAGTGAAGAAACGCTCCCGAGTCTGCGCCGATTCGCGAATGACAACGAGCGATCCAGCTAGAGCGCGATAGAACCGCGCTTTGCTGTACGTCTCGACCGGAATGTGGACCGGGATTGAGTGTTTTTCGCACAGCTGCAGCAGCGCCCGAAACTGTGAAGCGAACAGCGAATCGCCGCGCACGCTATCGGGCTGCGGAAGGCTACCAGCTGTTGAGAAGCGAATCCAAGGGGGCGGCGCGCCGAGCAACACTAGCCGCTGGATCTCCAAAATTGCTACCCCGCAAACGAGCGCCGGCGGCATAGCTTCGTGACGTTCTAGCTTCGTTCGCAGCTGCTGCCGGTCTGGTCGGATCTCTAATCGCTCGGCATAGCAAGTTGAACCCTTATGGGTGCAACCGTCGTCACAGTTCGCGCCGCCAGATGTGCCGAAGTTAATCGAGATGCCACCCTCGATCGACTTGCTATAGCTGCCGATTACCGGCGCTGTTGAATGTTGAGTTTGCATTGTCTTCGCTCCTTCAGTTGCCAACATAGAAAAACCATTGCCCGCAATCGCCAAAATACAACCGTCCTGAGATTGTCCCCCGCTCCGCTTCTCGCTCATACGCTGCAGGATCGGACAGCAACCCGAGCGAATCAGCCTCACGGATATCGCCGCTGATAAATTGCAATAGAAGCGCGTTCACTTCGTGCGCATTCCATGCGTCAATCTCAGTTTGCTCCCATGCTCCAAACTCGGCGAAGTAGTCCCGCGCGGTCTGCAGCTGGTCATCGGCTGTGATCAATGGCGATTCTTCCGACCGGTCGACGGCATTTTGCCAAGTGACCGACCCGGCATCGCTCCCCAACTCGGCAACACTTGCCGAGTAATAAATCAGATCTGTCGCGCGTTCAACTAGCGCCGTTACGTTCAATTCCATCGTTTGCTATCCCGTGTTTTTGTGTGGTGCCGTTATTTGTAAAGACGTTGATTCTTTCGCGCTGGCTTGGGAGTGAACCGCAGACCGGGGTTCAGCTTGCGCAGCTGCAGAACTAGCTCACTGAATTTGAACCACTCGGCATCGGTGCGCGTTGGGAAGTGGTCAACGTGAATCAGCTGGCGCTGGGGATAGCCGCCCCCAAGATACCCTAGGTGTTTGCCGTTTTCGTGAATCTGAATCATGTGATCGGTGCTGAATGTTGCTTGTTTTTTTGCCATTGTATTGAGTCTCGTTTTGGGTGTTCTGTCTTGATCAGGACTAGCGGTCCTCGCGAATGGATACAACGTCTGAATAGATTGACCAGTCCTCGCGGAATACGTCACCGACAACGATGTGATCGAGTACGGTGATCCCAAGGAGGTTACCGGCATCGGTTATCCGGTCGGTTACCTGCAGATCTTCCCTGCTAGGCTTGGGGTCGCCTGACGGGTGATTGTGGGCTATCAGGATAGCCGAGCTATTAGCGAGAATTGCGGGCTGGAATACTTCGCGAGGATGAACTAGCGATGCATCGAGCGTTCCGGTTGTCACGACTGTAGCGCCAATTACTTTGTGCTTTGTGTCGAGCATAAATACAACGAACACCTCGCGCGCATCATCCCGTTCCGCGAAGTATTCACCGACAAATTGTCTCGCGGTTTGTGTTGATGTGATCGCCGTTCGATTGGATATCTTGCCTTCGCGGACTAGCGCGACACGGTATGCGTGAGAATATCGGTTTGCCATTGTATTGAGTCTCGTTTTGGGTGTTCTGTCTTGATCAGGACTAGGGAGGGTAAAAGTTAAACGTATTGGTGCAGCAAGTTTTGAATGCAACCGAAGGTTTGGATCTTGTAAATCTGATAGGAGGCAACCGCAGTACCGTCACCGGGTAAAACAAACTCGCTACCCGCTGCAGTGGCTTTCACACTGCGCGTTTTGTGGGGGTGGCGGATATCGGGACAATAACCGATCAACACTTCTTCGCCGTCTTGCAGCAGTTGCGTGACAATCTGCGCCGCGCGGACGGGTCGAGCGTTGTCAATTGCAGCCTGCAGCGCTCCAGTAAATGCTGGGTTAGCTTCCCGGTCACCTACGGCGCATCGGGTTCGTTCGCCAAACAAAACGCACTCGGCGTGAGTGATCAATTCGGGATAGCGGGCAAGAATCCATTCGACCCGTGAGCGCCAGCGGTGGATACAAGCCACGTTAAAGAAACTGAGTGCCAACCGTAGCTCGTTTGTATGCGCTGGATCGCAACCCGGTAGCGCTTCGCGGCATGCGTAGAACCGATCAAAGCAACGCGATAGCTCACTGGCGACGATGCCCGCGGTCTGGCTAGCCATTGCGATTGGTAGCCATTCGCCGTTTTGCTTCACTTCGATTCGATAGCGATATTGAAGCGAATTGACTAAACGGCATTCGAACCCCATATCGGCTACCCAGTCCCGCGCTGCAGCTGCAGTCATTCGGGTGTTTGCGTTTTCAAAATGGGAGCATTCGTTTTGTGTTGCGGTTTCCATGATTCAGTCCTCGTTATGCAAACGACCACGCAAGGAGATTCAATAGGGCGAGAACTAGGGCGATAGCTGCAAGCTTCGCTTCGCTGTCGTTTAGTCCGATTGACATTGCTTGTGACGTTTGCGGGGTGTTGGGCGGTCGGTCGAAGCAACCGATCCGCAGTCACTATCGACGCTAGCCCTACGCTTTTCTAGTCCTGTTACTCCCCTTTTCTGTCCTGCTCAGGACTCGCGCAGCACGCCCAAATACTAAGCCCAAATTGTTAGCACCCTCGAACGCCAGGTTTGGCACGCCTATTGCGGTAGGCGACAATGGCGTCGAATCGCACGCGAAACCGGCAATTGCTGCAGCCGGCGACACGCTACCGCCCGCGCCGTCGAGTCTTCACACGTTCTTCACATTGGGCGTCGCGGCAAAATCTTTCCAGTTTCATCGCGTTTGGCATGAAGGTTTCTTCACATTCAGGGCAATCGCAAAATGCGACGCCGTCTCAGAATGCGACTGCCCGGTCTCAAAATGCGACGGGTCCTCCCAACGGGGGTGGGGGTAGGTTCGCGAGCAGCTGACCGAACGAGAAAAACTGACACGTAGAAAATTTTGGGGAGGCTCACCACCACAATCGGCGGTTTTTCGAGGTTTTTTGCCCATCCCCCATCAGGAACTCACCCAAAAAGTTATTTTGATGCGATTCCATAAAAAAACGCCGGAAATCTATTCCCGGCGCGGCGATTGTCTGTTTGGGTCTGTTCAGGACTAGCGAAGGTTTAGCAGTGAGATTTTGAGACGGCGTCCATCCCTGCCCTCGCACCTCGTCACGCCGTAGCCCTTGGAATGCATGTAGACGGCAAACCAATACATGCTCACATCCCGTTCCAGTGTCATTGTGTGGCACCAGGACCCCACATTCACTTCCGACAGGCGGCTCTCGACATCCTGCAGATAGTTCCTGTGCTGCGACTCAAACATCCGGAGGGCAGCATCGATTGTCATTGTGTGGCACCAGGACCCCACATTCACTTCCGATAGGCGGCTCTCGACATCCTGCAGATAGTTCCTGTGATGCGACTCAAACATCCGAATGCCTGCATCGATCGGTGACTGTCCCGATTGAGCCTGGACAGGCTGCTGCTGCGGTGCCAGCTGCTTCGCCATGCGGTTGAACTTCTCACGCTCGTCCTTGATAACCGCTTGCAGGCTCCGGTTTTCTAGCTCCGAGTGTGCTAGCCGCTCATCCATGCGGTTGAACTTCGCGCGTTCGTTCTGGATGTCCACCGTCAGGTCCTCGATGGCTAGGTCCGCGTCTTCCAGCTGCTTCTCTAATTTCTCGGACTTCGCCTTCCAATTCCGAGCTTCGCGGATGATTGAGCGTTTGTCTGCTTCATGCTTCGCACGCTCCTTGTTGATTGCAACGAAGGCTTCATGTGATGCCTTCCGAAGTCGAACAACCTCAGACCGCAGCCCCTTGTTGACCATCTGCAGTGATGCGATGCGCTCCACATCTTCAGGATCACGAGCAGTGCGTACACGTTCCTGCAAGTTCGAGATCACCTTCGCCTGTGCGTTGGCGTGGGCGTTCAGATACCTGATCTCGGACGTCATCATGCTGATCTGCCGTTCGTTGTCGGCAAGCTTCTGCGAGTCCACAACCCCCTGCATCTGACGGATGGTCACCTCGGATTCCATGTGAGCGTTGTTGAACCGATCGGTGTCTGCCATCAGCTTGGTCGTCCCGAGTTCAGATTCAAGCGACTTGCAGCGATTCTTTAGCTGCTCACACTCTTCGCGGGCATGCACAAGGCATTCCACGACCGTGTCATGTTTCTTCCGCAGGTATTCGCGATCACCCTGCAACCGCTTCATCTCGTTCTGCAGCGACTCCTTGTCCTTATCCAACTGAGCCATTTGCGAAGCCATGTTAGCCAATCGGCGCGACTGCCTCTCAGACTTCTCGTTCAGTGCTGCACAGTCTTCTCGAAGCACTTTGTTGCTCGCTTCCAGCGTCTTGTTGTAGCACTCCAACTCAGACGTTTTACGCATCAAGGCTTCGTTATGATCCTTCACGCCGTTGAGCTTCAACTGCAAATATTCTGCCTTGTGTTCAAGCCTATGAATCTTGTCCTTGAGCAGCTGTTTCTCAGTCAGCTTATCAATAGCGATTACCATCGACATTTAGTTGTTCCCCGGTTCAAGGTTTGGTGGTTTGGTATCCTCGGTGTTCATGACATCGAGGCACAATCTGAGCGTGTAGTTGACGCTCTCCATCAATTCGTCGCGGATCGATTCATCGACCTTGCCTTCGTTGTCCGCGACCATCTGCAAGCAGGCTGCGCATCGTAGCGCGAGTTCTTTGGCGTTCATGTTTGAAGCTTCCCAATTAAGGCGTTAGTGATTGAATCTGCAGCGAAGTCGGTCGACCACCGCCGAAACTTCTCCGCTTCAACTTCGCAGCAAGCCGGTCCAACCAGGAACTTCACGGTCTTGTATTCGAAACTGCCGAAGTTTTCGAGAGTCTGTGTCAACTCGATGTTGATGTCCCGACCTTCTCCCATAGTTCGCAACCCTCCGCGAACTTGATGCTGGATGCGTTTAAGGATCTCGGGTGAAAGTGTCATTATCGGTGATTCCGTGGAAGGGTATGAGTGAAACGGGAAACAGTCAAGTTCAGGACTAGCAGGCCGACAAAGCTTCGCGGCGTTCCGCCATGACTTCGATGCGTGCTCGGTGCCCGACATTGGTCATGCGTTCCGTTAACCGCTTGATGCGACTGTGGGCTGTTCCGCGTGAGATCCCATACTCATTCGCAAGGTTCACCTGGACGAATCCGTGTCGCTTGTAGTCTGCGTAAAGCTTCCGATCGTCTTCGGACAGGATGTTCAGGATTCGATCCAGAACCTGCTCGTTGATCTCCTTCTCTTCTGCCTCTACTGCCTCTTCTTCTGGACCGAGGCTTTCGCTGAACACCTTGTCTTCGGGATGGATCGCTTGCGTTGGAATCCGCTTTGCAAACTTGCCGTCCTGGTTCCGCCGTTTGCTAATCCGAATCGGACCTGCTTCATCGCGGTCGAACACTGAGTTCAGCATCGATTGAAAGATGTAGGTGCTCGGTTTGGTTCCGCGATTCTCATCGAACTTGCGGACGGAATTGATGACTGCCTCAACTGCAAGTGACTCGCGTTCCTCTGCAGTCTGCTTGCACTTCGTCGAGCCTGAATTGCAGATCGACTCGATCGCATCAAGGTACTGGCGAATCAACATCATCAGTGATTCCTCACAGTTGTCCTCCTGCACATTCTTGATCAAGCGAAGTTGTTCATCATCGGATAGTTGGACTGACTTGATAAAGTCGCTAAGCATTTGCCGTTCCGTGGGAGATTTACTTAAAACCGATCTACGCCCTAAACAGGACTGTTTCTGAAATGTAGCTACGCGATGTTTTTAGTCAACTGCACTTCTGAGAAAACGAAGCAACGTCGGTTGAGGGGTCTGTAGACAGTTCTGTGTTAAGAAACGGTTATTCGCACCTACTGCCGTCAGGTTTGCTTTTGACCTTTGCGTTCATGCAAATAACTTCACTCGCTTTTCCAATCCACAAGCTGAATGTGTCAGTGAAGATGCAGTACAAAATCAGATTCATCAGGACGGGAAATGATGGTCCGTGGCTGATGAAAAAAGACAAGGCGATCAGTGAAGCGATCGCATACAAGAGCGTGGGCGTTGACGTAGAAGTTGTCCCACACCGAGTGAAGATTCGATATGACGGTGACCGATGCGCCGGTGATCAGATGCATGACGGTGAGCTACCGTCAGTGACGGTCGTTAGGGTCCGCTGCAATCCGGTCGAGGACTAGAAACTCACGTAAAAACGTGGTATTAAATGCAAAAAGCAGCGGTTTCATACGATTATGATTCCGCTGCTCTAACCAGCTGAGCTATGCCGCCTTTTTGTTTTTTGCAGTGCTTCCTGCGAGGCACATTATTTACAAAACATCCGGCTGCCCAACAAGGCCCGGATCGGCTTTCGATGCTCGGTTTTTTAACACTCGCTTCATCGACGTACCTGACTGTTTCGTACGTTTACCCTCAGCAAGTTCACGCCGTTTCGAAACATTTTCATCTTTGGTCGCCAATTCGGCTATCTCGACCTCGCTCCCGCTGCTCCGGTCAAGCTTTTCTCACTTTGAAGCTCCCTGCATCACGTTCCAATTGATCCGCTTCAGATTTCATGCTGAACCTAGTCAAAGTCGCCGAAATCGCCGTCACAGTCACCACTCCAGTCACTCGATGAATGGCCGTCAAAACCGCCGAGCGAGAAAATAGACGCGAGCAGCCCGACACCCAGAATGAGCGCCAGACCGACAAAAATCTGATTTTCCTGAATGAATTTTTCGATCATCTTACCCTCGCAATGTTCGCCAACTTTGACTCGAAAATCGCAAAATCGTACGTCAACATTTCCAGGCTCGATCGGCCTCCCATTTCTGTCACTCTATTTTCATCAATTCCAAGTACAGCCCTGCTTACAAAACGCTCCAAGGCGATTGGATGGGTCGTACCAGGTGGGACGCGATGTTGATTTAAAGCAACATCACCGTCGATCGACGGTGATACGTTACTCACCTTCGGCTAGCTGTCGAAATTCATCTTCAGAGAGCACCTTGACTCCCAGCTGGTTCGCTTTATCGAGCTTGCTGCCCGCCTTCTCCCCAGCGACCAGATAATCCGTGTTCTTACTGACGCTTCCCGATGCCCGACCGCCGAGTTGCTCGATCAGCTTTTTGATTTCATCACGTTTGTAGTGATTCAAAGTGCCTGTTACGACAAGCGTCTTGCCATCGAGCGGACGGTTGCCAGATTCAGATACCTCGACATCATCAAATAGTTTGACTTCGACATCGGCGAACTGCTGAATGATTTGCTGGCCATAGTCATCGTGCAAAAACTCATGCAAGCTCTCAGCGATCCGTTCGCCGATCTCGTGAATCGCTGCAAGGTCTTCCGTACTGGCTGCCTGCAGCGATTCGATGGTCGGATATTTCGCAGTGATCAGCTTCGCAACGCGCGGGCCAACGTGGCGAATCGAGATAGACGATAAGACGCGTGCAAGACCGCGCTGGCGACTTTTCTCGATGCCTTTGACGAGGTTCTCCGCATTGCGTTTTCCAAACTTAACTTCGACAAGCTTGCCATCTTTTCCTTTGCGCTGCTTCTTCCATTCGAGCTCGCTGAGTTGTTCGACTTGTAATCGATAAAGATCGGCGTAGCTGGAAACGAGTTCATGCGACAACAACAAATCAACGACTTCCTCACCCAACCCATCAATATCCATGCCGGTACGACTTCCGAAATAAATCAATCGTTGTTTCAGTTGGGCCGGGCACTGTGGGTTGGGACAGCGGATGTAGACCCCGCCTTCGTCACGAACTAGCTCGGTCGAACATTCGGGACACTGGTCAGGAAATTTGAACTTGCGCAGCGTTTTGGAACGCTCGTGTTTTTCAACGCGGACGACTTTGGGAATAATCTTGCCAGCCTTTTCAACCACGACGACGTCGCCCACACGTACGTCCAAACGTTCGATCTCGTCAGCATTGTGCAGCGAAGCACGCGAGACGGTTGTGTCGGCAATGTTGACCGGCTTTAAGTGAGCAACCGGAGTGATCGCGCCCGTTTTACCGACTTGAACGGTGATCTTTTCCAGGACCGTTGTGGCTTCATAGCGTTCGAATTTATAGGCAATCAACCAACGAGGACTTTTGCTGCGCATCCCCAGTTCGTCACGCTGCGCGAAATCGTTGACCTTGAAGACGATCCCATCGATCTCGAATGCCAAATCTGGCATCGCCTCTTCCAGTTTTTGCACTGCTGACAATGCGTCTTTCCAGTGCTTGAACTCTTTCACATCCGGAGTCATCGGAATTCCGTAGGAGGCGACCTCGCGAAGAAACTCCATGTGGTTTGTCGCTCGCAGTCCTTCGACTTGGCCGACGCCATGACAAAAGAAACGCAGGTTGCGCTGGGCCGCGATCGCCGGGTCGAGCAACCGAATTGTCCCCGCGGTGACGTTGCGAGTGTTCTTGTAAGGCTCACCACCAGAGGCGACTTGGCGATTGTTGAGCTCCGACAGATCCTCGTTTGTCATGTAGACTTCGCCACGGACTTCGAGCACGGCGGGTGCGGTATCGCCCGACGTTCGCAGCGGAAGATCACGGATCGTGCGTATGTTGTGCGTGATATCGTCACCGACGGCTCCGTTTCCACGCGTCAGGCCCCGAGTCAACTGCCCGTCTTCGTAGCGAATCGAAGCGGCGACCCCATCAATTTTGTACTCCATCACCCAACCGATTGCCTGCCCTTCGAGCAGCTTTTCGGTCCGCTCAAAATACGCTTGTAGCTCTTCGATGGAGTACGTGTTATCGATCGATAACATGGGAACGGAGTGTTCGACCTGTTCCAAATGTGGAACGGGTTCGTCGCCAATTCGCTGCGTTGGTGAGTCCGCGGTTAGTAGCTGCGGGTGCTGCTGTTCAAGCTGACGAAGTTCGTCCAGCAGCTGGTCGTATGCCAGGTCGGTGATGGTCGGTTGGGCGAGCACATAATACGCGTTGTCATGCTTGCGGATTTCGTCGCGAAGTTCATCCACTCGTTTCGCAGGATCAGCCATCAATATCACACTCAGAGCAAAAAGTCGGACTGTCTGACTGGACGTCGAATCGAGACGTCGAATCAAGTCACTATCATAGGCGATTAGGAAAGATCTGGGACGTAGGCTAAAGCCTTCCCCTTAAAACGATTGCTTTGCCGACCAAACATCCGTCTGTTCGCCTCGCCCTGTTCATCTCGTGCTTGCTTGGTTCACAATCGAACGCTAATTTCCATGCTCGAAACTGCCTCATCGTTGTAAAGTCTCATGACCGAACCGAAAATCGCGATCCGCTTGGACGCCTTGAAACTGCCATTGAAAAAGTCACTTGATGTGGCAGCCAGAATGGGCGTTGGCTCGGTTGAGTTAAACGGTCGTGGCGAAGTTCATCCGGATAGCTTGACCGAAACCGGTTTAAGACACCTGAAGAAGCTACTTGATGAACGCAACCTGCGTGTCGCCAGCCTCCGTTTTCAAACGCGTCGTGGGTATGACAATCCGCAAGACTTGCAACGGCGAATTGATGCGACGAAGTCAGCGATGCAGCTTGCCTACAAATTGGGCGCATCGGCCGTCATCAATCACATCGGTTACGTACCTGAAGAAATTACCGATCCTCGATATGAAACCTTGGAATCGGTGATGCAAGACCTCGGCCGTTACGGTGCACGTGTCGGGGCATTTTTAGCCGCTGAAACGGGGGCCGAATCAGGCGAGACTCTGGCGCAACTTTTGGATAGAGACGACGAAGGTTTCGTCGCGGTTGCTTTCAACCCCGGTCAGCTGGTCGTCAATCGCCATGATGCGATCGAATCATTAGCGAAGCTGAAATCCCGCGTCCAAGTCGTTTGTGCCACCGATGGCGTCCTGGACCTCGCTGCCGGGCGTGGAATTCGTGTTCCGATTGGCGAAGGCACCGTCGACTACCCGCATCTATTGGCAACACTCGACGACGCAGACTTTAGCGGACCGATGATCGTCGGCCGAGAAGACTCGACAATCGACGAGATCGCCCACGGCGTTTCCTACCTGCGAAATCTGGCAAGGTTTTAAACCGTCAACTGCAAGCCATCGCCCGCAGGTTGGACTCACTATCGGGCCGGAGTCCCGCGTTTGCGTTGGTACTTCTTGGCATTTTCGGCCTGTCCGGTCACTTCGTATAAAAACTGACTTGGGATTGTCGGCCGTGCCTTGCCCCATTTTCGGCGGGTCAACGCGAGTGACATGGTCAGTTTTTCCTGGGCGCGGGTGATTCCCACGTAGCAAAGACGACGCTCTTCGGCGATGTCTTCGTCACGTCCCGATTTAACGCTACGTGAATGTGGCAGCAGGCCTTCTTCGAGCCCAACCATGTAGACGACAGGGAACTCCAGTCCCTTGGCGGCGTGTAGCGTCAATAGCCACACCGCGTTTTGCATCGCTAGCTTGTCTTTCTCGTTTCCCATCTCACGCCCCGACAAAGCGATGTCGGCAAGGAACCCGGTCAAGTCAGCGTCATCGCGACCATCTTCGAAAGCCGAGATCGCGTTGGTAACCTCTCCCAACGACGCCATGCGGTTTTGACGATCTTCGGGTTCGTCGTACAAACGGTTGATTTCGTCGCTGTAAGCGGTTTGAGTCAGCAGGGTCTCCATCGCCGCCGCCAGCGAATCACTTTTAGCTCTTGTGTTGACGTCGGCGTGAATCGACTTGAGCTGCTCGACACCACGCTGTGCTGCTGGGGATAGATCGGCAACCAAATCTGGCTTCTGCATGATCTGCCAAATGGGAACGCCCGCGGCGACGGCATGTTCCATCAACGTCTTCACCGCTTTGGCACTGATGCCGCGTGCCGGTGTATTGATAACACGAAGCAACGAGACTTCATCGTCGGGTTGGTCGATCCACTTGAGGTAAGCGACCATGTCACGCACTTCGCGCCGATCAAAAAACGATTGGCTACCCAACATCACGTAGGGGACATTCGCTTTACGAAGCTCGGTTTCAAAGAGTCGTGGCTGTTCGTTGGTACGGAACAAGATCGCGATGTCGCGTGGTTGGATATGTTGGTTTTCGATCAGGTGTTTGATCTCACTAACAACCGATTGGGCCTCTTTGATTTCGTCTTTGTGCTGTGCGATACGCGGACGGATGCCATCGGGACGTGACGGACGCAGGACCTTGTCGTGCCGATACTTATTGAACTTGATCAGCCGGTTCGCCATTTCGAGGATCGAACCACAACTGCGATAGTTCGCCTCCAGACAAACGACTTTGGCATCCGGCCAATCGTTCTTAAAGTTCAGAATGTGAGTAACGTCGGCACCACGCCAGGCATAAATCGATTGATCGTCGTCACCGACCACACAGAGATTTCGGTGCGCACCGGCAAGGTGCCTTGTGATGCGATACTGACTACCGTTGGTATCTTGGTATTCATCGACAAGGACGTGATCAAACCGCTTGGCTTCTTCGTCGCGAATGCTGATGTGCTGATCGAAAAGCATCTCGGTCTGCAGCAATAGGTCGTCAAAGTCCATCGCGCCGCGGCTTTTCAAACCCTCCTGGTAACGTCGATAGCCCGCGGCGGCCAAATGCTCGCGGTCATTTGAAGCTTCCAAGGGAGCTCGATCGGGAAGGATCGAAGCGTTTTTCCAGTTGCTGATAATGTTCAGCAAGTCACCGGGCTTGAGCGCTGTGTTGGGCAGACGCAATTCGCGAAGCACCGCTCGAGCAAGCGACTCCTGATCGCTTCGGTCATAGATCGAAAATTTGTCGGGATAGCCCAGCGCTGTCGCGTGACGCCGAAGAACTTTGACGCAGTGTGCGTGAAAGGTGCTGATGGTTGGCTCAGGGCGTTTCTCGCCACGTTTTTTGCGTTTTTTCGAATACCCCAACAGCTCACCGATCCGCTCTTTCATTTCACCGGCGGCTTTATTGGTGAACGTGACTGCCAGAATCCGATCAGGAGACGTCCCATGTTTGATCAAATTGGCAATGCGAAACGTGACCACACGCGTTTTGCCCGTTCCGGCTCCGGCAAGCACCAACAATGGCCCCGACAATGTGTTGACCGCGTCTGATTGGGCGGGATTCAATCCGTGAGACAACGGGGATCCTGAGCGTGCGAGATGATGAGGTGGCCAGCGGCGATACGAATGGTCGCCAAAATTGAGCACCGTTGGCGTTCGGTACGTTCAGCTGAAATGCTAATGATTCCGCGGAAATCGGCAAGCGACGATCAGCAGATGACCTGTCCAGGCTCCGCAGTTCGGCAGATCCGTAAAATGCAGTCCCAGCTAGGTGACAATTTAGGTCAACGAGGATTTTGCCGCGCGTCGCAATTCGAGGGAGTCAATACCGCCTCGTTGCATAGCGCCAAAATAAAAAAAACGCTGGATGAGGAATGCCCCACCAGCGTTTCTTTGTTTTATTACGAACCCGACTGAACTGGTAAACGGTACTTCGAACCAATCAGCAACACGATTCGCCGCCCAGCCGTGCGTGTGCGTCCTGATCGAACGCTGAGGTCGATTTAGCGCTGAGCGTCCCGGTCGATCACTGGGTCAGCCGAACCGGTGGATAGCAGAACCAATGAACCCTGCTGTGGCTTGCCCGAATTTAAGAACGTTCGGTTGAAGGGAATGTAGTAGCAAGCGTAGGTACCGTTTGATGTATTCAGAACGTAGATCACGGAGTTTGCAACTGGGTTGTTGTTGCTGCTGGGGGCGTCGACCAGCCCGGTCACCATCATGTAGCCAGTGCCCTTGCCGGTTCCCAAGACGTCTTGGACGTTCACGGTGAAAAGGCCCATGAATTTGCCAAGCCGTGGATACATCACCGAACATTGCAACAGACCAGAATTGTGGTCGAGAACGAAAAGCCCCTCGGCTTCGTTGCTAATCAAACCGGTTGCCATCGAAAATTTTTCGCTGGAAATGGCGGCCGTTGCGTTGAGTGCTGGAAGTTTCCATTGGCCGACTTCGGTGCCCGAGCTGGTTTCACGCAGGGCTTGTGTTTGACCGGCGAAGTAAGCGGCAACAAATGTCGCCGCAAGTGTTGTTACCGCAAAAAAGACGGTAAGTTTCCGACCCTTTCGACGCGACGATAGATTTTCGATGCGCGATTCAGCCGACGACGTTTCGGCATTGGTTTCGGTTGGGATCAAGGTCATGAACGAAGCTCCAGACGAACGGTTTGAATGTCGAAGACGAGCCTGACAAGCAGTTGAGGGGCCGGACAAGCGGTTGACGGGGAATTGTAGCGCAGGCGGAGGATCTTTACGATTGCAACCTGCTGAGATTTTTTCCCCTTGAAGCGTTTATTGTCTCCCTTCGCATCACCGAGGTCAACAAAACCGCCATGGCTCTGAATGAACCCCTAAACCGCAAGCTCCGAATGGCACTGGTTGGCGGAGGACAAGGCTCCTTTATTGGCCGCGTTCACTCCATTGCCGCTTGCTTAGACAATCGCGCTGAATTGGTTGCCGGTGCACTGAGCAGCAATCCCGAACGTGCGAAGGCATCCGCGCCCGATTACGGAATCGCCGAAGACCGAGCTTACACCAGCTATCAAGAAATGCTGGACGCAGAACTGAAGCTTCCCGAGGGCGAACGGATCGACTTCGTCAGCATCGCCACGCCAAACCACGTTCACTTCGAAGTTGCCGACGCGGCAATCAAAGCCGGCTTTAACGTCGTTTGCGACAAGCCGATGACGTTCGATTTGGCCCAAGCGGAACAGTTGCTGCAAACGCTTCAAAACAGCGATGTCGTTTTTGCGCTCTCGCACAACTACACCGGTTATCCCCTGATTCGCCAAGCTCGCGAAATGATCGCCAGCGGTGAACTGGGCGAGATCAACGCCGTTCGTGCCCAGTACATCCAAGGTTGGTTGCGTACATCGCTTGAAGCCGAAGATCAAAAGCAAGCGGCATGGCGAACTGACCCAAGCAAGAGTGGCGCTGCGGGAGCCTTCGGTGACATCGCGACGCACGCTTACAACCTCGGTCGCTACATGACCGGACTGTTGCCCGATCAGGTTAGCTGCAGCTTGAAGGCGTTTGTCGAAGGCCGAAAACTTGACGACTATGGCACCGCAGTGATTCGTTATGAAAACGGAGCTTTGGGGACCGTCACCGCATCACAGATCAGCCATGGCCGCGAAAACGATCTCGAAATCGAAATCGACGGCACCAAAGGTTCTTTGAAGTGGCGGCAAGAAAACCCGAACGAGATGATCTTCCGCCAAAACGGGAAGGCTCATCAAATCCTCACCCGTGACCCCAACGCACCTTTCATGAATTCGATGGGGGCTGCGGCTTGCCGTTTGCCATCGGGACACCCCGAAGCATTCTTTGAAGCGTTTGCCAACGTCTACGCTGCGGCGTTTGACGCGATGGCAAAGCGTGCCGCTGGTGATAAAGTCGAGCAGAAAGACACGGTCTACACCAACTGCTACGACGGTGTCGAAGGCATGTACTTCATTCAGCAGTGTGTCGCCAGCAGCAGCGAAAATGCGGCTTGGTTGCCTCTGAAGCACGAAGCCGCTCGTCGATAGTCGACGGGTAGGTAGCACAAAGTCTTGGGCCTAACAGATCGGCCCTTGCGTTACCCGCCTGAAAATCGAACGCAAACGCAGCGATATGCGTTTGCCAATTGAAGTGACCGGTTCAAGCGAGAATTAGAAAACTGATGTCCGCCTCACCGAGTCGCGTTGCCGTAATCATGCCCGCTGCAGGAAGCGGGCGCCGATTTGGTTCGGAGCGAAATAAGTTATTCGCTCAATTGGACGGCAAACCCATCTGGCAACAAACAGCTGAAATGCTTCGGCGACATCCAGCTGTCGTACGTCTGGTGATGCCGATTTCAGACGATGACCGTGACTACTTTGAAAACGAGAAGTCCCGTGTTATCGAGCAACTACAGATCGAGATTGTTCGAGGTGGCGCGGAGCGAACCGATAGCGTCGGATCGGGTCTAGATCATCTAGCGACAGACAACGACATCGATTTGGTAGCGATCCACGATGCGGCCAGACCACTGGTTCACACGGATGAATTGCAACGAGTTTTCGAAAAGGCCCTGCAGTGTGGTGCGGCAATCCTGGCTTCGCCGATGACGGCAACGGTCAAACAATCACTTGACCAAGGCAGTTCATGTTCGACGATTGATCGAAGCATCTTGTGGATGGCACAGACACCCCAGGTTTTTAAACCGGACGTTTTACGTCAAGCTTATAAGCGTCACCGTGGACGGCCGGCCACCGACGATGCCGAGTTGGTCTCACGCACTGGCGTGAACGTTGCCTTAGTCGAATGCTCCGCCGAAAACCTAAAAATCACACACCCAGGCGACCTGACGGTTGCCGAAGCCATAGTGCAAAGTCGAAAAGCAAAACGCGATGAGTGAAAAAGACCTGATTTCAGAACTACGTTGGCGTGGATTGATTCATCAGACCACCGACGAAGATGGCTTGGCGAAATTGCTGCAATCGGGCCCGCAAACCGTCTACATCGGATTTGACCCCACCGCATCATCGTTGCACGTCGGCTCGTTGATGCAATTGATGATGCTTCGCCGGTTTCAAAATGCCGGTCACCGTCCGATCGCCTTGGTCGGTGGCGCGACAGGGATGATCGGTGACCCCAGTGGCAAAAGCGAAGAACGCAACCTGCTGTCCGCCGATCAACTGGCTGCGAACGTCGCTGGCATCGAATCTCAAATGCGGCAACATCTGCGATTCGAAGGCGACCAAGCCGCGATGCTGCTTAACAATTTCGACTGGATGAAGGACTACAGCTACCTGGAATTCCTTCGTGACATCGGCAAAAACTTTCCCGTCGGAGCGATGATGGGCAAAGAATCTGTGCGTGCTCGTTTGGGCAGCGATGCCGGACTGAGCTACACGGAATTCAGTTATATGCTGCTGCAGGCATATGACTTCGTTTACTTGTGCAAACATCACGACTGTCGAATCCAAGCCGGTGGCAGCGATCAATGGGGCAACGTCACCGCTGGGATCGACTTGGCCCGACGGATGTTGTCAAAGCAGGTGTACGGAATCACCGCGCCGCTGCTGACGACGACCGATGGCCGGAAAATGGGCAAGACGGAGAAAGGCACCGTTTGGCTCGATCCCGAACGCACCAGCCCTTACGAGTTCTATCAGTACTGGGTCAATGTCGATGACAATGACGTTATGCGATGCATCGCGTACCTGACCGAAATCGAGCGTGAAGAGTACGACGAACTGGCCGAAGTGACGCAGTCCGATCCGGCTCGCCGTACCGCTCAAAAGCGTCTGGCCGAATGGTTGGTCGAATTTGTTCACGGTGACGCCGGCCTCCGTTCGGCTCAATCGGCCAGCAAAGTTCTATTCGGTGGCGAAATCGAAGCCATGGACGACCAGCAATTGGGCCAAATTTTTGCGGATGTTCCCAACAAGCAGCTCTCCCGCGACATGCTCTCGGGGGAGGGGCTTTGGATCGTCGAAGCATTCCAACTTGCCGGATTGGCATCCAGCAGCAGTGACGCAAGGCGAGGCATCAAGGAAGGGGGCGCGTACCTGAATAATAAGCGCGTAACCGACATGAACCTCAAATTGACCGAATCTGACCTCGCAAGTGAGACTGTGATGGTGCTGCGGCGCGGTAAAAAGAAGTACGCTCTGTTAAAATTTGCGTGATCGGTCGTCCTTCGCGTCTTGCGTTTTGACGATCGAAACCTTTTCGCACAGCGATGGTTTCATCATCTATGAACGCACAAAAACTTTTCGTCCGCGGCATTTTCGCCGCTTCGCTAATTTTCACCCCCACATCCGCCTTCGCTCAGCGAGGAAATGATGAAGGTGGAGGCCGTGGCGGATTTCGTGGCGGACCTCCCGGAGGGGGCTTCCCTGGGGGTGGATTTCCCAGCGGTGGGCCTTCCGGCGGAGGCTTTCGTGGCGGTCCTCCCGGTGGCGGATTCCCCGGTGGACCTCCCGGTGGTGGGGGTGACCGCGGTGGCGATCGGGGCGGGCGTGGTGGAAGCCGGGGCGGATTTGATCCCAGCAGTTTCCTGACTCGCTTGGACCGAAACGGCAACGGAACCATTGATCCCGACGAACAGCAAGGCCCGGCGCAGTTTCTGATCCAGCGTCTGCAATCGACTGATTCGAGCATCAAACCGGGCCAGCCGATTTCGATCAAACGGGTCACCGAAGCGTTCCAAAAAATGCGTGAAGGTGGCGGTGACGATTCCTCTCGTGGCGGCTCACGTTCCAACGGTGATGAAGGGCTAACCCCTGAACTTTTGGTTCCCGGCTTCGGCATGGAAGAAGACGAAGAGGCCGCACCCACCCTGCTCGGCTTTGGGGCTGCTGCGGAAATGATGTCCGTTGCCGTGACAGAAAAAGACCGTGAAGACGCGCGGAATACGATCCGACGCTATGACCGAAACCGCAATGGCGTGCTGGACAAGAACGAGATTTCGAGCCGCATGTCAGGCAACCCATTGGATTTCGATCGCAACAAAGATGGACGCCTGACCGAAGGCGAACTGGCCGTTCGCTATGCGCGTCGTCGTGAAACGGCAGAAGATTCCGGACGCGATAATCGCAATCGAGATCGCGGTCGCGACCGTGGTGGCGAAGCCGAAATCGTTGACGTTTATGGCGGACGAAAATCCTATCGAGTGCTGACCGAGGCGGATTTGCCAAAGGACCTGCCGGGCTACTTTGCCGACAAAGACGAAAACCGCGATGGCCAGATCGAAATGGCTGAGTTTGCCGAGAAGTGGGACGACCAAACGGTTGAAGAATTCTTTCGTTCGGATTTAAACCGCGATGGATTTATCACGATCTCGGAAGCCTACCAAGCTGTCGAAGAAAACGCCTCGTCGGCCAGCAGTGGATCCATGGCGTCCAGCCGTGGTGATACGGACTCATCTCCACGAGCAGCCGCTGCTTCATCAGGTCCGGTTGGCGAAGTCGACGAGAAGATGATGGCTTATGCCGAGCGCATTATCGGTCGCTATGACAAGAACAACGACAAGCAGTTGGTCAAAAGCGAATACGAAAAGATGTTGATGAGCCCTATCGAAGCGGACGCAAACAAAGACGCGATCGTGACAGTCAAAGAGTACGCATACTGGATGCAGTCACGCCGAAGCCGCTAGGCCGTTTGGAAGACATTGAACCGCACGCTGGCGCGTTGCGGCTGATAGCGACGATCCAAACTGAGCCGGTATCGCGCTAGCGACGGTTGCATGGATTTGGCGCCGATCAATCCTGCCCGCCTAACCGCACGCTGGCGCGTCGCGGCTGATCATGTATCACCATCGCCGAAATCTTATCAGCCGCAGAGCGCTAGCTCGCGGTTCGCAACGGGCGTTGGTCGACGATCCCACCCAACCGCACGCTGGCGCTTTGGGGCTGATAGCAACC